>NZ_CP172311.1:2548957-2882914 GCF_047946655.1 Leeuwenhoekiella sp. A2
TTTAGGTCTTGGTGCAAATTTCTTCGTCCCTAAAGGCTGTCTTAAAGATCTGCGTTTTTCAGTTGAGTTAGCTTATCCTCTTTATCAGGATTTAAATGGGGTTCAGTTAAAAGCACAGGAAGTATTTACTACAGGAGTACAATATGCTTTTTAAAATTCTACCGGCATTGGCCTGATAAATAGATGTGATTTTTTGACTATTTAAACCCGCTCTTCAAAAAGGAGCGGGTTCTTTTTTAGAGTTAAACTGAAATATCTCTTTAAGGCCTGTTTAAACTTCATATATTTATTGTAAATAATTGATATTCAGTAGTTATCAATCTGTCATTTTTTCGCTTTAATATCGCCGATTTTGCTGCTTTAATAGCCGATTTTTACCATATTAATAACACTTTTTAAAGTCAGTTTACGTGTAGCTGTTCTAATTTTGCGTTTTATAAATTGTCTATGACGCACCGCTACACAACTAAATCTAAAAATGTTATTGTACTTGTTCTGGGAACCTTAATTGCCATAGGTCCCTTTTCAATTGATATGTATTTGCCGGGTTTTGCCAGTGTCGCAGAAGAGTTTGATGTAGATATTAGCAGGGTAGGGCTTACTTTAACAAGTTACTTTATTGGTATTGCGCTGGGTCAATTGGCATACGGCCCGCTAATGGATCGTTATGGTCGTAGAAAACCGCTCATTGTAGGGCTGAGTTTATATATCATTTCAGCGCTTATTGCTGCATTTAGCTGGAACTTGTACGTACTTATAATTACCCGCTTTTTTATGGCTCTGGGAGCATCATCTGGGATGGTAGCTTCTAAGGCAATGGTACGTGACCTGTTTGATAAGAAGCAAGTGGCAGATGTACTTTCTACGCTCATGCTTATTATGGGAGTTGCGCCTATAATTGCGCCTACAGTAGGAGGGATAGTAATTGGTTTTTTTAACTGGGAAGCAGTATTCTTTATACTTGCCAGTTTTGCAGCGATCATGTTATTTAATGTCACATTTATTCTGCCAGAAAGTGTAAAGCCTAATCGCTCTACAAGCCTGCATCCTAAAGCTGTGGTTCTCGAGTATATTTCCATTTTAAAAAATAGAGAGTTCTTTATTTTCTCAATGGCTCGTGGTTTTACAATAGGTGCACTATTAGCATATGTCTCCAGCGCTCCATTTCTTTTTATTGAATATTTTGGTATGAGTGAGCAACATTTTGGGTGGATATTTGGCGGTAACGCATTTGGCTTGATCTTAGGAAGTCAGTTAAACAGGCTAGTATTACGCCGATTCTCTTTATTGAAAATAACACTTACGACTACAATTCTTCTAACTATTGTAACCGTGGTAGGACTAATATCTAATCTTATTGCTGTAGAATTCTGGGTTGTCTATCCTGTTCTGTTTTTAATGCTTTTTCTCATCGGTTTTCAAAATCCTAATGTGACCACACTGGCTTTACATCCTTTCACTGTTCAGGCGGGCAGTGCTTCTGCTTTAGTGGGTAGTTTGAGTATGATATTTGGTTCTTTGGCCAGTATTTTAGTGACCAGATTTGTTACTGTAAGTATTGTGCCGCTGTTCTATATAGTTTTTGGCTGCTCCATCTTCAGTTTTATACTTGTCTTGATCTACAATAGAAAACCTGTTTACATTTCTTATGAAGCTTAATGGCGAGATCCATTTTTGCGTTGAGACTTTGCCTTTCTAACTTATTTGAGAACACTTCATCAAGCTCAATGTTTCCACAAGAAATTGGATTAATTTTGAACAAAGGCTAAATAATGGCATTAGACAGTATAAAAGATAAGAAAAGCACCAATATTAGAGCTTCGTTTCAGGCGTTGCGATATATACCGCGATTCTTTAAAGAGGTTTGGAATACCAATGCAACACTATTTCTCGTCAATCTAATCTGCAGACTTATAAATGCATTTGCTCCCGTAATCATTCTGTGGGTAGGTAAATTAATTATAGATGAGATCATTGCGCAAATTGCGGCTACTACACCAGACTATACACAGCTTTGGAATTATGTAATTCTTGAATTTTCGATTGCTATTATTTCAGATTTGATCAATAGGCTGATCTCTATTACAGATGGTTTACTGGGGGATTTGTATAACATCAAGTCATCTGAAACGATGATAAGAAAAACCAGCGAGATTGATATTAGTCAGCTAGAAGATTCTGAGTTTTACGACAAACTTGAGCGTGCCAGACAGCAAACGCAAGGCAGAGTAAGTTTAATGAGCAATGCGCTGGGCCAGGCACAAAGTGTTATTTCTATAATTACCTTAATCGCAGGTTTAATATATTTTGAACCGCTTCTTATAATTTTACTGGCTCTAAGTATTATTCCACTTTTTATTAATGAGATCAAGTTTAGCGGGCAGCGGTATTCTATTTCGCGCAGCTGGACAACAGAGCGTCGTGAGCTCGATTATCTGCGGTACATAGGTGCAAACGATAAAACTGCAAAAGAGATCAAATTATTTGGTCTTGTTGATTTTGTAGCTAGTCGTTTTCGTAATTTAAGCAAGCAATATTATAAGATCAATAAAGATCTTACTATCAAGCGCAGTACTTACAGTGCCGGCTTTAATGCGCTGGGAGTAATTTGTTACTACGCTGCTTATATCGTGATAATTCGCAGTGTTCTTGTAGGTGAAATAACCATAGGTGAACTTACATTTCTCTCTGCTTCTTTCAATAGGTTGCGAAATAGTTTACAGACCTTCTTTTCAAATTTTACACGTATTACCGAAAGTGCTTTATATCTAAAAGATTATTTTGATTTTATAGACTTAAAGGTCGAAGATAAAGACCTTGAATATCTCGATTTACCTACCAAAATTAAAAGTGGCTTTGAAGTAATCGATCTTCATTTTGCGTACCCCGGAAGCACCAAAAAAGTACTTAAAGGGGTTACTTTTTCGCTTAAAGCAGGAGAAAAAATGGCTTTTGTAGGTCAAAATGGGGCGGGTAAAACAACATTGATCAAACTTATGTTGCGGTTTTATGAGCCTACAGAAGGAGCAATACTACTTGATGGTATCAATATAAATAGATTTAGAAAACAGGATTACCAGCAAATGTTTGGTGTGATCTTTCAGGATTTCTTTAAATATGAATTTACGCTGCGTGAAAATATTGCCATAGGCGACATAAACGCGATTAAAGATCAGGGTAAAATTGACAGTGCCGCACAGCTAAGTCTGGCATCAGAAGTGGTTGATCAATTTAAGAAAGGCTATGATCAACAATTGGGGAAACGCTTTAAAAAAGGTCAGGAATTATCTGGCGGCCAATGGCAAAAAGTGGCCTTGGCACGAGCTTATATGAAAGATGCTAAAGTTATGGTACTCGATGAGCCAACTTCCGCGCTTGACGCGAAAGCAGAATATGAGGTTTTTGAGCGTTTTATCGGCTTAACTGAAGGTAAAACCAGCATAATAATCTCGCATCGTTTTAGTACAGTGCGTATGGCAGATCGTATTGTGGTTCTGGAGCACGGCAAAATTCTTGAAACGGGAACTCATCATGAACTTATGCAGGAACCCAAGTTGTACTCAGAGCTTTTTGAATTACAGGCACAGGGTTATAAATAGACGATTTATAACGCAGAAATACTTATGCCGCCATCAACAACAAGGTTTTGTCCTGTTATATAAGATGCTTTATCCATGGCGAGAAATGCAACGGCGCCCGCCATTTCTTCTGGTTGTGCTACGCGTTGCATAGGTGTTCTGGAGATTATATGAGCAAGTCTGTCTTTTTGATTAAAAACAGCTTCTGTCAACGGCGTTTCTGTGTACCAGGGAGAAACGGCATTCACTCTGATGTTATCTATAGCCCATTCTGCTGCCAGACTTCGTGTTTGCTGTAACAATCCTGATTTTGCCATTCCGTAAGGCGCACCGCTTTTTACATCCTGATTTGCCGCTACAGAAGCGATATTAATTACAGAAGCTTTTCCTGATTTCTTTAGAAGCGGGTATAATTTTCGGCTTAACTCAAAAGGAGCGATAAGATTAATTTCTAATACTTTTCTATATTCTGCAGAGGTATATGCTGTAGCATTCTTCCTGATGTTGATTCCCGCATTATTTACCAGGATATCGAGTTTTTCAAACTTGTGGGAAACAAAGTTCGCCAGCTTATTAAGATCTTCTTCTTTTGACACATCTCCACAAAAACCATAGGCGATGAGGTCCTGATTTAGCAGTTCCTTCTCAAAAGCGAGAATATCATCATTATTGCGTGCCGTAAATATCACTTTCGCTTTAAGCGAAAGAAGCTCTTTTACGATTGCGCGGCCTATTCCCTTTGTTCCACCTGTAACGAGAGCAGTTTTATCATCCAGATTCCACATAAAATATCGGGTATTTAAAGCAAAAAACCCGCCTAAGAAGCGGGTTTTTCGGGTTTTTTATTTCTAATTTAATCTACTGCATCTTCAACTGCGTCTCCAGCATCATCTACTGCATCCTCTACATCATCTGCTGCGTTGTTTGTTTCTCTGCAGCTGGTGAAACTTGTTGCTAAAAGACCAGCTGTAAATAAGGTTAAAAATAATCTTCTCATTGTAGTTTTAATTTAGGTTAGTATTAATTTTTGTTTGATTTAAGGTCTTCTCCCCGTTGCCAGACGATAAAGAATTCCTATTACTGCAAGAACTAGCAAAATGTGAATTAAACTTCCTACGGCATCGCCGAAGCCAAAATATCCCACCAGCCATCCTATAATAAGCAGGACTATGATGAGCGAAATAATATCTCTCATGTCAAATAGTTTTTGTTGATTAGTTAATTAAATATAGTGATACTCTCAAATGTGATAAGATTACTTAACAGGGTTTAACAGGAAAATTTAGAAAATTGGGCGTTCTTTAGCATTTTTAGCCAGATTGTTAAGAATTCTTTTGCTTTTAGAGTGATTTCTTATCAATAGGTTAGCTGTAGTCATAAAAGCTCAGCGTCTTTTCTTACTAAGAGCCGTCTGTAGAGATAGATTGAACCTGAGTACCTGGTTCTGCATAAGTAAATCTGTTGAGAATTTGCGGTAGGGCATAACCGTCAAGACCAGCGACACATACCGTATGTGCTTTTTCTAAGTTTAACCAGCCATCTTCTGCCTGAATCGCTCTATCTATATAAATGTGCTCAATGGCTCCTATGATGAAATGACAGTTGTTCTCTTTTAGATAATACTCATTGACATAGCTGCAGCCAAGTTTTATCCTGCTCTGTTTTACGTAAGGAGCTCTAAAACCATGAAGATATTCTTCATCCAGATCTATTTTATCAAACTCAGATACATGACCTTCATATTTGGCAGAGGTCTGGTGCGCATCTTTAATAATATTCTGGTTAATGTGATTAACTGTAAAAAAGTTAGTCTTTTTAATGTTGTCATACGTATTCCTCTCTACAGTATTAGGCCGAAGCACAAAACCCAAAAGTGCAGGATGACTACCCAGATGAGTTACAGAACTAAAGACTGCTACATTAGTAATGTCATCACTTGATTTAGTAGCTATGAGATTAGCCGACTTAAAACCAGTACAGGAATTTATAAAATGTGCTCTGTATCTGGATGGGAGGCCTTCTAAATCGTTTGTGGAAAAATGAAGCATAAAAAAAGGGTCAAAGTTAAGTGACCCTAAATTATATATTGTTTAATTATAATGTGTTAATATTAAACAAATTTATGTGTAGCTTGTGAATACTTTAAGCTTTTTGCATTTGTTCTTTGTAGGTGGGATAATCTGTATAACCTTTTGTTCCCTGCGTATAGAAGGTATCCTGATCCCATGCTGCCACATTTGCATTAGCGGCAAAGCGTTCTGCTAGATCTGGGTTAGAAATATAAAGTTTACCAAATGCAACAAGATCTGCCTCTCCGGCTTCTATGACCGCATTACCTTTTTCCTGATCAAAATTTCCATTTATCATAAGCGTACCGTTATAGATAGGTCTGTATCTTTTAGCAATGTGACTTTCTAAAAAGGGGATCGCACTAACATCTGTAAAAGGTTCAGATAAATGTAAATATGATAGATTATAAGCATTTAGTTTTTCAACTATATAATCAAAGGTAGGCATCGTTTCTTCTGTTCCTTCTATTCCAAAGGTGCCATTAAGAGATGGGTTTAGTCTTATACCAATTCTATTTTCTGGCCATACTTCTTTAACCTTATCTAAAGTTTCAAAAAAGAATCTGGTTCTATTTTCTATACTGCCGCCATATTGATCTTCGCGTAAGTTAGCAAGTGTGTTAAAGAACTGATGAAATAAATAACCGTTTGAAGAATGTATCTCTATACCATCAAAACCTGCTTCTTTAGCATTTTTTGCGGCCTGAACAAATTCCTGTTGTGTTTCTTCAATTTCTTCAAGGCTCATCGCCTTGGGAGTAACTGTATCTTTAAAACCTTCAGGCGTATAAGATTGCGCATTAGGATTTACTGCACTTGGGGCTAAAGGTAATTTACCATTATGAAAATCTGGGTGCGAAATTCTCCCCACGTGCCATAATTGAATAAAAATTTTGCCACCAGCATCATGAACGCTTTTAACTACTCTTTTCCAGCCATCTATTTGTGCCTGATTATGAATACCTCCTGTATGTACATATCCTACAGCTCTTTTAGATACCTGAGAACCTTCTGTAATTATTAAACCGGCACTCGCGCGCTGAGTATAATATTCTACATGAATATCTGTAGGGGCACTGTCTGCATTGTCTGCACGACTCCTGGTCATAGGAGCCATTACCAGACGGTTTTTTAAAGTTAAATCTCCAAGTTTATATGATTGTAATAAAGGTTGATCTGTTGTCATAATTATTTTTTTGTTTGGAACAAATTAGTAGAAAATACTGCGAATTCTATTGATGTAGGTTAAGAAATAACTCCTTTTTGGAAATAAAAACGCCCGAATTGATATGAAAATCGGGCTGAAACGTTAAAAAATAGCTTTATATGCTCAATATTAGTCGTCTATATTTTCCCGCATTTCTCTTTGTCTCATTGGCATTTTGTCAATATTCTCAAAAACGAGAGCGCTATCAAATACATAAGATTTTTTGAATTTAGAACCACCATCCTTCCCAATGAGAACTACTTCTTCATGAGTGGCAGGCAGACTATATAATTTGCGTAAAGCAGCTACATCAAAATGTGAAACTGGTTTTAGTTCATGATCATAAATACGGCCCTTGCATAAGACAAAAAGCAACAAATTGCGATCTTCTAATTTTTTTGGCTTATCTAAAAAAGATTCCCATTGTTTTTTAAAATCCTCATTATCTAGTGAAGTTGTAGTAAAAAGCAGAATTCTGTTTCTCCATTTATATTTAGAGAAATCCTGTTGCGCCTGAGTTGTGAGGGCAAAAAGGATAATTGCTATTTGAGGAATTTTACTCATGTAGAGAAGCGTTGTCTTTTAAAAGTTCTGGAAATTTAGCTTTAAATCTATTTATTCTGGGTATTGACACATTTTGAATGTATGGATTGTCAGGATTATGTTGTTCATAATTTTGATGATAATCTTCTGCTTTCCAAAATTTTTGAAAAGGAACCACCTCTGTAACTATCTCGCCATCGTAGGTAGTTTTATTGAGTCTGTCAATCGTGTTCTGTATAATTTCTTTTTCCTCTTCGTTTTGATAAAATGCAATAGAACGATATTGTCTTCCTTTATCGGGTCCCTGTCTGTTAGGAGTAGTAGGATCTTGCGAGCCAAAGAATACGTCTACAAGTGTTTGATAATCAATAACTTTGGGGTCATAAAAAACTTCTACAGATTCTGCATGCCCTGTCTTCCCGTAACTTACCTGATTGTATGTAGGGTTTTTTTCGGAGCCACCGCTATAACCACTTACTGCTTCTTTTACCCCCTTGAGGCTTTCAAAAACCGCTTCTACGCACCAAAAACAACCGCTGGCGAAATAGGCTCTTTTGTAGCCATCTACTGCCTGGGTTTGCACCGGCTCTGCATAGGCTGTACTTTGATCCTGATGATTATTAGCATTATTCTTACAGGAATTGAGAAAAAATACAGCTATAAAAAGCGTTATGGGTAATTTCATTACTTGATGCTTAAATTCAAGTAAAATTAGGAGATAGTATAGCACAGCTATATTAAGGAGGTGTTAAACTATTGATACTTAACATCAATAAAAAAGCCCCTATGCGGGGCTTTCTAATATTATATCGGTAAATGCTGAATGCTCTAGATTTTAGAGAATATTGCCTGCATTTTATCCTGTTCTTCGCGAGCCAGATCCTCATCTACTAATATACGACCACTGTGCTCATCTGTTATGATCTTTTTGCGACCTGCGATCTCTACCTGCACCTGCGGTGGAATAGTAAAAAATGAACCTCCTGAAGCACCACGCTCTATAGCAACAACAGCAAGACCGTTGCGTACATTAGAACGTATGCGGCGATATGCTTTAACAAGACGCTCTTCTATTTGCTCTTCAAAATCTTCACCTCTTTTAAGAAGTTCCTGCTCTTCCTTCTCAGTTTCTGCAAGGATCTCGTCAAGTTCTTCTTTTTTGTGTTTAAGGTGATTTTCGCGCTCAGCCAGACGTTCTTTAGTGGTTTCTATAACCTCTTTTTTCTGCTCTATTTGCGCTCTGTATTCTTTGATATTCTTTTCAGCCAATTGAATCTCAAGTTCCTGAAACTCGATCTCTTTGCTTAATGAATTGTACTCACGATTGTTACGTACATTCTTTTGCTGCTCAGTATACTTTTTAATTGAGGTCTTAGAATCTTCAATCTGTAATTTCTTAGCTTTGATCTGATCGTCAACAACGCTAAGGTCACCACCCAATTTCTCAAGACGGGTCTTTAAACCGGCAACTTCATCTTCAAGGTCTTCAACTTCTAAAGGAAGCTCTCCACGCACGTTTCTTATTGTATCTACACGTGAATGAATTAATTGTAGATCATAAAGTGCTCTGAGCTTATCTTCTACGCTCGCTTCTGTCTTTTTTGCCATACTTATAAATACTTAATGGGATTGGTATCTTCTTCTGATAAAATGACTGCAAAATTAGTAAATTTTTTCGTAAGATAGTCAGTAAGAATATTTTTTGTGAATTGTTCACTTTCGTAATGCCCAATATCTACTAAAAGAATCTGCTCTTCAGCCTGAAAAAACTGGTGATATTTTAGATCTGCAGTGATAAATACATCTGCACCAGCTGCTTTTGCTGCATCAATTGCAAAACTTCCGCTACCGCCTAGAACGGCTATTTTTTTAACCGGTCTGTCTAATAATTCTGTATGACGCACACCTTTGGCATGAAAAGCTTTCTGCACATGTCTTAAAAATACCATTTCATCTATAGGTTCTGGCAAGATGCCAGTCATACCCATACCCACATTTTGATTTTTGTTATCTAAAGTTGTCACTTCATAAGCTACTTCTTCATAAGAATGCGCTTTAAAAAGAGCGTTTAAAATTTGAGATTCTTTATAATCTTCAAAAGTGATATTAAGTTGCACCTCTTTTTCCTGCTGTAACTGTCTGCGTTCGCCTACAGTAGGGTTGCTGTCTTCATTACCTTTGTAAGTTCCTTTTCCCTTAGTTACAAAACTGCAATTACTGTAATTGCCTATTTTTCCTGCTCCTGCAGCAAATAAGGCGTCACGTAAAGCAATGGCTTCATTTTTTGGAACGTAAGTGGTAAGCTTTTTTATAATTCCTTTTTTAGGAATTAGTACTTCACGATTTTTTAATTGTAAAGCATCAGCCATGCCTTTGCTTACTCCGTTAGGAAGATTGTCAAGTGCAGTATGAATTGCGTAAATAGCAATATCATTTTTTATCGCTTTTAGAATGACGCGCTCAACATAGTTTTTACCTGTGAGTTTTTTGATCCCAGAGAAAATAATGGGGTGAAAGCTAACTATAAGATTACAGTTTTTAGCAATTGCTTCTTCTACTGTTTTTTCGAGTGTATCAAGTGTGACGAGAATGCCAGTAACTTTAGATTCTTTTGCCCCTACAAGCAAACCGGTGTTGTCAAAATCTTCAGCGTAAGCGGGAGGTGCCAGCTCTTCTAGAGCGTCTATTATATCTTTTACGATCATGGATGCAATTATAAAGTAAAGATAAAAATTATACCTTCGTTGCCATGAACAACTTGAGGAAATTACTTTTTCCATTTGCGCTAATATATCAAGCAATTACCGGTGTGCGTAATTATTTATTCAACAAAGGCTGGCTGGTTTCCCGGGTTTATGATTTTCCTTTAATTGGTATTGGGAATCTTTCTGTAGGTGGCACTGGGAAATCACCCATGACAGAATATGTTTTACGCTTATTAGGCGATAATTATAAAGTAGCAACTTTAAGTAGGGGCTATGGCCGTAAAACGAAAGGTTATCTGGATGTCACACCAGATAGCGCAGTGCACAGAACGGGCGATGAACCGTTGCAATTTGCTAAAAAGTTTAAAGAAGTCTACGTTGCTGTTGATGAAGACAGAAGAAATGGTATTTCGCTTTTGCGAAATAAGAATCCGAAGCCAGAGATTATAGTCCTTGATGATGTGTACCAGCATCGCAAGGTAAAACCCGGTTTTATTATCATGCTGAGCGCATATGATTCTATGTTTTATGGTGATTTTATTCTTCCCGCGGGTAATTTAAGAGAGTCGCGCAAGGGTGCAAAGCGAGCCGATTGTATTATAGTTACTAAATGCCCATCAACTTTAAATGAGGTGGAGAAGGGTGAAATCGGCACAAAAATTAGAAAATATTCTTCTGCGCCTGTATACTTTTCAACCATTGCGTACGGCGTAAAATTGCATGGCGCTTCATCTATTGATTTAAATGAATTACCATCCTCATTTACGCTCGTTACAGGTATTGCTAATCCTGCGCCGCTGCTTAATTACTTAGATGAAAATATGCTACGTTATGAGCATGTAGAATTTAGTGATCATCACAACTTTACAGAGAAGGAAATTAACGAACTTGATAAGCGTGAGGTTATTCTAACTACAGAGAAAGATTATATGCGTCTAGAAGGAAAATTTAAGCATGCAACCCTCTATTATCTCCCTATAGAAATGCGATTTTTAGAAGAAAAAGACCGATTTTCAGCTCAAATAAGAGGATTTTTAAATGAGTTTTCAAAATAGTAGTCAGCCAAAGTGAGCTTTTTAGAGCATTAAATAATGACGTTCTTGCGCTTTAATGAAGTGTGTATTTTAGAAAAGAACTCTTCTACTTTATACGGTTTAGGGATAATATCATTGAAGCCGGCCAGATAAAAATCGTCTATATTCTCATCAATAGTAACGGCTGTTAATGCAAGAATAGGAAGGTCTTTATTAAATTCGCGTATTTTTTGTGTTGCTTCGATACCGCTAATTCCCGGCATGTGAATATCCATCAGGACAAGATCAAAAGCTTCAAAGCGTACTTTTTCGATAGCAATCTCACCATTATCTGCAACTTCACATTCCATCTTATTTTTTTCTAAGATCTTGCGTGTGATCATCTGGTTTATCTTGTTGTCTTCTACCACAAGTATTTTACGACCTTCTAATGCTGCATAATCTATATCGTACACCTTCTCTATATTTCTTTGGTTAGATGCATCCTTAGTAAGATTATACTTTATGTCAAAAAAGAATTTTGAACCTTTACCCAGTGTGCTTTCGAGTTCTATTTTACTGTTTTGAAGATCTAGCAGGCGCTTTACAATTGACAGCCCCAAGCCTGTACCGCCAAATTTTCTGTTGATCTGTACAGAACCCTGTGTGAAATTCTGAAAAATATTCTTCTGCTTTTTCTTGCTTATACCTTCACCAGTATCTTCAACCTCAAAATGTAAATAAACCTGAGACGAATTCTCACTTATCTTCTGTACACGTACAATAACCTGGCCATCACGGGTAAATTTATTTCCATTACCAATCAGGTTTATAAGAATTTGAGAGATCATTAAAGGGTCGCCAATAATCTGATCTGGTATGTCTTTCTCAAATTCGAGAACGAGTTGATTGCCTTTTTCCTGAGCTGATCTGTCAAGAGCAAAAATCACATCGTCTACTCGTTTGCGTAAATTGAAAGTGGTTTGTTCAACCTCAACTTTGTTTGCTTCAAGCTTATTGAGATCTAGGATATTGTTGATTAAAGAAAGTAAATACTCACCTGAGAATTTAAGTGAATCCAGGTGTTTTTTCTGCTCTGGAGTGGGATTTTCATGCAATAAGAGATGCGTCAAACCAGTCACAGCATACATAGGAGTTCTCAATTCATGCGTGATAGTAGATAAGAATTGCGCTTTAACAACCGAAGCTTTTTCTGCATTCTCCTTAGCCATGAATAGTTCAGTATTCTTGGTTTGTAGTAATTCGTTAGCCTTAGCTCTTAAGTTATTGTTCTTATAAAGAGAAAGAGCCAGTAAACATAATAATGTGAAAAGAGCAATTACGAGAACACTTGTGAGCTTATTTGCCTTTGTGTTGTATGGTTCATAATTGTCTGGTGTCATTAAGGTATCTGTCTCCAGCGCATTAGTAATAACAACAGTGTTTTGATTTTCATTGGCATTATTGCCAAAATATTCGGCGTTCTTCTCGTTGTACTCTTTTAGATCATTAAATGCTTTTTCATAATCTCCATTTACCGAAGCAATGTTGCTTAATAGCTCCAGAGATTCTACTTCAATGTGAGGGTATTTATTCTTAACACTTACATCATGAGCCATATTTGCGGCAATAAGAGCCATGTCATATTGGCTCAGCTCTGCGTGTGCTTTCCCTTTTTGTAGTGCTGCCTTTGATCGTAGATATTCATCTTTGCCCTCTTTATTAAAAATACTAAGAGCGCGATTATAGTTTATAATTGCAGGCTCGGGATTGTTAGCTGCCAGTTCTCGATTGCCCTGATACAGAAAAGTTGTAGCGAGATGAAATTGATCTTCAAGTTTTTCAAAAATCAACTCTGCCTGATCAAGATATTCTTTAGCTTTATCATTATTATTCAGCTTAAGCTGAATTTGTGCAGCGGTGAGATAACTACTACCAAGCCCTGGTGTATCGTTAATAGATCTTTGTATGTTTATTGCCTCAAGACATTCTACTCCGGCCTGTTCATAATTGCCTAATTGCAAATGCACCTGCGCCAGATAATTGCTGGTAAGACCTATTCTGTTCTTATTATTTACTGATTGGGATAACTGTCGTGCACTCTCAAGATTTTGAAGGGATGACTCGTAATTCATTTCCTGAATATCAGTGCCGGCAACGCGACACAGAGAGTCAATTCTTGAGTTTATAGAAGCGATTTCCTTAGGACTATTTTGTCCGTACGAGATTGTAACTAATAAAAGTAAAGCTAAGAAAAGCGTTCTTTTAGCGAACATTCAATATAAATTGATTAAAAAACGAAAATATAGAATTTGTTAAAAATACTTAAATTTTTCATTAATGCTTTACGCAAACATAACAAATTAAATCTATCAATCTACTCGAGTATCCAGTTTCGTTATCATACCAGCCTATAAGTTTTACCAGGTTCCCTATCACTGAAGTCATTTGCGCGTCAAGTATGCAACTATGGTGGTTTCCTACGATATCGATTGATACAAGTGGGACTTCTGAATATTCAATTATTCCTTTAAAAGGGCCGGCAGCGGCCTCTTTAAAGGCGTTGTTTATTTCTTCAATCGTAGTTTCTCTTTCTACATTTAAAGTTACATCTGTAAGAGAGCCATTAGGTACAGGAACACGAATCCCACAGCCGCCAATAACATTCTCAAGATCAGGAAAGATCTTTGTTAGTGCCTTTGCTGCTCCCGTTGTTGTAGGCACAATAGACTGGCCAGCTGCGCGGGCTCGTCTTAAATCTTTGTGAGGCTGGTCATGTAAACTTTGATCTGTGGTATACGAGTGTACAGTTGTAATGTATGCCTGTTTAATTCCGCAGAGATCTTGTACTACTTTGATCATGGGCGCCGCATTGTTAGTAGTACAGCTGGCATTAGAAATTATCTTTTCTTCACCATTGAGTATATGTTCATTAACACCAAGAACAACTGTTTTAATAGAATCATCCTGAGGAGGAACGGTTAAAATCACTTTTTTTGCACCGGCTTGCAAATGTTGCTCAAGTTGTATATTCTCTTTAAACTTTCCTGATGCTTCAATAACAACATCAAGATCGTATAAATGCCATGGAATATTAGCTATTTCTTTTTCAGAATAAACCACAATTTTTTGACCATCAATTATAAACTCATTGCCTCTTGTTGCGTTGCGATGTTCTATTTGTCCCTGAAAAATCCCGTGTATGCTGTCATATTTAAATAAATGAGCCAGTGTTGCGGGATCTGCAATATCATTAATGGCAAGTACTTCAATAGAGGGATGATTATGCAGCAGTCTTAGCAGCCGTCTGCCTATTCTTCCAAAACCGTTGATACCGATTTTGATTTTTTCCATTACAGGAATTTATATATTATAAAAGATGTTTTTGTGCTTTGTAAGATGAGCGCACAAGCGCACCACTTTCTACATGCCTAAAGCCCATTTCAAGTCCTAAGGTCTCATATTTCTTGAATTGGTCTGGAGTAATAAATTGCTTAACCGGTAAATGTTTTTTAGAAGGCTGCAGGTATTGGCCAATGGTCACAATGTCAACATTAGCATCACGCAGGTCTCTCATAACTTGCAAAACTTCTTCTTCTGTCTCTCCTAATCCTAACATAATGCCAGATTTAGTTCTGCGTATGCCGTTATCTTTGAGGTATTTTAAAACCCCCAGACTACGCTCATATTTCGCTTGTATGCGCACTTCACGAGTAAGTCTCTTTACAGTTTCCATATTATGAGAAACTACTTCTGGAGAAACAGCAATTATTCTGTCTATATTATTTGTGTTGCCCTGAAAATCTGGAATTAAGGTCTCAAGAGTTGTTTCAGGGTTCATTCTGCGAATGGCTTTAACCGTTTCTGCCCACATGATAGAACCCATATCTTTTAAGTCGTCACGATCTACCGAAGTAACAACTGCATGTTTTATTTGCATTAACTTAATAGACCTGGCCACTTTTTCTGGCTCTTCCCAATCTACCGTTTCAGGTCTTCCTGTTTTTACACCGCAAAAACCACAAGATCTTGTGCAAACATTCCCTAATATCATGAAAGTAGCAGTTCCTTCACTCCAGCATTCTCCCATATTGGGGCAGCTTCCTGAAGTACATATGGTATGCAGATCGTATTTGTCTACCAGACTTCTTAGCTCAGTGTATTTTTTGCCGGTAGGCAATTTTACACGTAGCCATTTAGGTTTAGGAGTATGAACGGGCGCTACTAAAGTTTCTGTATTCATAATTTGCAATTTGCCTTGCAAAGATACAAACTGTAGACCAATTAAAAACCGGCAAAAGGCCTAAGAAAATCGGCTATTTATGTGGTAAAATCGGCTGTAAATTCATTTTAACATTTGCATATTCAACTCGTTAAATTTATGGCAATTAGGAAAATGTTAGGAGAGAAAAAAGGAAAACTCTATTAGTTTTACCAATAAGTTAATCAAATACTAATAAATACAACCTATGAAACGATTTACCATACACTTTTTAATATTGGCTCTTTTATCAGGTTTTTACGGTTTTTATGGTTTTGATTTGTGGGGTACAGAGGCAGCCAGAGTATTATTTTTAATAGCTGCAGACCTATTTGTTGTAGCCTTATTTTCCCGTTTTTTGAAAAACGACGGGCAATATCCTCAAAAAGTTGAAGCTTAAAAAATCTACAAATCTATATTTTAATCTGAACTGCTTCTTGTAGAAGCGGTTTTTTTATGTTTAAATTGTAGCACACTATTTGATTGATGTTTTCATAAAAAGAATATGCATAAAATTTGTTTTCTGCTTTTTGGTCTATCATTTTTTGCGGTTTCTGCTCAAAATATAACCCTGAAAAAGGGAATTGTTAATTCAGATCTGGTAACTTCAGACTCCCTCAGGGTTCCATACACTTTATATATTCCTTCAGAATTTGATCCGTCTAAGGCGTATCCTGCCCTTTTTGTCTTTGATCCTGAAGGTAACGGTGTACGCATATCCAGAATGTTTAAGGCAGGGATGATACAGGATAATTTTATAATTGCTTCGCCCAATGTTAGATTGGGAGACTCTCTTGAAGCAGATGTTGATAACGGTCTGCGGGTTATAGAAGATGTGCTTAAGAAAATAAAGGTAAACAGCAATTATGTCTACACAGCCGGTCTTGATGAAGGCGCTCGTGTAGCGAGCGGTATAACATTTTTAATTACTAATATCTCTGGAGTTCTTGCTGTTAATGATATCTTTTTTAAGAACGATCCTCGTATAACGTATAAAAAAGAAATTTACATAGGCCTGGTGGGGGACACATCGCCTAAGTATTATGATATGGTCAATGTATTTGACGTGCTTTCTGGTTTTAAATCTGAGAATAAATTGTACGAGTATTCGGGAGAGGGTGGCTGGCCTGATATTGATTATCTGTCAAGCAGTTTTAATACACTGCATCAACTTCAAGCAGAAAGAGTAAAAGAAGAATTACCACAGCAGTATATCGATTCATCTTTTATAAGAGATTATCTTACCGCAGATGCGCTTATAAAAAAGCACGATTATACCATTGCTTATGATTTTTTAGGTGAGCTAAAAGATAAATACAGGCACTCGCACGATCTTGATTCTTTAAGAGATATACAACGTGACCTTAGAAAAATGAAGGCATTTAAGAGGGAGCGGAATAATAAGAATAATGGCTTAATGGATGAAGCTTACCTGCTTGATGATATGAGTTACTTTATTGATGAGGATGTTGTTACGGCCAATTTTGAAAATCTGGGTTATTGGGATGAAAAAGTACAACGATTTGAGGCTGTAGCTAAAGATTCTACTAAACCTTATGAGCAGAAAGTAGCTAAGCGCATGCTGGGCTATATAGATTTAACAGTTGATAGATATATAGAAGCTCTTGACAGTAATAAAGCCGCAACAGCCAGTCAAAAGATTTTTCCAAATGTTTTAAAAACAATAATAAAGCCGAATTACTTTCCTGCTTATCTCAATATTATTCAACTGGCAAGTGAAGACAATGATGAGAATACGGCATACTTCTATCTGGAAGAACTTCTAAAAAAGGGCTATAAAGACTATAGAAAATTATATAGTATTCCCGGTACAGAAGTTATTCGCATCACGCCCACTTATAATCAAATAATTGAGCGTTACCTTTACAAGTCTGAATATCAATAATTACACTGTAGCGGTTACAGGTTCTGAATTTAATTTCTTCTGTACATACCGCAGCAGTAGAAAAGCAATCGCCATTACAATGATCATCGCCAGCCACGTATTGTTATAACCAAAAGCTGCAATTAATTGCATACCAGAGTTATGACCAAAAATATGCGATAGCGAAAATGACATACTGTAAAGCCCCATGTAAGCTCCTTGTCTTCCTAATTTAGCTCTCCTTAAAGCAAATGAATTTCCGAAAGGGAATGCGATCATTTCGCCAAAAGTGGCGATAATCATTCCAATTACAAGGATTCCGGCCCACGGCGTCACCAGAAAAAGAAGAAAGCTGGTGCCCACCAGCATTAAGCCAATGATCACATTTGTTACTAAAGACCATTTTCTTTTTTCCAGAAAAGCGATTAAAGGCATTTCAAAAACAAAGATTAAAAAGCCGTTAAGCGCTAGTAACAGACCTATCTGTTCTTCCCGCAGGCCATGTATTTCTTTGTAGTAAAGCGGTACTGTAGAAAAATACTGTACGAAGATAAACCCGAACAAAGCCAGAGCTATCAAAAAGATTATATACAATTTATCCTTATGTGGCGGCAACGGATTTTCAATTAATTCTTCTTTATCTGAGATTCTTGCCTTTTTAGGATGCAGGGTTTGTGTAAGTAGCAGACCGGCTAAAATACAAGTAATCCCATCTATCCAGAATAAACCATAGTAGCCTACCGCGGTAATAATTAATCCGCCTAAAGCGGGCCCGGCAGAGAAACCCAGATTTATAGCGAGCCTGATAAGAGTGAGAGAACGCGTTTTATTTTCTGGTTTGCTGTATGCGCTAAGAGCCACAAAAAATGCAGGACGAGAACCGTCTGCCATTGCAATGAGCAAAAAGAAGCCAATGCAGATCCCCGCAAAACTTGTTATAAACTGCAAAGCGAAAAAGCCCAAACCTGTGCTGAGCAAGCTGAACATAATCACTTTGTAGTAACCTATTTTGTCTGAAAGTTTACCGCCCAGCCATGCGCCAAATAAAGAACCTAAACCAAAGCACGTCATTACCCAGCCCACTTTTTCGAGTGAAAACTCAAGATTATCTGTTAGATAAAGCGATAAAAATGGAATTACCATCGCGCCGGCTCTATTGATTAATGTTATAAGCGCAAGCCACCAAACCTCTCTTGAGAGACCATTAAATGTTTTTAAGTAAAGACTGAATAAATGTTTCATTTTGGCTGGAAAAAAAGAAAGTCTGGCAAACATTGCCAGACTTTTTGATTATGATGATATTTTAGTATGCTCACATAACACGATAGATCTGGTGTCTCTTTAAAAAGAGATACTTAATCGAGGTTGTGGAGACGTTATACATATTAGCTATTTTTACCCTTAGAGTAGGGCTGAAATATTCAGTCTTACTTCAGTAATTTAAATCTGGAAAAAAGATGAAAATTTCTTAATATTTCAGTTAATAAATCTAGTAAAATCTATTTACATGTCTTCAGTAAAAATTAAATTATATCTAAATATTATTTTCTTACTGGTAATGGGCGCTGTTTTTGGGCAAAAAACAACCAATTTTGACCGTGAAATTGCCGATTTTCAAACAGAATTAAACGCAGAATATGGCTCTCCTGAAACAACTGTACTGCTCCCTGAAGATTTTGAGAATTTTCACGGTTTAGAATTTTATGATATAGATTCTACTTACCGTGTAAAAGCCAGATTTGTGAGAACGCCAGATGAAAAGCCTTTTGCAATGGCAACTACAACAGATCGTAAACCTATGTATTTTAAATATGGTGAGGCTCATTTTACCCTTAAGGGGAAAGAATTAAAGCTTAATCTCTACAAATCTGTAGAACCGTATAAAGAACCCGGTTATGAAGATTACCTGTTTCTTCCGTTTACAGATCTTACCAGTGGTGATGGCTCATACGGGGGTGGCAGATTTATAGATATGCGTATTCCTGATGGTGATGAGATCTTTATAGATTTTAATAAAGCGTATAATCCTTATTGTGCTTATAGTCCTAAATACAGTTGCCCCATAACTCCTGCCGTAAATGACCTGCAGGTTAGGGTAGAAGCAGGCGTTAAAGATTTTAAAGCGCATTGATCGCAGTTTTTACTAAATACTGGCAGAAGAAAATCTGCAGAATCTCAAAAAAACTTAATCGTTAGGCTGAAGCGGTTTTGTCTTTATTCTTTTACCTTTTCCCCGTTATAGTTTGGATCATAATCTACCATCCATTCAATACCGAATTTATCTCTAAACATGCCAAAATAAGAACCCCAGGGACTTTGCTCAATAGGTACTTCAACTTGCCCACCTTCAGAAAGACCATTAAATAATTTGTCTGCTTCTTCTTTACTTTCTGCGCTAACTGAAATTTTACTTCTGTTTTCGTTTTCATTAGTAGATCCCATGCTTTCCGGAACATCGTTAGCCATTAGAAAGTTTTTCCCGATAGGTAAAGCAATATGCATTATTTTGTTTGCTTCATTTTCAGATACGGGGTATTCTGGACTTGACATCTCTTTGAAACGCATGACTTTTACAAACTCTCCGCCAAAAATTGATTTGTAAAATGTAAAGGCTTCTTCGGCATTGCCGTTGAAGTTTATGTGAGGGTTAATCTGTGCCATTTAATTCTTAGTAGTTAAATTAAATTATTGTATACTGGTGTTAGAGTTGTACTTGTTACTATAAAATGACTCCTCAATAAATTAGTGCTTTATATATAACGAGCCAGCCAGATTCCTAAAAATACGGCGGCAAATCCCAATAGAATACTACTTATTGTATATAGCGCAAAATTAAAAAAATCACCAGATCTAAGTAAAAGGTGGTTTTCATAAGCGAAAGTTGAAAATGTGGTAAAACCACCGCAAAAGCCGGTGGCAAGTATTAAAACCGCCCCAGAACCCAGCGTATTGTTTTTAAGCGCCCAACCCAGTATTGCGCCTATTATTAAGCTTCCTAAAATGTTGGCAACAAAAGTACCGTAAGGAATTCCGTTTTGTGGATTATTAAGCCAGCTGCCTACTAAATAACGCAGAGCACTGCCTATTCCGCCTCCTAAAAATACGAGGAGGACCTGCTTCATTCTATTTCTTCAGTTTTAATAGGTTGGTATAATTCTGTTACCCAATTAGCGGGATTGGGTTGCATTTTAGGGTCTGTAATATAAATTTCAAATTGTGGGCTCGTTTCTGAAGCCTCATAATTATTATCAGATAAGTAATCTTCAGTTTGACCCCATGCTTCATAAAGGTTAGAATAATTTCCTTTAAGAGTAGTTTTTAATACAGTTTGAGCAGGAATAAACCCTGAAAGTACTTCGCTGTCATCTGGCACAATAATACGGGTTGTAGTAGGGAAACCGCATGAAATTATAGCATTACCATTTACTTCATCCCATTCATTATAAATAGTCATTGGTTTACCTACGATCGTGATCTCATTACCTTCCATATATAATTGAACCTTTTTAAGTAATTGCTCAATTTTAGAAGTGATCGCTTCACGAGTTGTGGCTGCAGTAGTGTACATATAAAAACCACCACTGTATTGCGTTATACCGTCAATTTTTATAGAATAAACTTCCATATCCCGCTTTACTGAGGCTGAAAGTCCTTCTAATCCTGATTGATACATTGTATGCATCTCCTGGTCAAAATCGTAACCGGTTAATGTGAAGTATGCTTTATCTGTTATCGTGTGCTCCCCACGCAATCCCCAGGTCACTTTGGTTCCATTTTCAACAGGAGTGAAAATCCAGTAAACTGTGGCTTTACGTTCCCCGGCGGGAGTATCAAAAGTTATTTCCTGATTGATGATAGAATTTTCTATTACCTCTGTTGTAAGCATAGAACCATCAGAATCTTTACCATTCCATGAATAATTAGCTCCTTCTCCAGAGGTGTTTTCAGGATAATTGAAAACCATTGTAGGATCTTCCTGCTTCCATGGTCCCCAGTCTTCCCAGGTGCGGTAGTCATTCACTTTCTTAAATACAACTTCAACGGGCGCTTCTATTACCAGACTTTCTTCAACTTCATAATGGCCGTCTTTTGTGGCAAAATATATCGCCCCTGCGATGAATACAATAAGTAGAAGAAAGAAGAGGTATTTTAATATTTTCATGCGATACTGCGGGTTAGAATGCTAAGATAAGAATTTTAACAATGATGTTATTGCTGGTTTCCTTACTCTTTTAAGTAGAGCTTTATGCCAAAAAGAATAGCGATAAACGCTAAAAATCCCAATAAAATCCAGAAACTGCCTCTGTAATATTTCTTGTGGAGACCTTTGTCTTTAATGTAACTGTAAGAGATAAAAATCACAAAAGCAATTAGAAAACAAAGGGCAAAGATCCACTGGCCGGTACTGAACATTTTTATTTATTTTTAAGCAAATTTACACTTTAAAATAATAGCAGATTATGAAAAAGAGGATAGCATCTGTACATGAATTTCATACCGCATTTGGTTTAGGAATCAATGAAAAACCACATGCCGATTTAGGTAAGGCTAAAAATATGTTGAGGTATAATCTCATGAAAGAAGAGAATGAAGAATATCTTGAGGCAGCTAATGCGGGCGATCTTATAGAAGTTGCAGATGCTCTGGTTGATATGCTTTATATTTTATGTGGTACCATAGTTGAACATGGGATGCAGGATAAAATAGAAGAGGTTTTTGAAGAGATACAGCGTAGTAATATGAGTAAGCTGGGTGAAGACGGTAAACCTGTTTACAGAGAAGACGGGAAGGTTCTAAAAGGGCCTAATTATTTTAAACCAGAACTGAAACGAATAATAGAAAACGAATAAAAAAAGCCCGATTTTTCGGGCTTTTTAGTTGATTTTATGCCTTATAAGGCAGGTACTTCATATCTCCAGCCAAATGGGTCTTCGGCAAGATTAGCTTGTATTTCTTTTAATTGTTTACTGAATTTGGTCGCATAAGAATCTGCCAGATCTGCAAGCTCATAATCTTCATCTTTATGGCCAAAACCGGCAATAGGATTGATCGTAGCTGCAGTTCCCGCGCCAAACATTTCTTTCAGTTCACCTTTTTTAGCAGCATCAACGATCTCTTGTACTTTCACCGGTCGTACTTCTACGTTAATTCCGGCTCTTTCCGCAAGAGCGATAATACTTTTTCTCGTAACACCATCAAGAATACGGTCGTTAGTAGGCGCAGTAAGTAAAGTGTCGTTTACACGAAAGAAAACATTCATCGTTCCTGCTTCTTCAAGATACTCGTGAGAGTTGGCGTCTGTCCATACAATTTGTTGGTATCCTTTTTCCTTTGCAAGATCTGTAGGGTAGAATTGCGCTGCATAGTTTCCTGCTGCTTTAGCAAAACCAACACCACCATCTGCAGCACGACTAAATTTATCAGCAAAGAGCACTTTTACTTTGCCTTTGTAGTATGCCTGAGCAGGAGCACAAATGATTATAAAACGATATTCTGTTGCAGGTGATGCAGAAACTCCATTTTCTGTAGCTATTACAAATGGTCTAATGTATAAAGAGTTCTCAATACCTGTCTTGATCCATTCTTTATCAAGGTTCAACAACTGGTTTAACCCGTCAAAGAAATATTCTTCAGGAAAAGCAGGCATAGCAAGTCTTGCAGAAGAGCGATTAATTCTCTTAAAGTTCTCATCAGGTCTAAACATCCATATTTTTCCCTCATCATCTTTGTAGGCTTTCATACCTTCAAAGACCGCCTGCCCATAATGAAAAACCTTGGCAGAAGGATCCATTTGCATAGGACCATAAGGAAGTATCTCAGGCGTTTGCCATGCACCATTCTTATAATCGCAAATAAACATATGATCTGTAAATACAGTACCAAAAGATAGATTGTCAAAATCTACAGCACTTATTTTAGACTCCTTTATCGGTGTGATTTTCAAGGTTTCGGTCATTTTTACACAGTTTTTTGAACTTACAAATTTATCAATTTATCTAAGCAAGCATGCCTAGAAATCATTATTTTTACCCGCTCCATCATTTTTAAATGATTACGGTTATGAAAAATACATTTCTTTTGGTTTTTACGGTGCTTTTTCTGTTTAGTTGTAAAGAAAAAGAAGAAAAGACAAGTCCTGAAGTTTCCCAGGAAATCGCCCGGTTAGAACCAGCTCAGGTTTATGGGGAAGATTTTAAAAACGTCAAAACATTAAATGGTCCTGAGGTAGGCGATATCTATAAAAATCTTGCTGTAGGTGACACGGTGAACGTAACATTTCAAGGTCCCGTTGCAGATGTTTGCAAAGCCAAAGGTTGCTGGATGAAAGTAGACATTGGTACGACTGAAAAAGTAATGGTCAAGTTTAAAGATTACGGGTTCTTCGTTCCTAAAGATATTGAAGAGCAGCAGGTGACCGTTCACGGCAGAGCTTACATTGCAGAAGTGCCTGTAGACGAGCAAAAACATCTGGCTAAAGATGCAGGTAAAAGCGACGAAGAAATAGAAAAAATTACTCAGCCTGCACGCACATTAGCTTTTGTTGCAGACGGGGTTAAAATAGGTAATAGGTAGTTTGCAGCGCAAAATAGTTAAAACCGCAGACGGGTCAACGACAATACAGATCACAGAGTGGAATGAGCAATATCATTCTATGCACGGTGCCATACAAGAGGCGCAACACGTATTTCTAAAAACGGGGCTTGATCATTTTATAAGTACATCTGCATTAAAGCAGCTCAATATTCTTGAAATAGGTTTCGGTACCGGGTTAAATGCATTTCTTACTTGTATAGCAGCAGATGACAAAAGTATTGTAATCAACTATGAAGGTGTAGAGGCTTTTCCTGTTTCTGCAGATGAAATTGAACAGCTTAATTATATTGAGTTAACGGGAGAAAATAAATACGAGAAGGCTTTCGCGAAAATGCACGCTGCTGCATGGGGAGAATCTGAAGAAATCACGACCAACTTTAATTTAAAAAAGCGCCATCAAACTTTTGAAACGATAACAGATCAAGATCAACATCACTTAATTTATTTTGATGCCTTTGGCGCGAGAGTTCAGCCAGAACTATGGGAAGAGAATATCTTTAAATTAATGTTTACGGCTTTAAAAGAAGGCGGTGTTCTGGTAACCTACGCAGCAAAGGGTAGCGTACGCAGGGCTATGCAATCTGTAGGTTTTCTTGTAGAACGATTACCGGGACCACCGGGAAAACGTGAAATGCTAAGGGCGACAAAGCCAGATCTATCTAAATAATTCCCAATCTAGTTTTACTGAAAATATATTACTGTAAATAGCAGCGCTTTGATCACCTATATCTGTTAAAGCGTAATCTATATGTATACCTCTATACTGAAAGCCCACACCAATATTGGGTTGAAAACCGGTACGCTCGCTGCCATCAAGTTGGGTGATGGTTTGAAAATTACCTACACCGGCACGTAAGAACACAAGATCTGTATAACCAAACTCAAACCCCACCGCCGGACTGGCACTTACAGAAGAGCTTGAGATAATATCATTAGTCTGGGCAAAACGCATGAGGAGATCAACTTCGGCTTTTATGGTGTAATCATAACGAATAAGCCAGGAGCGGGAAACACCCATTTGTAATTTAGGTAGCGTGATTTCCATAGTCTCAGGCAGTTCCTGATTTTGACCTTCTACCGCATCGCTAATTGTAGCAAACTGTTCTTCGTCTATACTCCATGTGTTAACAGATGTTGTTATATCTCTTGCCATCACTCCAAAATCCCAGTCGCCTGCAGAATATTGTAGACCAAAATCGATACCAAATCCCCAGGAAGAGGCAAAATCTCCTATTACTCTCCTTATAATTTTAGCATTGGCACCCAGATTTAAACCCTCAACAGGTAAGCGTCGTGCGTATGAGAACGTAAGCGCATAATCTGCTGTAGAAAACAGGCTAATGCGGTTATAATCTATATTTCCGTTAGCATCTATAAGTTGTGTTGTGTTTAGAATATCATCTACTCCAAAACGAATTAGAGAAAGCGCTACAGTACTCTCGTCATCGATAGTTTTCGCGAAAGCTGCATAATCATACAAGGCGATATTTGCAAAATAACTGGCGTGCATGAGCGCAAGCTCGTTATCTTCCAGATTAACAAGTCCGGCAGGATTCCAATACCCTGAATTTACATCACCTGTGCTGGCAACAACGGCATTTGCCATCCCTAAAGAAGCTGCATCTACACCAATATTTAAAAATTCGTTAGAATATTTGCGCACAGCCTGAGCCTGCGCGATAAAAGGAAGAAATAACAGAAGTAGTATCGCGTAATTTTTGTTCAACCGCGTTGATTTTAAGGACAAATATGCCCAAATAATTCTACAAATTAAACTTTATTTTAAGCGGTATATTGTAGGCTGAGATTTAAATTAGGCCATGAAGCCTGTAATTTTAAATTATCTTTACGCACAACTGGGATTTAAACAGAGAAGCTTGTCCCGGCAACGTTTATTAAAAACTCAAATATGATATTATCCCGGTATATTCCTAACACCTTTACCATGGCAAATCTTTTCTGCGGTATGTTAGGGACTTATTTTGCCGCTACAAACAGGCTGGAATTTGCTGCTTATGCGGTGGTTTTGGGCATTTTTTTCGACTTTTTTGATGGTTTTTTTGCACGTATTCTTAAAGCTCAAAGTGAACTTGGGCTGCAGCTTGATTCTCTTGCAGATGTTATAACGAGTGGAGTTGTGCCCGGCATGGTGATGTATCAACTTTTACATCGCATCGAGAACTGGGGAGGTGGTGTGAAATGGGTAGAGCAGGAGCTGCACTGGGAGTCGTTGAGCCTGCTGCCGTTTTTAGGTTTTGCCATAACATTAGCATCTGCTTACAGGCTGGCCAAATTTAATATTGATACGCGCCAAACCGATTCTTTTATTGGTCTGCCCACACCGGCAAATGCCTTATTGATAATAAGTCTGCCGTTGATTTTAATATATGATTCATATCCTGTTGTAGAAGAAATCATTTCTAATAAAGGGTTTCTTTTAGGACTTACCGCTTTAAGCTGTTATTTGCTCAATGCAGAATTGCCTTTGTTTGCGCTTAAGTTCAAGACATGGGGCTTTGCCGAAAATAAAGTGAGATACATATTCCTGATAATTGCGGCTTTGCTTTTAGCTTTTCTTCAGTTTTTAGCTGTGCCATTAATCATTGTGATGTATGTGATTATCTCATTTGCAGTGAAAAAATAATAATTACAATAAATTCCTTTTTTTGACTACAATACTAGATTTAGACAATTGGGCACGCAAAGAGCATTTCGAGTTTTACAATAAATTTGAAGAACCTTTTTTTGGTTTAACAGCGCGTGTTGATTGTACAGAAGTTTATCGCCTTTCAAAAGAGAACGGGTATTCATTTTTTCTGTTCTATCTGCATAAAGCTCTTGCGGCGGTGAATACTATAGAGCCTTTTAAATACCGAATTATTGACGCTCAGGTTCACATTTATGACAGAGTAGATGCATCGCCTACAATAAACAGGCCCGATGGTACCTTTGGTTTTTCATACATTAAATATTTTGAGGACTTTGAAGAGTTTGTTGTACATGCACAAGAAGAAATCACGCGTGTGCAGCATACAAAAGGTCTTGATCCCTCAACCTCGGGACAAAATGTGATTCACTGTTCTGCGATACCCTGGGTAGATTTTACTTCGGTTTCTCATGCACGCAGTTTTTCATTTCCAGATAGTTGCCCTAAGATCGCCTTTGGAAAAATGACAGAAGAACACGGGAAACGATCAATGCCTGTTTCTGTACACGCGCATCACGCTTTGATGGATGGCTTTCATGTGGGGCAGTTTTTTGAGCTTTTTGGTCGATTTTTAGCAGGAAAAAGCTGATTTTTTTCGTTTTAAACGAAATAAGAATGCGTAGTTTAGTAAAAAATCATGCATGAATCAAACTTATCTTTCCAGTGAAACACTTTTAAATCTTGCCAAACAAGTAAAATCATTAGCAGATACGGGATTGGTTTTTAATCCTACAGGTTATGATGCAGAACGTTATGAGCAGTTGCAGGAAATTGCCGTTACTATGATAGGTGCTTTAGGTGTAACTCCGGTTGAGGTTCTCAACGATTTTTACCTGCCAGAGATCGATTATCCTACGCCAAAGGTCGATATTCGGGGTTTTGTTGTGAATGAGCAAAAGGAAATTTTACTGGTTAAAGAAAAAGTTGATGGCAAGTGGACACTGCCCGGAGGTTGGGCAGATATTGGTATGACTCCGGCAGAAGTTGTAGTAAAAGAAGTTGAAGAAGAAACAGGTTTACATGTTGAGCCAGTTCATATTTGTGCCGTTTACGACAAGCGTTGCCACCCGCACCCGCCACAAGCACATTATGTGTATAAGATCTTTTTTTATTGCGTATTAAAAGGAGGGATTATTGATCCTAATTTTGATATTCTTGATGTTGGCTGGTTTAAAATTGATGATCTTCCAGAACTTTCAGCCGATAGGATAGTTAAAGGTCAGCTGGAAAAAATCTACCAAAACGTGGTAAAAAACGGCCAAAAGACCACACTTTTTGACTCACTTTCTACTCACTGAATCTGGTGAAGTTTTATATTTTTTTCGCTTAGCTAAAAAGTTTTTTCTTTCTCAGCTCAAAGTTTTGGCCTAAATAAACTTTACGCACCATCTCGTCTGCGGCAAGTTCTTCAGGGATACCGTGCTTTAAAATGCTGCCTTCAAACATAAGATAGGTGTGATCTGTAATGGCAAGAGTTTCCTGTACATTGTGATCTGTGATTAAAATACCTATGTTTTTAGACTTTAGTTGGGCGACAATACGCTGAATGTCTTCTACAGCAACAGGATCTACACCTGCAAACGGTTCATCAAGAAGAATAAAATTGGGGTTTGTGGCCAAGGCACGAGCAATCTCAGTACGTCTGCGCTCACCACCAGAAAGTAAATCACCACGACTTTTACGAATGTGGCCAAGGCTGAACTCTTCTATAAGTTCTTCCATTTTTGCGTGTTGCTCTTTCTTACTCAGGTCTGTTAGCTGAAGCACGCTAAGAATATTATCTTCAATACTCAGTTTTCTAAATACCGAAGCTTCCTGGGCCAGATATCCTATCCCATTTTGTGCACGCTTGTACATGGGATATTTCGTAATGATCTTATCTTCAAGAAAGATGTTACCACCATTTGGTTTAACCAGACCTACGATCATGTAAAACGAGGTAGTTTTACCGGCACCGTTAGGACCCAAAAGACCTACAATCTCACCCTGATTAACTTCTACGGTAATGCCTTTAACGACCTGGCGGCCTTTATAGGATTTTACCAGATTCTCTGCTCGTAATTTCATGTAATAGGTTTATCAAGTATTGCACCAAACTTCTGGCGTACTATGCTTCCTGCTCTTCTAATGCCTCCCAGAATTCATAAGCGCGTCTTAGGTGAGGTATCACAATTGTACCGCCTATTAATGTGCCTATGCTCAGGGTTTCCATTATTTCATCTTTGGTAATTCCTTCTTTATAGCAGCTTTCAAGATGGTATTTTACGCAATCATCACAGCGTAGAACAGTTGATGCAACTAGACCCAGAAGTTCTTTAGTTTTTACATCAAGCGCGCCCGGCATAAAAGCGTTAGTATCAAGGTTAAAAATACGGTTTATGATCTTGTTTTTATCAGCCAGGATCTTATCGTTCATCTTAGAACGATAATCATTAAATTCTTGTACTGGGTTTTCGGTATTCTTAGACATATTTTTTAAACTAAAAAGTATAGCGTTATTTTTTTAGAACCTTCTTTAATTTGCGTTCTTCCTGTTTCATCACAAAACTTGAGATAAGAATACTTGCTTCATATAATATTAAAATAGGGATTGAAACAATTACTTGTGTCGAAATATCTGGCGGAGTAATTATAGCCGAAATAATCAATACGATCACCAGTGCGTACTTGCGATATTTACGTAAGAACTGCGGTGTTACCAAGCCAATTTTAGTAAAGAAATATATGATGATAGGAAGTTCAAAAATAAGACCGGCTGCCAATGCGCTAGAGCGTACCAGACCGATGTAAGAATCTATATCAAACTCATTTTTAACTTCATTACCCACGGTGAAGTTGGCTAAAAAGTTTATTGATAAAGGAGCAATGATGTAGAAACCAAATAAAACACCAAGAAAGAAAAGCAGTGATGAGATCACGATAAATCCGCGTGAGTTGTTGCGTTCATTCTCATAAAGACCGGGAGAAATAAACTTCCAGAATTCATACATTATATATGGAAATCCCAGAACAACACCACCAATAATAGAAGTCCATATAGCGGCACTAAACTGCCCGCCCATGGTTCGGTTTTGAATTATAAAATTCATTTCTTCTTCTACGCAACCTTTATCAGAGCCAAAAACCTGAGCCATCCTGCAGAGAAAATCGTAAGAAATAAAATCAGGTTTTGCGGGAGCAAAGATGATTTCTTCAAACACAAAATCTCTGAAGATAAAGATGAGTACTCCTAAAATTACAACAGAAAGTGTAGCTCTTATTAAGTGCCAGCGTAATTCTTCAAGATGATCCAAAAAGGACATTTCATGTTGCTCACTTGTTTTTTTTCTTGCCATTATAGTATTCCTTCTTTTATTAAATCATGTATGTGAATCACACCAGAATAATTGTTGTTATTATCTATTGCCAGTAGTTGCGATATACTATTCTCTTCTAATATCTCTAATGCCTCTGCGGCCATTGCGGTATCGTTAATGTATTTAGGGTTTTTGCTCATAATGTCACTTGCAGTCAGTCCGCTAAGTACATCATGTTTCTCTAACATACGGCGTATGTCACCATCTGTGATGATTCCTACGATTTTATTGTTTTCTGAAACAGCAGCAACACCAAGCATTTTCTTAGAAATTTCAATAATTACATCTTTAATAGATGTATGCGGTGCAACTTCTGGCTTATCATGCAAACTTAAAAGATCACTAACACGCAGATATAATTTTTTACCCAAAGCACCACCAGGATGGTACTTTGCAAAATCGCTTGTAGAGAAACCTCTAAGATCAAGAAGAGCAATTGCCAATGCATCTCCCATCACAAGTTGTACGGTGGTACTTGTAGTGGGAGCAAGATTGTGCGGGCATGCTTCTTTTTCCGCGTAAGCGTGCAAAATATAATCTGATTGTTTACCTAAATATGAGTCACGATTAGATGTTATCGCAATTATGGTATTATTATTGTTTTTGATAAACGGGACGAGAACTTTTATCTCTGGAGTGTTACCACTCTTAGAAACGCAGATTACGATATCGTCTTTTAAAATTGTACCCAGGTCACCGTGAATAGCATCTGCAGCATGCATAAAAATGGCAGGCGTGCCTGTAGAATTAAGGGTGGCTACAATTTTTTGTGCTATAATGGCACTTTTACCTACGCCGGTTAAAATGATGCGGCCTTTAGAATTGTAGATTAATTCTACGGCCTCAGCAAATTCCTGATCGATTAGATCAATCAGGTTAGTGATGGCTTTATTTTCTATGGTAATTGTCCGTTTAGCGTTGATAACGATCTGCTCGTGGATATTCAAGAGATAAGTATTTATGCCGTTTGTATGTCCTAAAGAAATTAGTATATTTAGATTGCAAATGTATGCAAAATTGAATAAGGATTAATGAGTTCAGAAGAAATAGACTTAAACGCCGCACTCAAAAAATATTTTGGTTTTAGCCAGTTTAAAGGCCTTCAGGAAAAGGTAATTACAAGTATAGTTAACAGGCATCATACTTTTGTGATTATGCCAACGGGTGGCGGGAAGTCACTTTGTTATCAATTGCCGGCTCTTATACAAGAAGGAACTGCGATCGTGGTTTCCCCTCTTATTGCTCTTATGAAGAATCAGGTTGATGCCCTTAGGGGTATATCTAATGAGCATGGTATTGCCCATGTTTTGAATTCTTCTTTGAACAAAAGCGAAATAAAACAGGTTAAAGAAGATATTGCTAACGGTATTACAAAACTGCTGTATGTGGCACCAGAATCGCTTACAAAAGAAGAAAACGTAGAGTTCCTGAGAGAACATACGCTTTCATTTGTAGCGATTGACGAAGCGCATTGTATAAGTGAGTGGGGACACGATTTTAGACCAGAATATCGCAATCTGCGAACGATTATTAAGCGCCTGGGAGATGATATTCCTATTATAGCAGTTACTGCGACAGCGACTCCAAAGGTTCAGGAAGATATTTTAAAGAATCTGGGTATTTCATCTGCAAATACTTTTAAGGCATCTTTTAACAGGCCAAATCTTTACTATGAAATACGTCCTAAAACTAAAGACGTTGATGCAGATATAATACGTTTTGTGAAACAAAATGAAGGTAAGAGCGGCATTATTTACTGCCTTAGCAGAAAGCGTGTTGAAGAACTCGCACAGGTGCTTCAGGTTAATGGTATTTCTGCCGTACCCTATCATGCTGGTTTAGATGCTAAAACGCGTGTTAAACATCAGGATATGTTCCTTATGGAAGATGTTGACGTTGTTGTTGCTACTATTGCCTTTGGTATGGGTATCGATAAGCCAGATGTGCGATTTGTGATACATCACGATATCCCAAAAAGTATAGAAAGTTATTATCAGGAAACAGGTCGTGCGGGCCGTGATGGTGGCGAAGGTCATTGTCTCGCTTACTACGCTTATAAGGATATTGAGAAGCTTGAGAAATTTATGAGTGGCAAGCCTGTGGCCGAGCAGGAGATAGGTCATGCATTGCTGCAGGAAGTGGTCGCTTTTGCAGAAACTTCTATGTCAAGACGCAAATTTATTCTGCATTATTTTGGGGAAGAATTTGATAATGAGACCATGCCTGGTGGTGATCTTGACGATAATGTGCGCAATCCCAAGAAAAAGCATGAAGCGCAGGATGATGTTGTAAAAGTACTTGAGGTTGTTAAAAAAACCGGTGAAATATATAAAGGCAAAGAACTAGTTAATACCTTAGTAGGTAAAGCAAACGCTGTCATATCATCACATATGACAGATAAAGAAGATTACTTTGGTATAGGTAAAGGGCGTGATGCACATTACTGGAAAGCTCTTTTACGCCAAATATTAGTAGCAGGTTTTTTAAAAAAGGATATTGAGACTTATGGTGTCATTAAGATGACAGATAAGGGGACTAAATTTCTCAATAAACCTAAGTCATTCATGATGACAGAAGATCACATGTATGACGAGAATGCAGATAATAGCATTGTTAAAGCTGGCAAGGGCATGGGCGCAGACCCCAAGCTTGTGGCTATGCTTAAAGACCTGAGAAAAAAAGTAGGTAAGAAAAAAGATGTGCCTCCTTATGTTGTTTTTCAAGATCCTTCTCTTGAGGATATGGCGCTTAAATACCCAACTTCTATAGAAGAAATGTCTAATGTTTTTGGTGTAGGAGAGGGCAAAGCTAAAAAATACGGGAAAGAATTTATAGATCTTATCACCAGATATGTTGCAGATAATGATATTATAAAACCAGACGATCTTGTAGTTAAATCTACGGGTTCTAATAGCGCACTTAAGCTCTATATTATACAAAATGTAGACCGTAAACTTCCGCTTGATGATATCGCTTCGGCGAAAGGTCTTGAAATGACAGATTTTGTTAAGGAAATGGAAGCTATTGTTTACAGCGGCACAAAACTTAATATTGATTATTGGATTGATGAGATCTTAGACGAAGATCAGCAAGAAGAACTTCATGAATATTTTATCGATTCTGAATCTGATAAAATTGAGGATGCTATGGAAGAATTTGACGGCGATTATGATGACGAGGAATTGAGATTGTACCGTATTAAATTTATAAGCGAGGTCGCTAATTAATTAGAACTCCCCATAAATTTATAAAAGCACCTTATATACGAGGTGCTTTTTCTTTTCGCCATAAGGCAATGAAAATTAATACTAATTTTTAACCTTTACAGATAAGGCTTACCTTTGTCACTCAATTTTAAAATAGTGTCATGCAAGACGGAATATACGCGAAATTTCATACGCCTAAAGGCGAAATTTTAATCAAACTTACTCACGACAAAACTCCGGGAACGGTAGGGAACTTTGTTTCACTAGCCGAAGGGAATTTAGAAAATTCTGCTAAACCACAAGGAGAACCTTTTTATAACGGACTCAAATTTCACCGGGTTATACCTGATTTTATGATTCAGGGAGGAGATCCTAAAGGTACAGGCACAGGAGATCCCGGTTACAAATTTGATGATGAGTTTCATCAGGATTTGAGACATGATACGCCCGGAGTACTTTCTATGGCAAATTCTGGTCCTGGTTCTAACGGTAGTCAGTTTTTTATCACACATGTGGCTACACCATGGTTAGATAATAAGCACACAGTTTTTGGAAATGTTGTAGAAGGTCAGGATGTTGTTGATGCTATCGCGCAGGGTGATACTATGGACAAGGTTGAAATCATAAGAGTAGGAGAAGAAGCTGAAAAATGGAATTCTGTTGAGGCTTTTCGCACTTTTGAAGGCTCACGCGAGAAAAGACTAGCTGAGGAGAAAGCAAAACAAGCTGAAGAACTAGATAAAATAGCTAAAGGTTTTAAAGTTACAGATAGCGGTTTGCGTTACCAGATCATACAAGAGGGTAGTGGAGCAAAAGCTCAAAAAGGTAAAGTTGTTTCTGTACATTATAAAGGTCAGTTAGCAGATGGTACTGTATTTGACAGTTCGTACAAGCGCAACCAACCCATAGATTTTGAATTGGGCGTGGGTCAGGTAATTTCAGGATGGGATGAAGGTGTAGGTCTTTTAAAAGTAGGTGATAAAGCTCGCTTTGTAATTCCTTCTAACTTAGGTTACGGTAGTCGTGGTGCAGGTGGTGTTATTCCTCCAGATGCTACACTTATATTTGACGTAGAATTGATGGATGTAAAGTAAATTTTAAATACATACATTAAAAAAGCCCCTAAGTAGGGGCTTTTTTATGCTTTTTACCCGATTTTTTAGCAATTTTTTTAGGTTTTAAAAGTGGTAATTATTTAATTTTAAGAAAGTTAAAAATTATGGGAAAAGGAGATATAAAAACCAGGAGAGGTAAAATACATATTGGTTCTTATGGTAAGAGAAGAAAACGCAATTCTAAGAAAGCCACAGTAGCCGATGTGCCCACAAAACAAAATTCTACAAAGACCTTAAGTGCAGAGGAGCAAAAATCTTCATCAAAAGACAATCTTGTAGAAGGATAGTTAGGAAGATTGACTTTATAGTCATCCATATCTTATTAGGCCTGTCTATTTTCGAGATGTCACGCTATAAATATAGATAAAGGTTTAAAATGCCAGTATCGGCGTTTTATCTTACAAATACAAATTCATTTTTATCTGGGTTTGAGTATTGTTCGCTATAGCCATAGCCGTCATAATCAAAACCTTTTAGTTCATCTATAGAACTTACTTCTTTGTCAATAACATAGCGTACCATAGAGCCTCTGGCTTTTTTGGCATAAAAAGAAATGATTTTTAATTTACCGTTTTTGTAATCCTTGAAAATAGGAGTTATAACAGGAACCTTAAGTTTATCTGTTTTGACAGATTTGAAATATTCCTGACTAGCCAAGTTTAAGAAAATCTCATCATCAGCCAATTCCTCATTTAATTTTTTGGTTATTTTTTCGCCCCAAAAATCATATAAATCTTCATTTTTGCCTGATTTTAATTTAGTCCCCATTTCCAGACGGTAGGGTTGCATAAGGTCTAAAGGTTTCAATACACCATAAAGTCCGGAAAGAATACGCAACGTATTCTGTAAAAGGTCAAGCTTTTTTACGGGGATGGTATAGGCGTCAAGACCACTATAAACATCGCCATCAAAAGCATAAACAGCGGGGCGCGAATTTTCTTTTGTAAAAGGTGTTGTAAAAGATTTATAACGGTGGTAATTGAGATCAGCAAGTTTATCGCTAATACTCATTAGCTCTGAGATTTCAGCTTTAGTTTTGCGTTCAAGCTTCTTATTTAAAATTTCGGCCTGATCTAGAAAAATAGGCTGTGTGGCACGATTAGTAGGTAATTTTGATTCAAAATCGAGCGATTTTGCCGGGGAAACAACAATTTTCATATTCTTTATATCTACCGGCAAAAATAGGTATAACTGAAATTGTTAATGTCTATTTGATATAATTTTTTAGAATAGGTAATAACTGCAATTGATACTAGTGGGGATTGCGCTCATCACTTTCTATTAAACCATCTCGCAATCTTATGATACGGTGGGCGTGTTCTGCAATATCTTCCTCATGCGTTACCAAAATAACTGTATTTCCTGCTGCATGAATTTCATCAAATAAACTCATTATCTCTACAGATGTCTTTGAATCGAGGTTACCAGTAGGCTCATCTGCAAGTATAATAGACGGTTTGTTTACAAGTGCCCGCCCTACAGCCACACGCTGACGTTGTCCTCCTGAAAGCTGGTTAGGTTTATGATCCATACGATCTGCCAGGCCAACGTCTGTAAGAACTTCTTCTGCACGCTTTCTGCGATCTGGCTTAGAGTAACCTGCGTAAACCATAGGTAAAGCTACGTTATCTAAAGCGGTCGTTCTGGGAAGTAAATTAAAGGTCTGGAAAACGAAACCAATTTCTTTATTTCTAACTTCGGCAAGTTCGTCATCAGACATATCACTAACATCTCTGCCGTTGAGTACATAGGTGCCAGAAGTAGGAGTATCAAGACAACCAAGAAGATTCATTAAAGTAGATTTTCCTGATCCTGACGGACCCATAAACGCAACATATTCTCCTTTATCTATATCGAGGTCAATACCTTTAAGCACTTTTACAACCTCATTTCCTAAAGGGAAATCCCTTTTAATGTCTCTAATCTTAATTAAATTCATCTAAAATATTTATAACGAATATAGGGCATAAGTAGATCAAATTGAGATTTTGTTACAGAATGTCGCAGTAAATATGAATAAATGATGTCATTACTAAATCTAATATATTTGCCAGGTCGTTTAAAATAATTCATGAGCAAAACACTGTCTATTCTTGTTCCCGCTTATAATGAGGAAAACACTATTGTTGAACTTTTAGAAGTTCTTTTAAATTTAGATTTGAAACATTCCATAAATAAGGAGGTTATTGTGGTTGATGACGGCTCTAGTGATAATACTGTAAATCTTATTGAGCAATTTATACAAAGGTACCCTTCATTCAATATAAGGCTTATAAATCAACCTTATAACATGGGTAAAGGTGCAGCCCTGCACAAGGGAATAGAGAGTGCGACAGGTGATTTTATTATAATTCAGGATGCAGATCTTGAGTATGATCCTGAAGAATTCAATATTTTACTTCAGCCAATTTTATTGGGAAGGGCTGATGTCGTATATGGATCGAGATTTATGGGAGGTAACCCACACCGTATTTTATTTTTTTGGCATACAGTAGGAAATAAATTTCTCACATTTACTAGTAATATGTTCACAAATCTCAATCTTACTGATATGGAGAGTTGTTATAAGATGTTTAAAGCAGAGGTTCTTAAGAAGATAGTGCTGAAAGAAAAAAGATTTGGTTTTGAGCCCGAGATCACCGCTAAGATTGCAAGAATCCCGAAAATTAGAATTTATGAAGTGGGCATTTCATACTATGGGCGTACTTACGAGGAAGGGAAAAAAATTAACTGGAAAGATGGTTTTAGAGCTTTATGGTGTATTCTTAAATATAATCTTATCTCAATATAACCTTGTTTAAAAATATTTCATTCAATCATATTGCTATTCTTTGCGCATGTATTTCTTGCGTCTGTCTCTTATATAACTTTAAGTTGGGTTACAATAATAGGTATAATGCAGGTGGAGATGCTTTAGATTATATTTCATTAGGTACCGTTCTTGCAAAGACAGGATATTATGGTAAGGCAGAGGATTCAGATGATCACATATTGAATGATTTTCAGAATGGAAACGTTGAAAATAAATCTTATAAATTTAAAAAGCATAGCACTTGGAGACCTCCATTATGGCCTGGGCTTATTGCATTTGTTTTCCTGATATTTGGCTATAAGTTATTATATATTTTAATATTCAAAGTTGTTATACATCTTATTGGCGTTGGGTTGTTTTATAAAATACTACGGCTTCTAGAATATGACAAATGGTATATTTTAATAGGTGCTTTTATTTATTCGGTTAGTCCGGTTTACCAGATTTATGGCCGAGTATTCCTGGTAGAACCTTTAACTTTATTTATAATAACTGTATTTCTATATTATCTTTTGAAATGTCAAAAGAATACAAGGGGTTTTGCATTATTGGGATTAACGGGGGCATTAGTAATTTTATCTCATCCGTATTATATCTTCTTGCCTTTTACAATTTACTTAATGCTTGTCTTATCTAAGCAAATACAAACTAAACATTTTATCATTTCTTCTGTTATTTCTCTATTCATCGTAGCACTATGGCCAATAAGAAATGCAATAGTTCTAAAACAAATTCATTAATAATGACAACTTCTTCAGGAGCGGTTATGGCAAAAGGATGGAATAAAGAAGTACCACAACTTCATACAAATACCCAAGGTGATCTGGCAGATGAGGGCTTGGTGTTAAAAGAGGGGGAGGAAGTAAATGTTCAAAATGAAATTGATGCCTCAAAACAATATAGTCATTCGGTCGTACAATTTATAAAAGAGAATAAGAAGTTGATTGTGCCTATAATTCTTACGAAATTAAAAAGTGCTTTTAATCCTTTAGCAGAGACTCCAAAACCAGGAATACTGGAAACAGGAAGAGTAAGTTTTCATATACTAGCATTGCTGGCGTCTATTTTTCTACTATTTAGAGGGGCAGATTTAGTAAGAGCATTAAACATTTCACTTATCCTATCTACCGTTTTAATTGCTATTATAACATATTCCGGATTTCGGTTTAGATCACCTCAATTTGTACTCGAATTACTTTTAATAGTAGAATGCTTAAATAATTTGAAAAAGGAAATAAATAGGAGATTCTTTCTATAACGTATTAAATAAGACCGCACAGGGTTTTAAGTTATTCTATCAAATGTATTTAAAATATAGTAAAGCGGTTGCATTCATTATACTTTTCATAGGTCTTGTGCTGCGTTTATATTGTCAATTTATTAATTGGACATTTAATGGAGATGAAATTAATCTTGCCAGAAATATTATAAACAGATCATATGATCAACTTCTCTACCCATTAGATTATGGTCAAAGTGCTCCACCCCTTTTTCTTATTTTACAAAAAGCGGTTTTTATAGATGGTCATCCTGAGTTTTCGCTTAAAATATTGAATTTTATACTTTCAGCTTTAGGCCTTTTTCTATTCTTTGAAGTTGTTAGGAGATGTAAATACAGCATAGGTTACTTAAGTGCCTTGGCATTTATGTGCTGCTCACCTTTTGTTATTTATAATACACTTACATTAAAGCAATATTCTTTTGATTTGACATTAGGCATATTTTCAATTCTTCTTTTTACTAAAACTAATAAGTGGAAGCAACTTATATTTTTTATTATTTTTTGTTTAGTGAGTAATGTAGCCTCATTTTTCTGCGCTGGTATCGTCATCTGGAAAATAATTAAGCAGTGTAGATTTCCTTTAATTTTCGAGACAAAACTTGTCTATTCATACCTCCCTTATCTTGCGGCCCCCATACCGTACGTTATATTTTTTGTTTGGTTTATAAATCAAGAGGGAGCATCACAACTGCAGAGTTATATGATGCAATATTGGCAAAATTCTTTTCTGCCGTTAAACGGTGAGTTCTTTATCTGGACTTTCTACATGTTACACGGATTGATTGTGTATATTTTCTCCTCATATCTTATGATAGGAGTATTAATGGCTACAATATCTATACTAGGGTCTGGAGTCATATTACGTAATTTTTTTATTAAAAAGAACAATGATTTTATTAATGACTTTGTAGGGATTTATGCTTCTACTTTAGCTATTCATTTATTCTTATCTGCTCTCAAACTATATCCATTTTCTGATAGGTTATATGTTTATTTGGCTCCAGTATTTTATGTTTTGTTAGCTGAAGGTCTTGATTTATTAGTAGCTACAAAAAAATATAAAATTTTAGTGAACAGAGTACTGGTCCTTTTGATACCGCTTTTTATAATCTCTTTGTTGTTATCATACTTTCCTTATCAGGATAATGACATAAATCAACTTACCAAGGTGGTAAATAACAAAAAAGGAAAAATTTATATAACTAATAAGGCTATGTCCGCAATAAAGACCTGGCAAACTGTTATGGCAGATTATAAGACCGGAGAAGTGTTAAAGAATAGCACGTATTTGCCGCAAAAGAACTTTGCACACAATTCATTAATTGTATCGCGACAACAAATTAAATATGGTCACGATAATAGATATAGTAGTCCCGAACCAGAGATACAAAGTCTTTTAGAAAGCAATCTTATAGAAGTAGAAGAGAAATTAAATGGTTTTGTAATATATAAACCTAAAGCCGAATAGCAAAATGCTCTTCTCGCTGTTCTTTACGAAAGAAAACAAAACCTAACCAAAAACAATCTAGTGTAACCTGCACTTTGGGATGTGATTGTATGCATTTCCAGGCTTGCTGCATATCTTCAGACCAGTAGATGTCATCAAAAATCCAGACTGAATCATTAGTTGCAGTGGACAGCAGTTTTTCAAAATAGGCCAATGTAGCTTCTTTGCTATGGTTTCCATCAAAGTAAATGAGATCAAACTTCTTGTCGAGCAGATTATGTATGCTTTCTGTGAAATCACCTTTTAGTATTGATACATTTTCTACACCGGCAGCAATAAGTGAGTCGTTTGCTTTCGCGGAAGTTTCCGGGCAACCTTCAAGAGACGTGACTCTGGTGTTTTTGGCCAAAGCCAACGAAATTGTACTTAAACCCAGAGAAGTGCCCAGCTCCAGAATCTCTTTGGGCTCAAAATAATTAACCACACGATAAAGCAATTTCATTCTGTTATGCGTTGCTCCGGCGTGTTTTGCAATGTCTGAAACTTTTCTGTTATTAGATTTAAAAACCCGCGATCCAGAGCCAAAATCGGTTATTTTAAGGGTAAAATCGTCCCGTGATAAAGCGTTTTTGTAATTATTTAAAATATTATAATCGTCATACCTTGTCTTATCATAAAGACATTTGGTCACAAAATCATATACAAAGGGAGAATGTACACTGTGTTGATTTGTAGAACGCAATAAAAAAGACAGATATTTCTTTATTTGGAAAATCACCTAATAAAATTTACTCTTCCAGCTTTGCTCCCAGCTCAAACCAGCGCTCTGTTTTCTGCTCGATGGCTTCTTCAATATTCTTCAGTTCAAGAGAAGCTTTATTAATTTCATCGCCGGCGAGGTCTGGGTTTAAAAATTCTTTCTCTTTTGTAAGTTTATCCCGTTCTAACTGCGCGATTTCTCGTTCCAGTTTATTGTATTCCTTTTGCTCCTGATAAGAGAGGGTATTACTGGCAGTCTTCCAATTATCTTTTGTAGTAGATTTTTCAGTTTCTACCGCTTTTGGTTGCTCAGTTTCAGTTGAAATACTGGTGTCATAAGCCCTAAAATCGGAATAATTACCCGGAAAATCGTCTACAATACCGCTTCCGCGAAAAACAAAAAGGTGATCAACGATCTTATCCATGAAATACCTGTCATGAGAAACAACAAGCAGACAACCCGGAAAATCGAGTAGAAAACTTTCAAGGACATTGAGCGTTACAATATCAAGATCATTTGTAGGCTCATCGAGAATAAGAAAGTTAGGATTTTGAATCAAAACTGTACACAGGTACAAGCGTTTACGCTCACCCCCACTCAGTTTTTCAACAAAATCATATTGCTTTTTGCGGTCAAAGAGAAAACGCTCCAGCAATTGTTGTGCAGATATTTGCCTGCCTTTTTTTAACGGAATGTAATCACCAAACTCTCTAATGACATCAATAACTTTTTGACCATTTTTTATAGTAATTCCCTTTTGCGTATAATACCCAAAGCGGATAGTCTCACCTACTACAATTTTTCCGCCATCTGGCTCAAGGTTACCGGTAAGCATATTTAAGAATGTAGATTTACCGGTACCATTCTTACCAATAATCCCAATGCGCTCTCCTTTTTGAAAATTATATTCAAATTTATCAAGAATAACGCGTTGCTTAAACGATTTTGAGACTTTATGGAATTCAACAATTTTGCTGCCCAGGCGTTCCATATTCAGCTCCAGCTGTACTTCATGATCCTGACGGCGTTTGCTGGCACGGTCTTTTATTTCATGAAAATCATCAATGCGGGATTTTGATTTAGTTGTTCTAGCCTTGGGCTGCCGGCGCATCCAGTCTAATTCTTTCTTATATAATTGTTTTGCTTTCCCCGTTTCCGCTTCTTCGGTCGCAAGTCTGGCATCTCTTTTATCGAGATAATAGGAGTAATTGCCTTTATAACTATAAAGTTTCCCTTCATCAAGCTCTATGATCTCATTGCAAACACGCTCTAGAAAGTAACGGTCATGCGTTACCATAAATAAGGTGATATTTTCTTTGGCGAAATAAGTTTCTAACCATTCTATCATCTCGAGGTCAAGATGGTTGGTAGGTTCATCAAGAATTAGAAGATCTGGGCGATCTAGCAGAATTGTTGCTAGTGCTAAACGTTTTTTCTGCCCCCCGCTTAGTTTTTCAACCTTACGATCGAGATCTTCAAGCTTTAGCTGAGATAGAATTTGTTTGTATTGCGTTTCAAAATCCCATGCCTGCAGCGCTTCCATTTTATCAAAGGCTATTTGATAAGCATCTGCATCTTCCATATTTTCTAGGGCTTTCTCATAAGCCGCAATGACCTGAAGCGTCTCATTATCGCTGTCAAATATGGTTTCTTCTACAGTTAGATTTCCATCAAGATCAGGTTCCTGAGGTAAAAAGGATATTTTAATACCTTTTCTATACACCACCTGCCCGTCATCTGGCATGGCACTACCGGCCAATATTTGTAAAAGAGAAGTTTTACCGGTTCCATTTTTTGCTACTAAACCTATTTTTTGGTTTTCGCTTATTCCAAAAGATAATTCCTTAAAAAGTACCTTCTCGCCAAAGCTTTTGGCTACAGATTCAACCGAAACATAATTAATTGCGCTCATGCCGCGAATTTAATGGTAAAAAACCTAAAAAAAACTTCAAAATTTTATTATTAAAGTTGAAAACCTATATTTGTCAGATTGCAACCCCAGCTATATGAAATTGCCTACTGTTCTTATTCTTTTGATTTTATTTGCGACAGTATCTTCATGCATACCTACAAAAGATCTAACCTATTTACAGCAAAAAGGTTCACAGCAGGACAGTCTTGTCGCTATAACCCTGCAACAGCGCCCTTATCGCGTTCAGATAAATGATGTTTTAAGTATACGAGTAAAGGCTCTTGATCAAAAATTAGTTGAATTATTTAATCCTGTTTCTACGGGAACTGAAGGTGCTTCTTTAGGCGAGGGCTATTATTATGACGGTTTTGCGGTAGACAGGCATGGCAAAATAAGGGTTCCCACTTTGGGTGAAATTTCAGTTTTAGGATATACGGTTGAAGAAATACGTGAAATTATTGAGAAGAAACTTCTTGATGATTATTTTACTGAGGAAGCAAACATATTTGTTACAGTAAAATTAGCCGGGATTAAATATACAATTGCAGGTGAAGTAACCAGCCCTGGTACAAAGGTAGAATTAACAGAGCAGTTGACTTTAATGGAGGCGATTGCTAATAGCGGAGATATTTTAATAACAGGTGATCGTAAGGATATTGTTATTATACGGCAATACGCGGGTGGGCAATCTGTAAACCATATTGATCTCACGAGTATTGATGCGATGAACTCACCTTATTATTATGTTCAGCCTAATGATCTTATTCTGGTCAACCCGCTGCCTCAAAAATCATTTGGATCGGGAACGACTGGTTTGCAGTCATTTACTACAATTTTATCTATAGTAACAGCGCTCACAACTGCAATCCTTCTTTTTATACGGCTTTAGATGGAAGATGAATTTGAAATAAGAAATCAGCAGAATTTTTTTGATTTTAAAGGCTTTTTGATCAAAATATTGAGCTATTGGCCACTATTTCTAATCTGCCTGGCTATTGCATTTTATATTGCTCACTACATAAACGTAAGAAAGCAGACCGTGTATCGTATTAGTAATATGATAACGGTAAAAGATGATCAAAATCCCTTTTTTACAAGTAACACCAGTCTTACATTTAACTGGGGAGGCACTACAGATAAAGTACAAACGGCAGAAATATTATTAAAATCACGTAGTCATAATGAAGAAGTAGTACGTGAATTAAAATACTACATTGAATATCTTAGGCAAGGAGAATATCATCTGGAAGATGTTTATGGCAAAACACCTTTTAGTGTAGATATAAACACAAATAAGACACAGCTCATCAATAAAACATTGAAAGTTGTTTTCGTATCTGGTGATAGGTTCGAATTATCTATTGAATTTAACGGTGGTGACGGCGTTTTACAGGATTATAAAACTGACATGGACACTACTTTGTCTTTACCGAAACAGAACGTTTCATCACAGTATGCTTTAGGAGACCCAATTAATTTACCCTATTTAAATTTCAAATTACAGCCTACAGCGATAAAAGCAAAAGAAGGTGAAGAATATTATATCCGTTTTAATCAATTTGACAACGCTGTAAATAGATACAATAGCGTAAGTATTGAGCAAACCCCAAGAGGTTCAAGTATTTTGTCTCTTAATATGGTAGGGACCAATAAAAAAAGACTTGTTGATTACTTAAATACTTCAGTGCGTCTCTTGAGTGAAAGCCAATTGGAGAGAAAAAATCTATTTGCAACTAAAACAATTCAGTTCATAGATAGCAGCCTTGCGGCGAAAACAACTGAATTACAAAATGTACAGGATGAACTTAACTTTTTTCGTGATCAAAATAAAAGTGTGGGAATTTCTGGAGACGAAACAAGTTTAATTACTAAAATAACTGATTTAGACCTTCAAAAACAAAATATTGAACAGCAGTTACAAAATTATTCTTCTCTTCAAACTTATCTGCGTACACATCAAAACTACGCCACAGACTTTCCGGCACCATCTATCGCAGGGATAGGTGAAGGAATTATTAGTCAGGGAGTTGCTAGTCTGGTAGAACTTTCTGAGGAAAGGAACAGGTTGAAATATACAGCAAAACCAGGCAATCCTGTATTCAGCGATCTTGACAGGAGGATCGACGCAATTAAAAATGTTATTCTTGAAAATATACAATCTTCACAGGATTTAATGAGTGAAAGACTGAATGACATTCGGAGAAATATTGCCAATGCTGAAAGTCAGATGCGAACGCTTCCAAAGGAGCAACAAGAACTTTTAAGTATTCAGAGGAGATATAGCGTTAGCGAAAGTACATACGGGGTTTTTATGGAGAAGCGGAACGAGGCAGGAATTATAAAAGCTGCCAATGTTTCTGACATACAAGTAATAGATTCTGCAAAAGATACCGGGGGTGGTGCTATAGGTCCTAATACCAATACCAACTATGTGATGGCAGCCATCGCGGGATCTATAGTTCCTTTTGTATTTGTTTTCTTGTTGGTTTTTTTCGATAATAAAATTGGTAATCCTGATGAAATAAAAAATTTATCAAGAATACCGATCCTTGGCACAATAGGAAAAAGCACGCTGTCTACTAATTTAATCGTCCTTAAACAACCTAAATCTGCTATTGCGGAAGCCTTTAGAGGCTTGAGATCAAGTTTACAATTTATTTATAGAAATAATAATGTAACTGGGGCAAAAACGGTTATGGTAACCTCATCAGTAAGCGGGGAGGGTAAGACCTTTTGCTCAATAAACCTGGCTACAGTTTTCGCTCTTAGCGAAAGAAAAACGGTATTAGTAGGCTTAGACTTGAGAAAGCCAAAGATTTTTGATGACTTTGCATTACCCAATGAAATGGGAGTGGTAGACTTTCTTGTTGGGCGAAATAAACTTAATGAAGTTACCCAAAAAACTGAAATTCCACATTTAGACATTATTCTGGCGGGTGAAATTCCACCTAATCCTTCAGAGCTTTTAATGAGTGATCAAATGGATAGGTTAATGAAAGAATTGAAAGAGCAATATGATTATATAATTTTAGATACCCCGCCGGTAGGCCTAGTTGCAGATTCAATGGAGCTTCAGGTATATGCTGATGCTACTTTATATATTTTACGACAAAATTTTACAAATAAAGGACTGTTACATTTTATAAATGATAAGTATAAAAAAGGTGAGATAAGTAATATCAGTTTTGTGCTTAATTGTTTTAGAATGAAAGGGAAATATGGCTACGGTTACGGGTATGGTTACGGTTACGGTGCATATGGAAAAGGATACCATGAGGAAGAAAGGACAAGCTGGAATACTAAAGGCAGGCGCTTTATTAGAAAGCTAAAAAAACGGTTATAAAGTTGGGTAAATGAAAGAGAAGGACGATGACTGGTTATATGAGATAAAGGCAAGCCATAATCTGCTGGACCTTGATTTTAAAGAAATTTGGAGATACAGAGATCTTCTAGTACTTTTTGTGCGTCGCGATATTGTCGCAACTTATAAACAGACTATTCTGGGACCTCTGTGGTTTTTAATTCAGCCTTTGTTTACCTCTGTGATTTTTACATTAGTCTTTAATAATATAGCTTCAATATCTACTGGCACTGTACCACCGTTTTTATTTAACCTGGCTGGTATTACCCTGTGGGGATACTTTAAAGAATGCCTCATGACCTCTTCATCTACTTTCGCCACTAATGCTAATTTATTTGCTAAAGTGTATTTTCCCAGGCTTATTGCTCCCTTATCCCGGGCGATATCCAGTTTATTGAAATTAGCCATACAACTGACGATTTTTCTTTTTTTTTACCTGTTTTACCTGGGCAAGGGGTTTGATTTACAACCTGACGCAAAGCTGTGGCTGTTTCCTTTGCTGGTTTTGACCATGGCCATTTTGGGATTGGGATTGGGCATGATTATCTCCTCTCTAACCACAAAATATCGTGATCTCAGGATTTTGATCGAGTTTGCCGTACAACTCCTGATGTATATTTCTGCAGTGATGTATCCTATTGCCGAAGTCCAAAATAGCAGTACATTAAAGAGATATGCCTGGATTATAGAATACAATCCCATAGCGATTTTAGTAGAAAGTTTCCGGTTTATGACGTTGCGGGAAGGGATTTTTAATTGGGAAATGCTTGGATATTGTATTCTTACTAGCGTTACCTTATTTTTTGGAGGATTACTGGTATTTAATAAAACCGGAAAAACGTTTATTGATACTGTATGAGCACTATAATTCTCAAAGCAGAAAACATCTCAAAGCAATACCGTCTGGGGCTGGTAGGTAGCCGTACGCTGCGAGATGATTTAAAACGTATCTGGTACCACGCCCGGGGTAAAGAAAACCCGTTTCTAAAAGTAGGAGAAACCAATGATCGCAGTAAAAAGGGTAAAGGTGATTATGTCTGGGCTCTTAGGGATATCAATTTTGAATTGCAACAAGGAGAAGTTTTGGGTATCATTGGCAAAAACGGCGCGGGAAAATCAACCTTACTTAAGATCTTGTCGCGGGTAACTGCACCCACGACAGGAACCATAAAAAGCCGGGGGCGTATCGCTTCACTACTGGAAGTAGGAACTGGGTTTAATCCGGAACTTACCGGCCGGGAGAATATCTTTTTAAACGGGGCTATTTTAGGCATGACCAAGGCTGAAATCAGAACTAAATTTGATGAAATCGTGGCTTTTTCCGGGTGTGAACGTTATATTGATACGCCTACCAAGCGGTATTCCAGCGGGATGACGGTACGCCTGGCTTTTGCCGTTGCCGCACACTTGGAGCCGGAAATTTTGGTTGTGGATGAGGTTTTGGCTGTAGGCGATGCCGAATTTCAAAAGAAAGCTATTGGTAAAATGCAGGATATCTCCAAGGGCGAAGGCAGGACAGTGCTTTTTGTAAGTCATAATATGGCTAGCATTCAGAGTTTGTGTACACGGGCCATTTTATTAGAAAATGGGAAATTACTAGAAGATGGGCCGGTAAGAATGATTATAGATCAGTATCTTTCACACAATGCTACATTTAAAGGTAAGGATTTAATAAAAGAGATTAATGTGGAAGAGCGTACGGGAACAGGGTTAATAAAGATAAAGAATGTAGAACTTGTTCCCGGCACTAAAGCTTTGCCAACCACAGGAGCTCCGCTAACCATTGTATTTAATTTTGATAACCCTCAAAAAATCCCATTTAAAAATATCAACTTCGATTTTCGAATTGATGACCAGATAGGCCAGCGTCTGTTGTGGTTAAGTACGAGTACTTCAAATATGATGAGTGAAGAAGTTGCAGAACGCGTTTCTTTCCATTTTAAGAAATTGCCATTAAATTCTGGAAATTACCAGGTGACTTTACACTTAGCGGCGAAAAATGAAATTGCAGATTGGGCGAAAAATGCGTTTCAATTTCAGGTGGAGGAAGGATTTTTTTATGAAAATATGAAAAGTGTTGCAATAGAGCAGAGCAAGGTTTTAGTGGATTATAAACTTACAGTAAATGATTAACCGCTTTAAAAAATATTTTAAAGAGCTAAAACAAAATCAGGCCGCACTGAAGCATAATCAATTGCAGCTTTTTGCGCATCAACAATTGCAGGCCTTTGCTGGAGTTGATTTTATCCCCCATACAAGCTGGTCTATGACTCCTCAAGCGATTCTGCATATTTTAAATATTATTGTTTTAAAAGGCTGCAAAAATATTATTGAATTCGGTAGTGGTGCAACAACATTATATATTGCCAAAATGCTAAAGCAGCAAGGGATGGGGTGTCAATTCGTTTCGGTAGAATCAGATCCTGAATGGAAAAAGACTTTAGAGCGCCAGGTAAAAGCCATGCAGCTGGAAGACCAGGTAACTTTTATTTTTGCACCTTTAGAAAAAGTTCCTGAAAAATATGCTTTTGAAAGCCAGAAAACCTGGTACAGTACTGAAAAATTAGAAACGGCTTTGCAGGGATACAAGCATTTTGATCTGATCATTGTTGATGGACCCTTTGGCAGAAGTACACCTTTTGCCCGTTATAGTGCCTATCCTTTTTTAAGCTCAAAATCCGATTTAACGACCACCTGGTTTTTAGATGATACGTCCAGGCCGGAGGAAGCAGCAATTATTTCTGAATGGCAAATGCAAAGTGGATTAAAAAAGCAAAACTACAACAGGTATTCGCTATTAATGTGGGAATCTGCATTTGATATTATTCCTTATCGATTAGAATAATGGTACAGCCTTTAGTTTCCATCATAATTCCTACTTATAATCGAGCTCATTTGATTACTGAAACCTTAGATTCTATCTTAGTCCAAACTTACAAGAACTGGGAATGCATTATCGTAGATGACGGAAGCACAGATAATACAGAAGAAATTGTCCAGACTTACTTAGAAAATGATTCTCGATTTCAATACCATCATCGGCCTGAAGATCGGTTAAAAGGAGCCAATGCCTGTCGCAATTATGGCTTTGAATTGAGCAGAGGGGAATACATTCAGTGGTTTGACAGTGATGATTTGATGGAGAGGAATGCTCTTTCTTTTACAACTACAATTTTCATGAAACAACCTGAATTAGATTATTTAATTGGTACAACAGGTAAAATTCATAATGAGCAAATAATAGAAGAAATTATTAATCGTGATCCAGATCCTATCAAAGAAGAATCGTATCTCAGCATGTTTCTTCAATATAGATTACCATGGCCTATACTAAGTGGAGTATGGAAAAGAAGGGTCATTTACAAATTTCCTTTTGATGAAAATTTATTGAGATTACAAGATGTAGATTTTCACCTTCGTATTCTTTTAAGCAATAAATACCAAGGGAAAAGAATTTTTAAAATAATAAACTATTATAGAATAAATACTGAAAATAGAGTGACAAATTTAGATTTTTTAGATAAAGTTATATCCAGTTTTATGCTGTTTCACAAAAAGATTTTGACTTATGATTTAAAAGAAAATAAAAAATTCTTTAAAAAATTTATATTCTTTTTCCTTTTTAGATTTTTATATTCAAACGCGATATGTAACCTTGCTAAAATCAAAGAAGTTGAAAAGAACCTGATAAGTCAGGGGCTTGTAAGTGAAAAAGAAGCTTTTTTATTAAAGATAAGAAGAATAATAGCAGTTACTTCTCTTAGAAAAATTAAAGGAATGGGAAGATTTTCAACATTTTTACAGAAAAAAATAGATTATAATTGAGTTTTGTTTCTATCATAATCCCTTGTTATAATGATGCCATATATGTGAGGCGGGCAGTTTTATCTGCTAAAAATCAAACCTATAAGGATAAGGAGATAATTGTTGTAGACGATGGGTCTAATAGTCCAACTAAAGAAGTTCTGCGAAATTTAAGTCAGTCAATAGATAAATTAATTGTTCAGGAAAATAAAGGTTTAAGCGCTGCTAGAAACGCAGGTATAAAAGCATCACAGGGGGACTTAATTGTAGTATTAGATTCGGATGATTTTTTTGCTCCAGAGTTTTGTCAAAAAGCAGTTTATATAAAGAAAAATCTAGATTATAAAATTATAACCTGTTATGCAAACCTGTTTGATTCTTCAGGGGTGTTAAGCCTTTATAAACCACGAGGTGGAACAATTAAAAATTTTTTATTTTCTAATTCAGCAATAGGAAATTCGCTCTTTTCTAAAGAGGATTGGGAAAAAATAGGGGGTTATGATGAAAATATGACTAAAGGTTTTGAAGATTGGGAATTTTATATCCGTCTTTTGAAGGATTCTGGTGAAGCTTATGTAATTAAAGAACCTCTTTTTAATTATCGGCAGAAAAAAACCTCTATGCGGAAAGAAGCTAATGCCATAAAATATGAGTTGTGGAGATATATTTTTCTAAAACATAATAAGCTTTATATCGAGTATTATAATGAGTTTGTAAATTTTTTCCTTGAAAAAATACAACAAGAAGAAGCTGAAAAAATTAAGAATCTCGAGCGTAAAGAATTTTTAATTGGTCAGGCTCTTCTAAAGCCAATTAGATACTTAAAATCAAAGTTATCTTGAACTCTACTGTCATCATATTACTTGCTACCTATAATCGAGCACACCTTATTGAGGAAACACTAAGCTCTATTCAAAATCAAACCTATGCTTATTTTGAATGTTTTATAACTGATGACCGGTCTACAGATAATACAAAAGACGTTGTACAGGCTTTTTGTCAAAAGGATTCTCGTTTTAAATATTTTTTAAAACCAGAAACCTATCCTCCGGGATTATCAGCAACTCGTAATTTTGGGCTTGATTTAGCTGAAAAAAGTAATGTGGAATTTATTCAGTTTTTTGATGATGATGATATTATGCATCCTCAAAAATTAAAAAATCAAATAGAAGTTTTTTTTAAAGATGCTTCAATAGATGTCGTCAATTGTAAATATCAGGGTTTTAGTGGTAGTTTTGAGTTGAAAAATCATACTTTTCATGGTCAAATGAATATTGCTTCAGAAAATCCAGAAAAAGACTTTTTGTTAGGAAATATTACAATTAATTCCTGTGGCCCTATTTTTAAAGTAAAACTATTGAAAGACATCCGCTTTGATTTGGAATTAAAATATACCGCAGAAGAGCGAGAATTTTATTTAAGACTTTTTTTTTTAAAGAGACCTAACTATAAGGTCATAAATGAAGATCTTTTCTTTTATCGGCATCATCAAATAAGCATTACAGCAAACACAAGAAACCAACTTGAAAAAAAAGGAACGTTTATTCGTTTAGATGAGAAGCTTTGGGATTTTTTAATTGATAATAACTTAATTCCCATTAGTGTCTTGTCATATTTTATCAAGCGCTTTTTATTAGATAATTATAACAGAGAATATTTGGCGAAAATAAAAGTTTATATCCGGAATGAATCAACCCTACACTATCTTTCAAAAAAGAAACTTTTAGCAATTATGAACTTGCACAAATTTTATAGAAAATTGATCTACAAGATACTTCAATAAATGAGAGCTGGGGTTAATCCTGAAAAATATAAATTAGAAAAAAACAAGAAGTTTTATCACAGGATTATTATGCCGGTATATATTCCTAATGTTGAGGAGGAATATTATCAAAATATGCCATTGGTTTTAAAAATTGTTTTAGAACAGCTTTTTAATACAATAAATCCATTAATTACTTCAGTTACTTTAATAAATAATAATTCTTGTCAAACTATAGAGAAGGTCATTTTATCCTTTTTATCCAAAATAAATAAATATGTGAAATACAGTGAAAATAAAGGTAAAGTAAACGCAGTGCTCACTGAAGCTCGTGGTGCCTATGAACCTTTTATAACTATTGTTGATGCAGATGTAATACTTATTGCAGGTTGGGAAAATGCTGTTTTCTCTATATTTCGACAGTTTCCTAAAGCTGGTGTGGTCGCCCCTTTACCTTGTCCAGGTTTAGCCTTTAATCATAATAGTAGTGTCTTCTATGAGCACTATTTATTTGGTAAAATAAAATATGATCAAATTTTAGAGAAAAAAGATATTCAATTTTATTTAGAAGGTTTAGGAAATCCTGCTATTTTAAATCGAGATAATAGACCATATCACTGGTATGAAAAACAATATTATCTAGATAATAATGGAATAAAGGCCATAATAGGAGCCGGACATTTTGTGGCAACGTATCGTGCCCAACTTTTTAAAAAAGAAAATAACTTCCCTGAACTTAAATTTAAAAATGGTTATGAAAATGAGTTTATAGATATATTGGCTGATAAATATGGCTATTATAGGCTTTCTACTATAACTACCTATGCCTATCATCTAGGTAATTCTTTAGATGATAATGTGAAGGAATTATGTAAAATGGAAGGTTCGGCACTTACCTTTGATCTAATATCTCCACAAAAGAAATTATTAAAAAGGGCACTTTCTCCATTTATATGGAGACAATTCTTTTTTAAAGTGCTGAAAAAAGTTTTGAAACTTTAGTTAATATGAAAAATATCCTGGTTTGTTTAGGCACCCGTCCTGAAGCTATAAAAATGGCTCCGGTATTATTAGAACTAAAGCGTAAAAACCTACCCCATAAATTATGTATTACTGCTCAACACCGGGAATTACTAGATCCTGTATTAAATTTTTTTTCACTTAAAGTAGATTATGACTTAAACCTTATGCAGGCTGATCAATCCTTAAATGGTTTAAGTGCTGCTATTTTAAAGGAAATAGATGGGGTTTTGACTAAAGAAAAACCGGCTCTTGTATTTGTACATGGTGATACAACAACATCGGTAATGGTTGCAATAGCTGCTTTTCACAGAGGGTGCCAGGTAGGCCATGTAGAGGCCGGATTAAGAACATATGATAAACAAAACCCTTTCCCGGAAGAATTAAATCGCCAACTGACAGCTCGTATTGCCGATTTTCATTTTGCACCGGGAGAACGTGCATTAAAAAATTTAAAGCAGGAAGGGGTCTCCCGCGCCTTGGTTACAGGCAATACCGTTATCGATGCCTTGAAAATTGCCCTAAACAAAATAGAAAAGGGATATACAAGTAAACCAATAGAAAATCTTAAAAAACAAATTGATTTTAGTAAAAAAATTATCTTAGTAACCGGCCATCGCAGGGAAAATTTCGGGGCAGGTTTTTCCAATATTTGTAAAGCTTTGTTAGAAATTGCAGGGCAAAAAAATGCAGAACTTATTTATCCGGTTCATTTAAATCCTAACGTGCAGGGCCCAGTTTATAAGATGCTTTTAAATCAGCCGGGTATTCATTTAATTGATCCGCTTGATTATCCGGACTTTATCTGGCTTATGGCTAAAGCTGATCTTATCATTTCTGATTCCGGTGGAATTCAGGAAGAAGCGCCTTCATTAGGAATTCCGGTACTGGTTACACGCACCGCAACAGAACGTGTAGAAAGTTTAAAAACAGGGCGTTCTTATTTAGTAGGAACAAATACCGGACAAATTGTTAAAAAGACAATTGCAATCTTAAGCCAGGGGAGCAAATTAACCAAAGAAAATCCCTATGGCGATGGTAAAGCCGCTGTTCGTATTGTCGATTTTTTAGAGACTCTTATAGCAAATTAATTTGGAGAAAAAGAAAAGCATACTAATACTCGCCGAATCAATTCAGGTTGAAGATAGTAGTGGCTCAAAAGCCAATGTTGCTTTTATAAAAAATTTACATAAGGCTGGGTTTGTCATTACTGTGTATCATTATAACAGATCAGTTATTTTTCTTCCGGAAATTGCTACTACATCTGTAAAAGAAAGAAAAAAAATATACTATTTCCTCAGCCGGACACAACGCATTTTTCAGAGAATTACAGGTTTAATGATTTCCAAATTTTTAGAAAATTGTTTTGGTTTCTCCTTTACTTTCAAGAATGATGTTAAAAGTATGGTTGCTGCATTAGATCATGAAAAACCGGAAAATTACGACCTGATCATTACATTAAGTAAAGGCGCCAGTTATCGTACCCATGCAGCCTTGCTAAAACTTCCTCAATGGCACGAAAAATGGCTGGCGTATATTCATGATCCATACCCGTTTCACTGGTATCCACCGCCTTACGATTGGTTAGAATCCGGTCACAATCAAAAAGAAGCTTTTTTTCTAAAGATTGCTCAAAAAGCCCAATTTTTAGGGTATCCTTCCCGATTATTGGCGGAATGGATGGGGAGATTTAATTCACTTTTTGAGGAAAAATCAGTTGTTTTGCCTCACCAGGTTATTACTTCTAGTGAACAAAGTGAATTGCCGGGATATTTTAAAAAAGAAAAATTTACGGTGCTTCATGCCGGAAATTTGCTTAAACAACGAGATCCATATCCATTGATAAAGGCCTGGGAAAAATTTTTAGAAGCAAATCCTGAAGCTCATAAAAATATACAGCTTCTGCTTATTGGTCCGGGTTCGTACCATGAGCCAGTACTTACCAAGCGTTGTAATCAAATTAGTTCAATATACAGAAGTAGCGGTTATTTAAAATATGCTACGGTACAAACTTTAGAAAAAAATGCTGCAGTCAATATGGTTTTAGAAGCCCGGGCAGCAATAAGCCCTTTTCTACCGGCAAAAGTTCCAGGGTTAATTCAAGCTAATCATTGTATTTTACATCTGGGGCCTAAAAAAAGCGAAACCCGAAGATTGCTTGGAGAAGATTATCCTTGGGTAACAGCAGCAGATGATGCCGAAAAAATAACCAATCTGTTATTAAAATTATATGATATCTGGAAAGAAAATCCACATCAACTCCTTTTAAATCGCAAAGACCTTGAAGATTATTTTTCTGCAGAGTACCTGAAAAAACAGATTCAATACCTTTGTGAAAATTAATTTAATGGCAGAGGCCTCCATTTGTATAGTTTCCAAAGATCGAAAAGAGGAGCTTTTCAAAACCTTATGTATTTTAAAAAAATACCTTAACACTGTTTGCGAAATCCACGTCTTTCTTGACAACTGTACCGACAACTCAGCGAGTTTAAAACAGGATTTCCCCGAGGTAATCTGGTATGAAAGTTCAAAGCAAATCGGTCCTTCAAGAGCCCGGCATCGGTTATTTAATGAGGCAAAGGGCGATTATATTTTTGGTTTTGATGATGATGCACATCCCCTAAATGCAGACTTTATCAAAAAGGCAATCCACATTTTTCAGCACGAACCTGATCTGGCAGTACTCAGTTTTGAGGAACTGAAAGGTATTTTTAATAACGATGCGGAAGCTTTAAAATTCCATGTCCCAGAGCAGCAATTTTACTGTAATGCGTTTACGGGTTGTGGTTTTGCCGTGAGAAAATCGGCTTACCAACAGATAAAAGGATTTCCGGAGTGGATGGATATCTATGGCGAAGAAGCCTGCGTTTCCATTCAGTTTATAGAAAAAGGATTTAAAATATGTTATACTTCAGCGATCAGTGTAAACCACCGGGTAAACCGGGAGCACCGAAGGACCGGGGGCAGTAATGCGTTTCGTTTTGAAAAGCAATTATGCCATGCCGGGATGTATTTTTTAATATATTACCCCATATTTTTAATTCCTAAAAAGTTGTTTAAGTTGTTTTGGCACAACCTGGTAAAATACGCTTTTACCGACTGGCGTTTTTTTAAAGGGTATTGCATGGGGAAACTTTGTTTATGGATAAACCTTCCTAAAGCACTCAAAAATCGTCATGCTGTTAGTCTAAAAACGGTAAAAAGTATCAATACATTACCGCCACCTAAGTATGGTTAAAAAGTTTAAATACCTCCCCATAATCCCAGCCAGAGCAGGATCTCAACGCTTAGCCGGCAAGAATATGCGATTGCTGGGAGGAATGCCCCTAATTGGTCATAGCATTTCTTTCGCGAAAGCGAATAGTTTAAGAAATATAGTCGTAACTACAAATGATGCTGAGGTAAGCAACTATGCTCAGCAAGAAGGAGTAGGGGTAATTGAAAGGCCAGATCATTTGGCCGGCGACCGTGAACCTACCATAACAGCTGTGCAACATGCATTAGAACAGCAAGAACAAGAATATAATGCCATAATTTTGTTACAACCTACAAATCCCTTACGGCCAAAAAACTTGCTACAAAAAGCTTTAAAAGAATTTGAAGAGGGGAATTATGACAGCCTTATGACAGTTAGCAAATCTGATAAAAAATTAGGTCGAATTGTTAATAATTCTTTCATTCCCTTTAATTATGAGATTGGCCAAAGGAGTCAGGATATGGAGCCATTATATTATGAAAACGGACTTCTTTATATAATCAAGACTGAAGTCATAAAAGAAGGGAAAATATTAGGAGAGAAGAATTGTCCTTTTTTTGTAAACCATCCTTTTGCGGAAATTGATATTGATACTTTAACTGATTTTAAAAAGGCTGAGGCCTATTTAAAAGCCGACTTTGAATAAACAGCATCCTTTGTGCTTAGCTTTCTTTATATTGCTATGCCTAAAAATCTACAAATGAATCCCCACATTGAAATAGCAGGTCGTAAAATTGGTATTGATTTCCCGCCATTGGTCATTGCAGAGATTGGGATAAATCACGAAGGCTCACTTATTGTTGCTAAAGAAATGGTTGATGCAGCTTATAGAGCAGGAGCGGAAGTGGTAAAACATCAAACCCATATTGTGGAAGATGAGATGAGTGGGGCAGCAAAAAAAGTTATTCCGGGTAACGCAGATGTGTCCATCTATGATATTATGGCTCGCTGTGCACTAAATGAAAATGATGAGCTGGCATTAAAAAAATATGTTGAAGAAAAAGGGATGATCTTTATTTCTACTCCTTTTTCAAGAGCTGCGGCAAATAGGCTGCACTCCATGAATGTTGCTGCGTATAAAATAGGTTCAGGAGAATGTAATAATTATCCGCTTTTAAAGCATATAGCCGCATTTGGTAAGCCTGTAATTTTAAGTACGGGGATGAACACAATAGATAGTGTTGCAAAAGCAGTACAAATTTTTAAAGATGCTGATACTCCTCTGGCACTTTTACATACCACAAATCTATATCCTACACCAGCGCATTTGGTGAGATTGGGCGCGATGTCTCAACTTCACAAAGCTTTCCCACACCATCCTTTTGGTCTTTCAGATCATACCTTGAGTAATCACGCTTGTTTAGGTGCGGTTGCATTAGGTGCTTCTATATTAGAGCGGCATTTTACAGACCATAAATCAAGAACAGGGCCAGATATTGTGTGTTCTATGGATGAGCAGCAATGTGCTGATCTTATTTCAGGAAGTAGATTAATTTGGCAAATGCGTGGCGGAGTTAAAGAACCGGCAAAAGAAGAACAGGTCACTATAAATTTTGCCTTTGCTACAGTTTGTTCTATAAAACCCATAGCAAAAGGAGAAGTTTTCACAGCAGATAATCTATGGGTAAAGCGCCCGGGAACTGGTGAAATACTTGCTAAAGATTATGAAAATCTGCTTGGCAAAAAAGCGGCATGTGATATCCCTGATGATTACCAACTTAATTATAACGATATTCAGGATTAATATATTTTCGAAAAAATTATCTTGTACCCCAGAGATATGAAGAAGAAAATTGTTTTTTTAAGCGGTACCCGCGCAGATTTCGGTAAAATGAAACCCTTGATTCAGGTGGTGCATGATTCTTCAGAATTTGAATATGCCATTTTTGTTACCGGTATGCATTTACTCGAAGTATACGGTCTTACAGTTATCGAGATCGAAAAATGTGGTTTTAAAAATATCCACAGATATTCAAATTATACTTCAGAAACTACAATGGATCTTACGCTGGCCAGAACCATTGATGGATTTTCAAATTTTATAAAACAAGAAAAACCAGATCTTATTATTGTGCACGGCGATCGCCCTGAAGCATTAGCCGGTGCAATCGTTGGTTCACTCAACAATATTTTAGTCGGGCATATTGAGGGAGGAGAAATTTCAGGAACAGTAGATGAACTTATACGCCACTCGGTCACTAAATTGAGTCATATTCATTTTGTTTCTAATGAAACGGCAGCTAATCGTCTCGTGCAAATGGGCGAACTCGAGCAATCTGTTTTTACCATTGGTTCACCCGATTTAGACATACTTTTCTCCGATTTTTTACCAGATATTCAAAAAGCCAAATCTTATTATGAAATACCTTTTGAAAAGTACGCTATTCTGCTTTTTCATCCTGTTACAACGGAAGCAGAATTTATAAAACAATATGCTGATGCTTTAGCAAAGGCTCTGCTCGAAGACAATACCAATTATGTTGTTATATATCCTAATAATGATTTAGGTTCGACTGCTATTTTAGATTCATTCAATAATTTTAAAGGTGACAGGAGGTTTAAAATATTTCCATCCTTAAGATTTGAGTACTTTATCACACTTTTAAAACATGCACAATTTCTCATAGGTAATAGCAGTGCTGGTATTCATGAAGCGCCATATTTGGGGATTCCCACTATAAATATTGGTAGAAGACAAGAGAATCGCGACATTAATAATGAAGAGATAATTCATACTCCAAATGAAAAAGAGGATATTCTTGAGGGGATTTTTAAGGCTAAAAAGCTGAAAATAGAGCCTAAAAAGCCGATTTTTAATGGAAAAGCAGCAGATAAATTCTTAACTGTTTTACAGTCAGAAAAGCTTTGGCAGCTTGATCAGCAAAAGCAATTTAGAGATTTATAGAGATTTGATGCAAAGTACGAAAAGAGGAAAATTAGGTTTGGTAATAACAGATGGCGTAGGCTATCGCAACTTTGTGATGAGTACTTTTTTAAATGAGGCTATATATAAGTTTGAACATATCTATATCTTTTCGGGTCTGCCAAAAACAGCTTATCCTAAGCTTGATGAGTCTGTATTTACAATTATTGAACTTCCCGTTTTTAAGGAGAATAAACTCAATTGGTTCTGGCGAAAGCTTAAAGAAGTTGCTCACTTACAGCAACACAAAACTAATCCCGGCATTGCAGATAACTTGAAAATGAATCGCAAAAGCGGATTTTCTGCCAATGCGATTTTAACGAAAACTGTCTACGAAATAAGTTCTGTCTTTCATTCTGAAAAAAATATTCTTTTTTATGAAAAACTACAGGAGATTAGTTTTTCTGGTAATTCTGTAGTAAAGGCCTATGGAGAATTATTAAAACAGCATAAGCCTGATGTTTTATTCTTTACCCATCAGCGCCCCCCATTTATTGCGACTTTAGTGTATTGGGCAAAGCAATACAAAATACCTACTGCAGCCTTTATATTTTCGTGGGATAATCTCGCTTCAAAAGGCCGAATGGCTTCCACTTTTGACCATTATTTGGTTTGGAGTAAACTGATGCAGGATGAATTGTTGCGTTTTTATACGCAAACCACTAAACAGCAAATTTCAATAGTGGGAACACCACAATTTGAACCGTACGTAAACTCAGAATATGATAAAAGTGAAGACTGGTTTTATGATGAATTTCGCTTAAAGCGAAATCTAAAAACCATCTGTTATAGCTGTGCAGATAAGTCAATAGGTCCTAATGATCCATTGGTGATTGAGACTATCGCCAAGGCGATACGGGAAAATAAGTTGAATGATTGTCAGTTGCTGGTTAGAACTTCGCCGGCTGAGGATGAAAGTAGATTTTCCTTTTTAAAAGAAAGCTATCCCGAGATTAAATGGAATCACCCCAAATGGTTGCAGACCCGCCTTGACCATCCTGAACCCTGGTCACAGCGCATCCCCGGAAAAGAAGATCTGGCAGAGCTAAAAGCGATTCTTGCATATTGCGATATTAATGTAAATATGTGTTCTACGATGAGTCTTGATTTTATGCTCTTCAAAAAGCCGGTTGTAAATACAGTTTTTGGAAATGAAAATAACGGACTTTATAATGATCAACGGTTTTTAAATTATGAACATTATAAAAATGTGATTGACAGTGGCGCTGTGAAAATCGCAACGAATGAAAATGAACTGATCACATTCTTAAATTTTTATTTGAATGATCCTACTATTGACGAATTAAATAGAGAGGAGCTAATAGCGCAGGAAATAGGGCAACCTTTAAATAAGACGACTACATTATGCGTAGACGCATTAAAACAGATAAGTGACTACTAAAAAGCATCATATCGCCATAGTTTGTAACTACGTTCTAAAACCAGATCGTATAGGTGGGATGGACCGGTTTTTTAAAGCTTATGATGAAGTTGCAAAAGAAAAAGGGTATGATGTAACATGGTTTTTTAGCGATTATAAGCCGTTCGATTTTTATAGTGATTTAACCATTTTTTCAGCTGGGGGAGCCGAAAATGTTGAGGCTTACTTTTTAGATCATTTAAAAAAAGATCAACAGAAGTATGATATTTTAATAACGCATTTTGCACCGCTTTGCAGTTCTTTTTATAAAAAAGTAAAAGCAATTTCAACGATTAAAAAGAGCATTGTTGTAGATCATAATCCGCGGCCGCTTAATGGATTTCCTATTAAAAAGCGAATCAAAAATCGCCTAAAAGGAATCGTGTACCATAAATATATTGATCAGTTTATAGGTGTTTCTCAATATACAGTTGATAATATAATTAAAGATTTAGGAAATCAGGTTGCTATTAAAACAAGTCTGGTTTATAATGGGATTGATACAAAAGTATTTAATAAACGCATCAGCTTAGATCAACAATCAGATCAGCTTAAGCTTGCTGTGGTGTCGCATTTACGCTATTCTAAGGGGATTCAGGATTTGATAGCAGCCTTAGGTTTGCTTCCTCACGAGCACAAGAAGCAAGTGAAGGTTGATATCTATGGTGAAGGATCAATGCAAGATCTTCTCAAAAAGCAGATTGAAGATGAAAAAATCGAGCAGATAGTTTCTTTTAAAGGCAGTTCTTCCGCAATTCCGCAACTGCTTTGCAAGTATGATTATCTTATTCAGCCAACTTACATGGAGTGTTTTAGCTTGTCTATTCTTGAGAGCCTTTCAGCAAACGTACCTGTTATAACAACTACTGTGGGCGGGAATCCGGAAATTATACAAAACGATAAGAATGGTTTTCTATTCAAGGCAAAAGATATTCATGCTTTAAACGAAATCCTTAAAGGTCTAATAAATGGCGAAATCAAGATTAACAAACCTGTTTATGAATTGATAGAGAAAAAGTATACTTTAGAAAAAATGGTTGCAAATCATATGCAAATACTGGAGCGATGCATATAGGTTTTATAACGCCAGAATTTCCACATGAACGCTCTAATCCCAGTGGAGGATTAGGTACGAGTATCAAGAATTTAGCGATCAGCCTCGTGCAAAATGGGATTGAGGTAAGTGTTTTTATTTATGCCCAGCAAAAAGAACATGAAGAAAAGTGGGAGGGGATAGATTTATATTTTATCAAAAACCAGCAGTATAAATTTTTAGGCTGGTACCTGCATCGCAAATTTTTACAGCGTTATATTAATAAACAGATTCTACTCAATAAAATTGATGTAATTGAAGCTCCTGACTGGACTGGTATTACGGCATTTATGAAATTTAAATGTCCGCTTGTCATCCGTTTTCACGGAAGTGATGCCTATTTCTGTAAACTGGAAGAACGCAAGCAGAAAAAGAAAAATTTCTGGTTTGAAAAACTAGCGCTAAAACGCGCTGATTATTTACTATCAGTTAGCCAATTTACAGCAGAGGTTACTAGAGATATATTTCAACTTGAAAAAGAGATTAGCGTTATTCCCAACAGTATAAATACATCCCTTTTTAAACCGCTTTCCTCAACGAAAAGTCCAGAAGACTGCACTCTACTTTACTTTGGAACAATTATCAGAAAAAAAGGAGTGTTAGAAATTCCTGAAATTTTTAATCTTGTGTACAACGAGGATAATTCTATAAAGCTTAGAGTAATCGGTAAAGATGTGATTGATATTAAGACCAAAAAATCAACCAAAAAATTAATGCGAGAAGGTTTTAATCCAGATGCGTTGCAAAATGTGTGTTTTATAGAAGAATTAAGCTATGAAGCCATTAAGGGTGAAATAGAAAAAGCTTCTGTAGTATTTCTACCCAGTTTTGCTGAAGCTTTGCCTATGACATGGCTTGAAGCAATGGCAATGGAAAAAGCTTTGGTTACTTCAGATATCGGTTGGGCAAAGGAGATAATGGTAGACGGTGAAACTGGATTTACTGAGAACCCTAAAAATCACCTTTTATATGCCAAAAAACTGCTTAAATTGGCACAAAATCGGGATTTACAGGAGAAAATGGGGATTAATGCACGAAGTAAGATTCTAAATTCATTTTCCACAGAAGTGATTTCCACAAAGAATATTGAATTCTATAAAACTGTAATCTCTCAAATTCAATCATGAAAGAATTTGTGACAGATACAAATGAGGTTTTGCTTTACTCTGGAGAGCCAGATCTTAAGCTCTTGAATGATCTTGCAAAAGGAGCCGGCGACTTATGGCACAGTGGGCCTGATCAGGGTTATAAAAATGCTTTTCACGATATTATCTATCAAACAGCGACTTTCTGGTGGTTTCTTAATGATTTTGATAATGTGAATGTGGCAATATCATGGCGTGTTAATCCGGATGCTTTTGTAATACGCAAATCGGTTTGGGAGCACGTGGGCGGAATGGATACTTCATTTTCTAACCGAGATATGAGCGGACTGGATTTGGGTTATAATTTACTTCGGAATTTAGGTGGGATACCTCTATTTGTTTCTGGTCTATTTGCTTCTGAAAATAAGGAGGTCAAAATCGCGGCCGCAGATCGTTATCGATTTTATTTGAAGCATTTTAAAAGGCATCACAGTTTTTATATGATGTTGAGGAAGGGCCCTTTTAAACTAATTTCTGAATGCAGTGCATTCCGAAAAGCAGACAAAAGTTATACGAGAAATAAAGTAAAGACTATTATTCCTCCTCGCATTTTACAACCATTAGAAGAAAATCCTAAAGTTTCAGTTGTAATACCTACAATGCGCAGACAGCAATTCATGCTTGAACTTCTTGCAGATTTAAATGCGCAAACTTACTCGCCTTATCAGGTGATAGTTGTTGATGCTACACCGCCAGGTGAGCGAGATGAAGAACTCTACGATAATTTGAATACTGCATACGAGTTAAAAATATTTTGGCAACAAACCTCGGGAAGCTGCAGAGCCAGAAATGAAGCGATAAGTCACTGTGATGGAGATTATATAATTTTTGGTGATGATGATATTCGGGTGCCGCCAGATTTTGTAGAGAATCATTTGAGGATGTTGCAAACCTTTAAAGCTGATGCATGCAATGGACTAGATATACGTGCCAAAAATCTGACGGATGACCTTAAAAACCTAGCAGAATATTATAAAAATCGTCATCCTGAAACATTAAAAGCCGGAGCAGCTCAAAATTTTAGCAATGCAAATTCCTGCGTTTCTACTGCCTGGGTGAAAAAAATAGGAGGTAACGATATAAATTACGATGGCGGTTATGGGGAGGACAGCGATTTTGGACTTTCACTTTTAAAGCACGGCGCCATAGTATTACAAAATCCTTTTTCTATGAACTTGCACCTTAAACCTCCTGCGGGCGGTTACCGCTGGTGGGGTGAGCAGAATAAAGCTACAGGTTTAAAAAGAAAAAAGCAGCCTTGGGAGTTAGATATTCCTGTTAAAGGTCTGGCCCCTAAACCAAGTCCCACTATTATGTATCATACCATGAAGTTTTACAGTGAGGATGAGGTGAAAGAATATAAATTGAAGTATTTCTTTCTTTATTTATTTAAAAGTAATGAAGGTAAATTCATAAACCGCCTTTTAAATCTTCCAAAACGGCTTAAACAGTATAAAAAGTCGGTATTTTATGCTAAAAATCTACTGAAATTAGGTGTGAGACATTAATAATCTTATGAAATTATCCCTCATTATTTGCACATATCAAAGACCTGAAGCGTTAAGAAAACTTTTAGATTCTGTTGCTTTACAAACAATGAAACCTGATGAAATTATAATTGTTGATGGTTCCAGGGATGACTTGACCGGCAAAATGATTGAGGAAGTAGCGATAAAAAATCTCAACTATTTCCGCGTAAGCGAAAAAGACCGCGGACTAACAAAACAGCGCAATTTTGGCATTAAAAAGACCGATTTTAACATCGAAATCATCGCTTTTTTAGATGATGATGTAATTTTAGAAGCTGATTATTTTGAACAATTACTTTTAGGATATCAATTACATCCTGAAGCTTTAGGAGTAGGAGGTTATATAATTGAAGATATTAAATGGCATAAAGTTACTGAGGATTACAAACCACAACTTAACGAGTTTTGCTATGACGGTTTTTGCAGGTCTGATGGGAGCAGGTATGTCTTACGCAAGAAGTTGGGTTTAGATGCTGACCGACCACCAGCGCATTTCCCTGAATTTGGCCATGGGCGTTCAGTAAGTTTTCTGCCGCCTTCGGGGAAAATTTATCAAGTTGAGCAATTAATGGGAGGGGTTTCCTCTTTTAGAAAATCTATATTTGAAACTCACAAATTCTCTGAATATTTTGAAGGTTATGGATTATATGAAGATGCAGATTTTACGCTTAGGGTAAGTAAAATGGGTAAACTTTTTGTGAATACTAAAGCCCAACTTTATCATCATCATGAGCAATTGGGCCGGCCAGATCATTTTAAATATGGCAAAATGGTGATAAGAAATGGCTGGTATGTATGGAGAATTAAATTCCCTAATCCTTCTTTAAAAAACAGGTTAAAATGGCACACAACAGCGGGAATTCTTACTTTAATTAGACTCAGTAATGCAGTAACCTTTTCCCCTAAAAAACAGCCATTTTTAGAAGCTTTGGGGCGTATTGCAGGATGGTGGAGTTCAATTCTTAATCCTCCTATAGCAAAATGAGATTTTTAATTGTAAGCCATGCTCAACATTTTAATAGCCATGGGGAGACATATTCATACGGGCCCTATGTAAAAGAGATGAATATATGGTTAAAATATGTAGATGAAGTAGAAATTATCGCTCCTATAGCAGAGAGGGCGCCTTCTATAATTGACCAGGCATACATTAAAAAAATTACATTAACTTCAATACCGGAGATTTCGTTAATATCTATATTTCAGATAATTCGAGCTCTGTTTTTTGCTCCTTTAATAATGTTCAGGATTTATAAAGGGATGAAACGGGCTGATCATATTCATTTGCGTTGTCCGGGAAATATAGGTTTGCTAGGGTGTATGGTACAGATTTTATTTCCTTCAAAACCAAAGACAGCTAAATATGCCGGGAATTGGGATCCAGATTCAAAGCAACCATGGAGTTATAAATTTCAGAAGTATATACTCTCAAATACATTTCTGACTAAAAAAATCAAAGTATTAGTGTATGGGAATTGGCAAAATCAGTCTGAAAATATTGTTCCCTTTTTTACAGCATCCTATACTGATGACGAAAAACAGGAAGTACCCTTACGTAAGTATGACCTGCCGTTACGATTCTTATTTGTGGGCAGTCTTACTAAAGGCAAAAGACCGCTTTATGCTATAAAATTAGTTAAAGGATTGGTAAATGCGGGTTATCCTTCTGAAATACATGTGTATGGAAACGGTGTAGCAAATGAGGAGTTAGAAAATTATATTAAAGAAAATAATCTGCAAGAGTTCGTCTATATACATGGCGCCCAGAGTTCACAGGTAATTGAAGAAGCGTACAAGAAAACTCATTTCCTAATCCTACCTTCAAAATCTGAAGGCTGGCCTAAAGTTGTAGCTGAAGCTATGTGGTGGGGCGTAATACCTATCGTTACCTCGATATCCTGTGTTCCCTGGATGTTGGGAAATGGTTCAAGAGGTATTTTAATTAAAGGAAAGTTTAAAAAAGACATTAGAAGAATTGAAGGAGACCTAAAAAACAAAAATGCATTACGTACAAAATCTCATAAAGCTCAACTATGGTCTAGACAATTTACTTTAGAAAGGTTTGAAAATGAGATAGCAAAGTTTTTAAAATGAGAATTTTACAGCTCATAGATAGCCTGGCAACGGGCGGGGCAGAAATGATGGCGGTTAATTATGCTATCGCACTTTCAACCCGTATAGATTCATCTTACCTCTGCGCCGGGAGAAAAGAAGGTAGTCTTAAAGAAAAAATTAGTTCAGAAGTAGGTTATTTGTTTTTAGATAGAAAATCTGTTGTAGACATTGCTGCTGTTTTACGGTTGTATCGCTTTCTTAAAAAAGAAAACATTGATATTATCCATGCACACGGCAGTAGTTATTTTCTTGCGACTCTGGTTAAGTTCTTAATCCCATCAATAGGATTGATCTTTCATTTTCATCATGGTAACATCGCCGCTCAGAAAAAATTTAAATTATATGTTTTAAAGTTTTGTAGTACCTTTTGTGGTGCAATATTTTGTGTGAGTAAGGATATTCATAACTGGGCTGTTGACAACCTTAATTCTTCTGGAATATTTGTTATACGAAATTTTATATTTCAGAATGGTGATTCCAAGCTCTTAGAATTACCCGGTACAGAAGGAAAGCGTCTTGTGCATTTGGCAAATTGGCGTTATCCTAAAGATCATTTAACATTAATAAAAGCTTTTGATCTGGCTAGTAAAAAAACTGATGGTTTGACTCTACATTTAATTGGTAAAGTATTTAATGATGATTATGCTAAATATGTAAAACTAAAAATAGCTGATTCTCCCTATAAGAATTTAATCTTTATTCATGGAGAGCAGGAACAACCACAGGATTTTCTTACAGTTTGTGACGTAGGATTATTAACTTCTCAATATGAAGGACTACCGGTAGCTATTCTTGAATATGGTTTAGCAGGTTTACCTGTAGTGGCGACTGCTGTGGGTGAAATTCCTCACCTGCTTGAAAACAGGGGTATATGTGTGCCTGCAAATGATGCCGAAGTATTGGCAGGGGCTGTTTTAAATTTGTTGAATGATAAATGCTTATCTAAGCAATACGGAAACAACTTTAAAATATATATTGAAAATAATTATTTAGCAGATAAAATCCTACCGGAGGTTATAGCGATTTATGACGATATTCTTAGACGATAATTCAAATTTATATATTAAATATCTTGTCGTGCATATAGCGCTAGGTCTCATTATTTACTTATATACGCCTTTAAGTACTATTTACTTTCTGGGCGTATTAGCCTATTTTATATTTTCAATATTTAGATCTCGTAATGGGCAGAATCAGGCTCTCATTGCCGCTGCCTATATGATGGGTTCTGAAGTATTTTTTAGAATGACCGGGAGTGCCATCCCTTATGAAGCGGGTAAATACAGCGTGATAGGATTAATGTTATTGGGACTTTTCTTCAGCGGAACGACTAAAAAATCTGCTCCTTACTGGCTTTATCTTTTACTTCTAATACCGGGTCTTATCTATTCAGCACAAACTCTCAATTATGATACGAATGTAAGAAAAGCGATCATTTTTAATTTAAGCGGCCCCTTTTGCTTGGGTATTTCTGCTTTATACTGTTTTGATCGTAAGATCACAAAAAGACAGTTCTACTACATTTTATGGGCGATTTTATTTCCTATTGTGACTATGACCACTTTTCTCTTTGTTTTTACACCTGATACCCGGGACGTTTTAACAGGGACTTCTTCTAATTTTGCCCTTTCGGGCGGGTTTGGTCCTAATCAGGTATCTACTGTTTTAGGCATAGGTATTTTTGTTTTAATTATTCTTCTTTTTTCAGACAGTAAAAATTTAGTGATCTTTTTAGTAAATCTCATTCTGCTCATGTGTGTTTCTTATAGAGCCATACTCACCTTTAGCCGGGGTGGGGTTTACACTGCAGTGGTAGCGGCAATCTTGTTTCTGGTGATTTATATGCAGGGGGTTTCACGAGAGCGTTCCAGTAATATGAAAGCATATCTCATAATTATTGCGGGTGCCATTTTTATTACATGGTCTATAAGTTCTGTACGTACAATGGGGCTTATAGATATGCGATATGCTAATAAAGATGCTGCAGGCAGAATTAAAGAAGATTTAAGCACAGGGCGAAAAGAACTCATTTCTTCTGAACTCACTTTTTTTATAAATAATCCTGTTTTTGGGATAGGGGTAGGAAAATCTAAAGAATATCGCGAAGCCAAGTACGGTATTGAGTCGGCTTCTCATAATGAACTTAGCAGATTGCTTTCTGAGCATGGTATATTTGGCCTTGCTGCCTTAATGCTTTTAGTAAGTGTACCTTTTGCTTACAGGCTGCAAAACCGAAAAAATTATGTTTTTTATGGGTTTTTATCTATGTGGTTTTTAACCATAAATCACTCATCTATGCGTATAGCCGCACCGGCATTTATTTACGCACTTGCCCTTTTAAATTTTGTTAATGAAAAAAAACCTGCTTTACATAGGCAACAAGCTCAGCCACAACTCGAGCACGCCCACTAGTATAGAAAGCCTGGGTTTTAGTCTTGAACAAATTGGTTATCATATCACCTATGCGTCCGGATTTAAAAATAAGGTTTTGCGTTTACTGCATATGTTGTATGCAACAGTAAGTCGCGCCGGTAGTACAGATTATATATTAATTGATACCTACAGCACTACAAACTTCTGGTATGCCGTCGCAGTGGGTAAAGTCTGCCAAATTTTTAAGTTAAAGTATATACCCATTTTACATGGCGGAAAATTGCCTCAAAGACATCAAAAATCGCCGCAGAGAAGCAAAAATCTCTTTAATAAGGCCTACAAAATTATAGCTCCGTCCTTTTATTTATTTAATTTCTTTCAAAAAGAAGGTTATAATAACGTAGTTTATATACCTAATAGCATAGCTATAGAAAAATATAAGTTTCAGGAAAGGGCAATTTTTAAACCCAATTTGCTTTGGGTACGTTCTTTTTCTGCCATCTACAATCCGCTTATGGCTTTAAAAATTTTGGAGATTTTGCTGGAAGATTATCCTGGTGCGACCCTTTGTATGGTAGGACCAGATAAAGATGGCTCTTTAAAAACCTGCCGGCAATATGCAAAAATCCGCCATTTACCGGTCATTTTTAGCGGAAAAATGGAAAAGAAGGAATGGATCGAGTTATCAAAAGAATATGACATTTTTATAAATACCACACATTATGACAATACCCCAATAAGTGTCATTGAGGCCATGGCACTGGGTCTTGCTGTCGTCTCGACAAATGTGGGGGGCATTCCGTATTTACTTGATCACGATAAGAATGCGTTGCTGGTAAATGATGATGATATAGTAGCTTTCGCGAAAGCGATAAAAGCCATAATCAATGATCCTGCACAGTCACAAATACTCACTTTAAATGCCGGAAAGAAAGTTGAAAATTTTGACTGGCAGGTAGTAAAAACGCAGTGGACAAAAATATTAACTTAAAAAGTTTAATTTTAGCCAAACCAAATCTATGCCCCTATGTCTTGGTTACCTGATATTCATTTTGAAATATCTGAGCGGAAAGTCCTTCTCCGTATCATGGACATTCTGTTTATATTCTCTTTTCTCATAATAATTTCAGAGTGGTATAACTTTCACTATTTCATAATAGATAAGGAGCATTATACCTGGGCGCTCGTTCTGGCTTTATATTACTCCCTTTTTGCGACCATTTTTGAGATGTATGATCTTAAAAAGGCGTCGAGCTTTCAGGCTACCATTAAAAACGCCACCCTGGCTGTTTCTTCAACAACTTTATTTTACATTCTTACTCCCTTTTTAACGCCGGTTTTACCCGATAACAGGTTGCAGATATTATCATTTTATTTGGCCATTCTAGGCGGGGTAATCATCTGGCGATATGCGTATTTTTCTTTTATTACATCGCCGCGGTTCTTTAAAAAGGTACTTGTAGTGGGGGACTCTTTTGATATAAATAGAATTGTTGCAAATCTGCATCACGCAGATCCTAATTACAGAGTAGTTGGTTTTACAAACACAGATAATGACGGTGTTCTGGAAGCTCAGGAAGAGCTTATAAGTGTAAATATCGATGACTTGCAGAATTTCATAAAAGGAGAAGGTATTTCTGAAATTGTTGTAGCCAGTTCATATGCAGAAGGGGTGAGTATCCCACTTTACAGCCAACTCATAAAATTGCTTGAGCATGGCTTTAGCATACGCGAGTATACGCAGGTCTATGAAGAGATCACACAGCGTGTACCTGTAGAATATGTAGAGAAGGATTTTTATAAGTTCTTCCCTTTTAATCGTAGTAATCGCAACCGTTTTTACCTCTTTTTTAACCGATTTTTTGATATTCTATTCGCTTTTTTTTGTGCTTTTTTTACACTCGCCGTTCTGCCTATTATCGTTTTAGGCAATGCAATAGGGAATAAAGGATCGCTTTTTTACCTTCAGGAGCGCATAGGGCAAAATGGAGTTACATTTAAAATTGTGAAATTTCGCACTATGCAGCCAGATCCCTTTAAAGAAGAAAAACAATATTCAGATAGAGCAGAGCGAAAGATTACCTGGTTTGGCAATGTGCTGCGCAGAACAAGATTTGATGAATTACCACAATGTTTTAACATTTTAAAAGGCGATATGAGTTTAATAGGACCCCGCCCGGAAAGACCGCTCATCGCCAAAGAGCTGGCAGCAATAATACCTTTTTATGAGACGCGGCATGTTGTAAAACCCGGTCTTACAGGATGGGCGCAGGTGATGATGAGCAGATATGGCACTGCTTATGATGATGCCCTGATTAAGTTGCAATATGATCTGTATTATATAAAAAGGCGTACGCTTTTTTTAGATATTGATATTCTTATCAAAACAATTAGTACGGTGATCTATTTTAGAGGGCAGTAGTTACTTCTTTTCACGTTTATAGGGAACCAGAGCAAATAGAAAGATAAACACTGCCGGAAAAATCGCCATTCTGGCTAAATAATCGCCATATTTACTATAAAAAGTGACCGTATTATTCTTATTTAAGCTTGCGCTAATTGTACCCTGCAGACCGTATTCTAAGCTTTTCTCGATCTCTCCTTTTTGATTAATAATTGCAGAAATACCGGTATTTGCACTACGGGCAATACTTCTTCTAGTTTCTATCGCCCTTAATCTCGCATAATTTAAGTGTTGCTTGTGACCTTGTGTATCGTCCCACCAGGCATCATTTGTAATTACGGCTAAAAACTGGGCGCCATTGCGCACATAACCGGTTACAAATTCCCCATAGACTGATTCGTAGCATATTATAGGAGCCACAGTAGTACTGTCTGTACCCCAGAAAACACTTCTGTTTTCCTGTTTGGTTTTCATGGCCACGGTACCTCCCAGATCGAGCATGACATCGCCCAAAAGCGGTTTTAAAATGTTTTGATAAGGGAAATTTTCTACCCCCACCACAAGTTTACTCTTATGATAAATCTGGCTGGTATCTTTACTGTTTAATAAAATAGCCGAGTTAAAAAAGTCACCCCAAATAGGTTCTCCTAATCTGTCTTTACCTAAATAATTGCTTGTAGGGATGAGGTCTTTTTCATCATGATAGAGACGGTAAAACTGTATTCCTGCCAAATAATTTAAATGCGGATATCGGCTTAAAAACTGTAGTGCCTTTTGCCGCTCTGGCGAATATTTAAAATTTCTAAGATCAACACCAAAACCTTCGGCAAGAACTGTTTCAGGTGCAATAAGAAAGTCAGTCTTTTGAGTTAGAACTTCAGTTGCCTGAGAAAAGAGCAAATCTGCTATACGCTCATTTGTAGTATTGTATTTTTCGGTATAAGGATCTATATTGGGTTGTAAGATGACAACATCAACCGGGTTTTCTTTTTCGTCGTAAGAGCTTAATATAAATTGTGAAATGGTAATAGGTACAAAAAGTAGTAGCGCAAATTGAATTCCCGCTCTTATAATAATCGGCCTCTCTTTATATATCTGATATTTCAGTACAGCAGAGAAAATGATGAAATTGCCCAGCCAAATCCATAGCGTACCTCCAAAGGTTCCTGTATACTCATACCATTGTATCCAGCCTGTGTAGGTGGCAAAGGCATTGCCCAGATTGAGCCACGGCCAGGAGAACTCCCAGCTGAGATGTAATTTTTCAAAAAGCATCCAGATGCAGAGCAGAAATATTAGGCTGACTTTAAATGTTTGTTTTTTACTTACGTAATAGTAAAGTTGCCAGACGAGGGCCATAAGTAAGGCATTTGCAAGCACTGCAAACCACATACCAAAGGCGGTAGAATAATATAACCACCAGGTGGTACAGATATTAAAAATGAAAAAAGTAAGATAGGCCAGGGCAAAAATGTGTAAACCTTTACGTTTACCTTTTGAAAGACTTACAGAGCGCGTTGTAATTAAAAGCGGAACAAAACCGAAAAAAAGTAAAAGTGGAAAACCGTAAGTAGGCCAGCCCAGTGCAAGTAAAAATCCCGAAATAAGGGCAAAAAGTAAGCTTTTCATATATAAAATTGGGTTTTAAAGATAAGGTGACCACTATCACTATGCAAATACCTTTGAGTCAAATATCACACCTTTTATTGCGTGACATACAGATAAAACTGCTCTTCTTGTTAAACCTATTTTAAAATTTGATTAAACAAAACAGAATGCGCTTAACTTCGATAAAAAAAATATGCGGGTTTTAATTACAGGAGCTACCGGGTTAGTAGGCAATGCTGTCACTGCCTTATGTCTTGATCAAAATATTGAAGTAAATTATTTAACCACTTCTCAAGAGAAAATTAAGACAGAAATTAATTATAAAGGTTTTTTGTGGAATCCTGAAATGCAAACTATAGATAAGCGCGCCTTTGATGGTGTAGACGTTATAATACATCTCGCAGGTGCTAGTATTGCTCAACGGTGGACAGATACCCACAAAAAAGAAATTGTTGCCAGCCGCGTTAATACTGCTAATCTGCTTTTTAAAACATTAGCCTCAATTGATCATACCATTGCAAAATTTATTTCTGCCAGTGCGATTGGCGCTTACCCCAGTTCATACACACACTATTACAAAGAAGATTATCCAGATTATAATGCCGGTTTTTTAGGCGAGGTAGTAGAAAAATGGGAACAGGCAGCAGACCAATTTGCCGCAATAAATATAGACGTGGTAAAAATTAGGGTTGGCGTAGTACTGGCCAAAGATGGGGGAGCTTTACAACAACTAATAAAACCTATAAAATACTATGCCGGTGCGCCACTGGGTACTGGCGAGCAATGGCAATCATGGATTCATATTGCAGACCTGGCGGGCATTTTTGTATTCTGTATTAAGAATAAAGTTTCAGGAACATTTAATGCCGTAGCACCTAATGCGGTGACTAATGAAGGGCTTACTAAAGTGGCAGCTAAAAAAATGGGCAAACCCTTATTTCTACCCAATGTGCCGGCTTTTGCTTTAAAAGCAGCTCTAGGCGAAATGGCAGATGTTGTTTTGGAAAGTCAGCGGGTAAGTTCTGAACATATTCAAAATGAAGGGTATAATTTTCAATTTGCATACATTGAAGAAGCTCTTGAAAATCTTTTAAAATAAAAACGCCCGGATTTGGTTAATCCAGGCGTAAATTTTCATTTTATTAAATGCGATTACATTTGCTGCTTGGCAACAATATCAAGAGTGAGTTCTATATCATCATTGATGAATTTATCACCCAGGTTGTCAAAAACAGATTTAGAACCATAGTTTACATTCCAGTCTGTACGGTCTATTGTAAAAGGTTCAGACTTTAAAGTAAGCGTGCTGCCAGAAACTTCATAAGTAACTGGGAATTCAATATTCTTCTTAACGTCTTTTATCGTTAAGTTACCAGCCATCATTTTCTTTCCTTCTTTCTCAGAAATTCCAGTTATTTCAAAAGCGGCAGTAGGGTATTTTTGTACATTAAAGAAATCTCCTTCTTTACCTTCAACAGTACCTTTTAAATGATTCTCAAGATTGGTCTTTTGTTCACCTTCCAGATCTGTATCTTCAATAGTGGTCATATCTATTAAGAAAGTTCCACTTATAGTGTCACCTTCAACTTTTACCACGCCAGATTCTAATTTTACATTACCTGTATGAGTGCCGGTAGGTTTTTTACCTGCCCACTCTATATTAGAAGCTTCGTGATCTACCATAAATTTGGTAGCTTGCATACTTGCCATAGCAGCTGTTTCAGCATCAGCAGCATCTGTGGCATTCTTTTTATCTCCTTTGCAGGAAACCGTGGCCGTGAGAAGCGCAGCCATAGTAAAAAGACTTATGATTCCTGTTTTCATTAGTAATTGGATTTAAGTGTTAATTAAGCCTCAAAAATATAGGATTGTAGGGTATAACCTCTTAAATAAAATATAAAATATACCGGTGACATTTTGACATTTTCATTCAATTGGCAGTACTTTTGCCGTGTTAAGTCAAAAATCAGAAGAAGCAATGAGTCAAAATGATAAAAATGAAGATTTGGTTCAAGACCAATCGGAAGAAATAAAAAATAACGGTCAGGCAGTTACAGAAGATCAGGGGCAGACCGAAAATATAGAAATGGAAGACGTAGAAAACGAGCAGGAGCAAACTGAAAATTCTGAACTGGAATCTTATAAAGCAGATCTGGAAAAGGAAAAAGATAAGTTTTTAAGACTGTTTGCAGATTTTGAGAATTACAAAAGACGTACTGCAAAAGAGCGAATAGATCTTTTTAAAACAGCCGGTCAGGAAGTGATGCAATCTATGCTTCCCGTACTTGATGATTTTGATCGTGCAATGGTAGAAATTGCTAAAGCCGAAGATAAGAACCTTACTAAAGGTGTGGAGTTAATTAGCAATAAGCTAAGAGAAACTTTACGAGCTAAAGGTTTAACCGAAATGAAAGTAGGAGAAGGCGATACCTTTGATGCAGAAATACACGAAGCTATAACACAAATCCCTGCTCCTAAAAAGAGCCTAAAGGGTAAAGTTGTAGACGTTGTAGAAAAGGGTTATATGCTGGGTGACAGAATAATTAGATTCCCAAAAGTGGTTGTAGGACAATAGTGATTTTGTCAGTAACTAAAAGAGTCTAAAAACAGAGAGAAAGAAAGTACATGAAAGAAGATTATTACGACATATTAGGTATTAGTAAAGATGCTTCTACCGCACAGATAAAGAAAGCATATCGCAAAAAAGCAATCGAGTATCATCCGGATAAGAACCCCGGAGACACCAATGCTGAGGAGATGTTTAAAAAAGCTGCAGAGGCTTATGAAGTCTTGAGCGATGAGAACAAACGCGCACGCTATGATCAGTATGGTCATCAAGCCTTTGAAGGAGGTTTTGGCGGCGGTGGCGGCGGTATGAATATGGAAGATATATTCAGCCAATTTGGTGATATTTTTGGCAGCGCTTTTGGCGGTGGCGGAGGCGGTTTTTCAGGCTTTGGCGGCGGTTTTGGAGGCGGCCAGCGCCGAGTAAAAGGGAGTAACTTACGTATTCGTGTAAAACTCACGTTAGAAGAAATCGCTAACGGTGTTGAGAAGAAGATTAAAGTTCGCCGTAAAAAACAGGCTAGCGGCACAACATATAAAACCTGTGGTACCTGTAACGGTGCTGGTCAGGTAACGCGTGTTACTAATACTATACTGGGGCGTATGCAAACTGCAACCGCTTGTACTACATGTGGTGGCTCTGGGCAGGTTATAGATTCTAAACCGGCAGATGCAGATGCTCAGGGAATGAAGACAATAGAAGAAACAGTTTCTATTAAAATCCCGGCAGGCGTTGTAGAAGGCATGCAACTTAAAGTCTCAAGTAAGGGTAATGAAGCTCCTGGTAATGGAGTGCCTGGTGACCTTCTTGTGGTTATAGAAGAGCAGGAACATGATACTTTAAAACGTGAAGGCGATAATCTGCATCATGACCTGTATGTAAGTGTGCCAGAAGCAATATTGGGCACCAGTAAAGAGATTGATACTGTTACAGGCAAAGTGCGTATAAAAATTGATGAAGGTACTCAGAGTGGTAAAATACTTCGCTTACGCGGAAAAGGTATTCCTTCAATTAATGGTTATGGTCGTGGTGATTTGCTGGTACATGTAAATGTTTGGACGCCTAAAGATCTTAGCAGAGAGCAAAAAGAATTTTTCGAAAAAATGTTAACTGATGATCATTTTATGCCTAAACCTCAAAAGGAGGATAAGTCCTTTTTTGAGAAAGTGAAAGATATGTTCTCATAAATTAACAACATATTAAGAAAAAGTGTATATTTGAATATCACTAATGACTAATTGGTGATATTTTTCTTTTTCATAGCAATTTTTTTCCCATCCTTGATGTCAATTAAGGGTGGGTTTTTGTTTGTACTAATGTGAGATACTAAATAATTCTTAAGAGGTCTATTGCCTCAATGCTTTTCAATATCTTTAGCCAATATTTATCTATTTATGAATGACCTCCTTGCTGCAGACCATGTTTCTAAGAAATTTGGCAAGTACACGGCGCTCAATGATTTATCTATTTCTGTTCCTCAAGGAAGTGTGTTTGGACTTCTGGGTCCCAATGGGGCAGGTAAAACAACATTGATACGTATCATTAACCAAATAACCATGCCTGATGAAGGACATGTGTATCTGGGAGGTGAGCCGCTACAGCATAAACATATAATTAATATAGGCTATATGCCTGAAGAACGTGGTCTCTATAAATCTATGAAAGTAGGAGAGCAGGTGCTTTATCTGGCTCAATTAAAAGGTATGACTAAGGCCAGAGCAAAAGAAAGAAGCTTGTACTGGTTTAAAAGGCTGGGCATGGATGGCTGGTGGGATAAAAAAATTCAGGAACTTTCAAAAGGTCAGGCTCAGAAGGTGCAGTTTATAGTTACTGTTTTGCATGATCCTAAATTGCTCATTTTTGATGAACCATTTAGCGGTTTTGACCCTATAAATGCGATTTTAATAAAAGATGAAATTTTAAAATTGAGAGATGAGGGCGCAACAGTTATTTTTTCTACGCATAGAATGGAGTCTGTTGAAGAAATGTGCGATCACATCGCTCTCATGAATAAATCAAATAAAATATTAGATGGAAATCTGGCTACCATAAAGCGCAATTACCGTTCTAATACTTTTGAAGTTGGTATAGAAACACACGATGACAGCAGATCAAGTCTTGAATCCCTTGAAGCTATTTTACTGGCCGAAATGACCGATAATTGGGAGGTAGAACCCGCTTTTTTTAAAACCATACATGAGAATGATCTTAAATTAAAAGTGAAGATACCTGAAAGTATGACAGCAAATGATTTGCTTATGTATTTAACAGGTAAGGGGACTGTTAATCACTTTATAGAAGTTATCCCTACAGTTAATGAAATTTTTATCGAAAAAATAAATGCCAATTAATGGGTACGTTAGGCTTAATTATAAAAAGGGAATATAACGCCCGGGTAAGAAATAAGTCATTTATAGTAATGACATTTTTAAGTCCGTTGATTGGGGTAGGCATGATCATGCTTATTATATATCTCACTCAATTAAATCAGGATTCTCAACGCACAATTGTTGTGGTAGATGAATCTGGTATTTTCTATAAGGAGTTTGAAAGTACATCTGCGCTTAACTTTCTTGATGTATCACCTGCCGGTCTTGATAATGGTATGAACATGGTCAAGGAAAACTCCTATTACGGTTTGCTTTATATACCAGCAAATGTAAAACAGCAGCCAAGTACGGTCAAGTTTTTTGGCGATGAGGTTCCGGGTTATACTACTCTGGACAGGATGGAGGAGCAGATAGAAAAAAAGCTTACCGATGAAAAACTTATAGACAGAGGCGTTGATCTGGATTTAATAGATCAATCAAAAACCAAAGTCTCAATCAATATTGAAAACTTTACAGGAGAACGTACCTCTAAGGTATCTAACTGGATAAAAGCTGGCTTTGGTGGTGCCGCCGGTTATTTATTAATGATGTTTATAATCATATATGGAAATATGGTTATGCGCAGTGTGATTGAAGAAAAGACAAATCGTATTATTGAAGTAATAATATCTTCCGTTAAGCCTTTTAAATTGATGATGGGTAAGATCATAGGTACAACTCTTGCCGGTATTACGCAATTTAGCATTTGGATATTGATAGGTGGTACCTTACTTTTTATATTAAGCACATATTTGGGTCTAGATCCTTCTTCTACTCAAACTCCTGTAGGTAATATGGGAGCTACAGATCTGGATAAGATAGAGCTTATAGTCTTAGATATTCTTAATCTGCCTCTTCTCAAACTTGCGCTATATTTCATTATATACTTTATAGGTGGATACTTCCTTTATAGCTCATTTTATGCAGCCATTGGTGCAGCGGTAGATAGTGAAACAGATACACAGCAATTTATGCTGCCTATTATAATGCCTTTAATGCTGGCGATTTATGTAGGTTTATTTTCAGTAATTGAGAATCCGCACGGTACTGTTTCAACTGCCTTTTCTATAATACCACTTACTTCGCCTATAGTTATGCTTATGCGTATTCCGTTTGGGGTGCCATGGTGGGAGCTTGCAATTTCGGTTACTCTTCTTGTCGCAACTTTTATGCTAACGGTATGGTTTGGTTCAAAAATATACAGAGTAGGAATATTGATGTATGGTAAAAAGGCATCCTACAAGGAGATTGTAAAGTGGTTAAAGTATTAATTACCATATGCAGCAGGAGCAGATAGGAGATAAAGTAAATGTTGACGTTGACAAGGTAAAAGATGTCATAGAGCAGGATATTTGGGGTAGTATACTTGATTTTCTTGATCTTAGTATAAAAATAGGTCACGGTGAGAAACCTATTACTTTCACGGTAGGTCAGTTGCTTCTTGTGATCATTATTTTTATTGTTACCAGTGTAGTCTTGAGAGGGCTAAGGAGTTTTATAACTCGCAAGATGGACAAAGAGAACGAGCTGAAATTCATCAGCATATTCAAGTTCTTTAAGTACATCGTCTATCTCGTTGTTATCCTGATTACTTTAAGCGCATCTGGAATAGATATTACTGTTCTAATTACCGCCTCTGCCGCACTTTTTGTCGGGTTAGGTCTTGCTCTTCAGGAATTATTTCAGGATATAATAGGTGGTATTTTTATTATTGTAGATAAGTCTTTAGCTGTGGGTGATGTTGTAGAGGTTGATGGTAAAGTAGGCAGAATATTTGAGATAAATCTTAGAACTACAAGAGCGTTAACTCGAGATGATAAAGTCATTATCGTACCCAACCACAAATTTGTAAGCGATACAATATATAATTATACTCAAAATCATAAAACCACCAGAGAGTCTGTAAAAGTAGGTGTAGCCTATGGCAGCGATACAGCTCTGGTTAAAAAAATATTATTAGACTGCGCATCCCGTCAAAACGGAGTAATTAAAAGTCCTAAACCTTCTGTATTGTTTGAAGATTTTGGAGACTCAGCACTTCTTTTTGGCATATACTTTTTTATCAATGATAGTTTTGTAGACCCTCGCATTAAGAGTGAGATACGATTTAGAATAGACGATGAATTCCGTAAGAATAATATCTCAATACCTTTCCCCCAGAGAGATATTCATTTCTACCCTACAAATACTCCTAAACCCTAAATATGAAAAATTTACTTCCTACTTTGCTTATCTGCCTCTTATGTGCAGCAATTTCTCAGGCGCAAACAACAGATTTGGCCAGAATAGAATACATGAATATTCCATTCTCAAAATCTAAGAATTCCATAAGCCGGTTTCGTGCTTTGGCCCAGCTACCCATACCACTGGACGACGAAAAAAATAAATTCTTAGTTGTGGGTTTAGAGTATCGATACATAGATATAGATATTAAAGATCCTGTCCCTATGGGGTTTAATCCTGATATTGTAAATTCAGTGCAGCGAATTGAAGGATATTTAGGTTATACTTTCAACGTGAGTGAAAACTGGCGCTTTGGTATTCGTGGTGGTGCGCGTATTAATTCTAATCTTCAGGAGAAAATAGGCAGTGACGATATTATTTATACTGCTGCGGTATATATGATCAATGATATGAAAGATGCATCTGAAACAAAACCTTACAGATGGATCTTCGGTTTAAATTATTCTACAACTCCCGGAAGAAATTACCCACTGCCGCTGGTGAATTATTACAGAGAGTTTCATCCTAACTGGACGTATACTTTAGGTGTACCTAAAACAAATGTGAGGCACTATTTAAATGATGATCATAAAGATGCACTGCAAGCCTTTGTAACTTTAGATAACTTTTTCTCTAATATTCAGCAAAACGCTGTTATTGATAATAAACTAGCAGAGAATATAAGTATGACAATTGTATTATCTGGATTGGGATATGAGCATTTCTTTACAGAGCATCTTCTATATTATGCTTACGCAACGCATTCAATTTATAATGATTTTCGTTTAAGGGATAATGATAGAAATACAATTTATACATTTAACGATGATAACACATTCTATTTTAGAACAGGTGTAAAATTTAAATTCTAAATATGGCTAGAATACTCATAATAGAAGACGAAGCAGCTATAAGAAGAGTACTGGTAAAAATACTATCAGAAGAAAGTAAGGAATACATTGTCGAGGAGGCAGAGGATGGCCTTACCGGAATGGAAAAAATTAAGGAAGCAGATTATGATCTGGTGCTTTGCGATATCAAAATGCCAAAAATGGATGGTGTTGAGGTTCTCGAAGCTACCCGTAAAATAAAACCAGAGATTCCTGTGGTTATGATCTCTGGTCACGGCGATCTGGATACTGCAGTAAATACAATGCGTTTAGGAGCTTTTGATTACATATCAAAACCGCCTGATCTCAATAGATTACTAAATACGGTGAGAAATGCTGTAGACAGAAAGTCTTTGGTTACCGAAAATACCATGCTTAAGAAAAAAGTTGGTAAGCAATATGAGATGGTGGGTGAAAGTGATGCTATACAGAAGATCAAAGATATAATCGAAAAAGTAGCACCTACTGAAGCCAGAGTACTTATAACTGGTCCTAATGGTACGGGTAAGGAGCTTGTTGCACACTGGCTACATGAAAAAAGTGATCGCTCAAAAGGACCTTTAATAGAGGTTAACTGTGCAGCTATACCTTCAGAGCTGATTGAAAGTGAGCTTTTTGGTCATGTAAAAGGTGCTTTTACATCGGCTAATAAAGACAGGGCAGGAAAGTTTGAAGCAGCAAATGGCGGGACTATTTTTCTTGATGAAATTGGTGATATGAGCCTTTCGGCGCAAGCCAAAGTTTTACGGGCGCTACAAGAAAGTAAAGTTTCCCGTGTGGGAAGCGATAAAGACATTAAAGTAAATGTGCGGGTCATAGCGGCCACAAATAAAAACTTAAGTGAGGAGATAGAAGAAGGACGGTTTAGAGAAGATCTCTACCATCGTCTTGCTGTTATTCTCGTAAAAGTACCTTCTCTTAATGAGAGACGGGATGATATCCCTTTACTGGTTAATTATTTTTCGCAAAAAATTGCCAGCGAGCAGGGTACAGGATTAAAAACCTTTACGGCGAAAGCTCTGGAGAAGTTGCAGGAATATGACTGGACAGGAAATATAAGAGAACTGCGTAATGTAGTTGAGCGACTAATAATTTTAGGAGGTAGTGAAGTATCTGAAGAAGATGTTGAACTATTTGCCAGTAAATAAAGGCTATGAATTTAGATAAGTATAAAATCACTTCGCATATCAAGATTAGTGAGTTAGAATCACACGAAGATCTTGGTAAAAAAAGTGAGCTGGAAGATGAATTAAATAATGTAAGTGAAAAGCTGGCAGATATCCAGAATGCGATGTATGCACACGATAAATATGCAGTGCTTATTTGCATTCAGGGTATGGATACTTCGGGTAAAGATAGTTTGATACGCGAGGTTTTTAAGAATCTAAACGCACGCGGCGTTGTTGTTCATAGTTTTAAGTCACCAAGTGAAATTGAGCTTGATCACGATTATTTATGGAGACACTATATCGCGCTGCCGGCCAGAGGTAAATTTGGTGTATTTAACAGAACGCATTATGAGAATGTATTGGTTACACGTGTGCATCCTGAATACATTTTAAATGAAAGACTGCCCGGGATCAATTCTGTTGATGATATAGATGAGTCTTTCTGGGAAAAACGTTTTGAGCAGATCAATGATTTTGAAAAAACTATAGCTCAAAATGGTACCATTATATTTAAATTTTATTTAAACCTTTCTAAAGATGAGCAAAAACACAGATTGCTTAGAAGACTGAAAAAGAAGAACAAAAACTGGAAGTTTTCGGCAGGAGATCTTGAAGAAAGAAAAAGGTGGGATGATTATATTTCCTGCTATGAAGAAGCGATAAATAAAACATCAAAACCTCATGCCCCGTGGTATGTTATACCTGCAGATGACAAGCCAAGCGCTCGCCTTATTCTTGCGAAAATCCTACTTGAAGAAATGTCAAAATATAAGGATATCAAAGAGCCTGAACTTGATGAAAAGACAAAAGCAAATATTGAAGATTATAAGCGCCAATTAGAAGCCGAATAAACCATGAAAAAAAACCTCCCCCTAGCACTCATTTTATTTCTTTTTACTACAATTTTTCACGCTCAGTCAACAGAAGATTCTCTGCAGATCAAGAAATTCTACGACCTTTCTTTGCTTAATGGTAAAAGCTACGATTGGTTAGAAACATTATCAAATGATATAGGATCAAGACTAAGCGGTAGTCTGGGTGCCGAAAGAGCTGTAGAGTGGACAAAAAGTCAATTAGATTCTTTAGGTCTGGATAAAGTATGGCTGCAGCCTGTTATGGTTCCTAAATGGACACGCGGTCTGCCGGAATATGCCACAATAGAAACCACTCCCGGCAATAGCGTTAATGTGCCTATTTGTGCATTGGGTGGTTCTATCGCAACGCCGGGCGGTGGAGTGAGAGCTCAGGTTATAGAGGTGCAAGGCATAGAAGACCTTGCCAGATATGGTAAAGAGAATATAGAAGGTAAGATCGTTTTTTACAACAGGCCCATGAGGGCAGATCTTATCAACACGTTTGAGGCTTATGGTGGCGCGGTTGACCAGCGAGGAGCCGGCGCCAGGGAAGCCGCAAAATATGGTGCAGTGGGTGTTATCGTTCGTTCTATGAACTTACGTCTAGATGATCTTCCTCATACAGGAACAATGAACTACGGTGATCTGCCAGAAGATCAAAAAATTCCCGCAGCAGCGATTAGTACAAATGGTGCAGAACTGCTTAGCAACACGCTCAAACTGAATAAATCTAGCGAATTTTACTTTGTTATGACTTGCAGGACTTTACCAGATGTACAGTCTAATAATGTTATAGGGCAAATTACAGGAAGCACATTTCCTGATGAATATATGGTTGTGGGTGGTCATCTTGATTCCTGGGATCTAGGTGACGGTTCTCATGATGACGGGGCTGGTGTGGTACAAAGTATGGAGGTTCTGCGATTGCTTAAAGAAGCAAACTATAAACCCAAACGCAGCATAAGAGTTGTGCTTTTTATGAATGAGGAAAACGGTACCAGAGGCGGTAAAAAATATGCCGAAATTGCCGATAATATGGCAGAAAAGCACGTTTTTGCATTAGAAAGTGACGAAGGCGGATTTAGTCCGAGAGGTTTTTCTTTTGATTGTAGAGATTCAGCATATGAGCAAGCATTAACCTGGAAACCATTATTCAAACCATACCTTATCCATTATTTTGAAAAAGGTGGAAGCGGCTCAGACATTGGTCCTCTTAAAAGTGATGAGACTGCCCTCGTTGGCTTACGACCAGATTCACAAAGATATTTTGATTATCATCACGCGGCTAATGATAAATTTGATGCAATAGATAAAAGAGAACTCGAGTTGGGCGCAGCTACAATGACGAGTTTGATATACCTGTATGACAAGTACGGTGTGCAGTAAAGAATAGGGTTTACTTTAGCTGTTAAACTTATTTAAATGAAGGACTTGGTTTCTGCCAAGTCCTTTATTTTTGAAGAAAACAACCACCATGGCTATTATTGGCTCGATTATAAAGGGAATTATAGATATAAGTGATTCTCTAGTATCAGAATCTAACCCCGTTTCAGAACAAAAAGATGTCCTACAGTCTTTACTTAAAAAAGCTAAAGATACCCAGTTTGGCAGATTTTATAATTTTGACAAAATACTACAAGCAGAAAATACTGAAAGAGCTTTCGCGGAAACAGTACCTTTTTTTGACTATAATAGTATAAATAGAGAGTGGTGGAGCAAATTACATAAAGGTGTAGGAGATGTTACCTGGCCAGGTGTGCCAGATTATTTCGCGCTAAGCTCTGGTACTACAGGAAAATCAAGTAAGCGCATACCGGTGACAAATGAGATGATAAGTGCCATACGTACATCTGGAATTAAGCAGGTAGGTGCTCTGGCTAACTTTAATCTAGACCCGGAATTTTTTGAAAAAGAGATCATGATGCTGGGAAGCTCTACAGATCTTATTGAAAAAAACGGTCATAAGGAGGGAGAAATCAGCGGAATTAGCGCTAGTAATATTCCGTTTTGGTTTAGGGGCTATTACAAGCCGGGTGAAGAAATAGCCAAAATTGATGACTGGGATGAGCGTGTAGAGCATATAGCTTTAAATGCTAAAAATTGGGATATAGGCGCTTTAAGCGGAATCCCAAGCTGGATAGAGTTGATGCTCGAGAAAGTCATTGAGGTCAATAAGTTGAATCATATTCACGAGATCTGGCCTAACCTTCAGGTTTATACCTCTGGTGGGGTTGCTTTTCCTCCGTATGAGAAAAGCTTTAATGCACTTTTAGGTAAACCTATAACAGTGATCGATACTTATCTCGCTTCAGAAGGTTTTATTGCTTTCCAGACAAGGCCAGAGACAGATGCAATGCGACTGGTGACAGATAATGGTATTTACTTTGAGTTTGTACCCATGAATCCAGATTACATCAATGAGGATGGTTCACTTGTACGAGATGCACCGGCAATTACCCTGGCAGAAGTAAAAAAAGACACCGATTATATTTTAGTTATTTCTACAGTTTCTGGTGCATGGCGCTACCTGATTGGTGATACAATTGCATTTACAGATATAGAAAAGGCAGAAATTAAAATTACGGGGAGAACAAAATTCTTTCTCAATGTTGTGGGTTCTCAGCTTTCTGTGAATAAAATGAATGATGCCGTACAAGAGCTTGAGCAGGAGTTTGATATCAAAATACCTGAATTTACTCTCGCTGCAATACGCAATCCTGAAGATGATGAGTTTTATCATTACTGGTACCTGGCAACTGAAAGTGATATAGATAATTTGGCCCTGGCAAAAAAGCTTGACGAAAGTTTAAAATCTGCTAATAAGAATTATAAGGTTGCAAGAAGTAAAGCATTAAAAGGAGTGAAGGTGAAGACCGTCAACCCTGAAGTTTTCTATAACTGGAATGCAGCCAATAAGAAGAAAGGTGGGCAAGTTAAAATGGAGAAAGTAATGAATGCCGAAAAGTTTGCCGAGTGGGAAGATTTCGTAAAAAATAGTTAAACTGTTTTCAGCTTGTTCTCTTCAATGAGGTGCATAATTTCTTCTGGGGAGAGGTAAAGTTTTTTAATTCGCTCTTTATAAGTTTGTGAAATATTGGCGTGGTTTAATATAAAATCCTTTGTTTTAAGGATATATTCTCCCATGCCATGTGCTACTGCATAAGTGTCTGCCGCTCGTTCTACTTCCTGAATATGACCGCTTGAGTACAAATATTTTAAGCCAAAAATAAGCATCCCGAACGAACTGCGATCGCGATAATCCATAACGTGGCCTAATTCATGACCTATCCAGCCTATTAAAACATCAGAAGGAATATCAGTGATTTTAAAGGCTTCGTCTTCAATTTGAACACGCTTACTAATTAATATAATGTATTCCCTGTTTTTTCTGGATCTAAAAAAGCTTTTATACGTAGGCTGCGCCTGCATTGTAGATTTTTTAATATTATCCTTAAATTGAAATCTAATGGGAGTATTTAAAAGCCGTGGATAATAAGAAAGTGCAATTTGCACTTCTTTTTCTATAGACTTGGGAATGACTTTGTTTGTGTAGTTTAGAACTTCCATACCTGTGTGAAATTAGCAAAGCAGCCTGCAAAGCGCTGTTAAGAAGTTGGTAAATTTAAAATCCCATTTTATTTGAGTCCTTTACTCAGACTTGTTGGTGTTAAAATGTACTTTTGCACTCGCAAAATCTAAGCTGTGAAGTTAACAAGTTATACTAAAGAATTCAAGACAAATTTAAATTTGGCCTACCCTATAATGTTGGGGCAATTGGGTCATATTCTTGTGGCGCTGGCAGATAACTTAATGGTGGGACGTTTAGGTGCGGCTCCTCTCGCTGCAGTTTCTCTAGGCAACAGCCTTGTTTTTATTGCGCTGTCGCTGGGTATTGGTTTCTCTTTTGCCATAACTCCTTTAATTGCGGAAGCTGATGGTGCCGGTGACACAACCACGGGCCGTAATTACTTTCATCATGGCATAGTTCTATGTACAATAAATGGTATTCTTCTTTTTTTATTGTTGTTGCTCGCAAAACCTATTTTACATTATCTGGACCAACCGGCAGAGGTTGTAGCGCTGGCGATACCTTATATGGAGATTGTGGCACTTTCTCTGGTTCCGTTAATGATTTTTCAGGCTTTTAAGCAGTTTGCAGATGGATTGTCTAATACACGTTACGCGATGTATGCCACTATTCTAGCAAATGTGGTGAATATTCTCTTTAACTATCTACTCATCTATGGAGTATGGATTTTCCCAAGATTAGAACTAGTAGGTGCTGCTTATGGAACCTTAATTTCCAGGTTTTTTATGCTGTGGTTCCTGTTTGAAATACTTAGGCGTAACAGCAAGTTTAAGCCTTACTTTGTCTGGACAAGGCGCAAAGGTTTTAAAACGAAAATATTTAAACGTCTGTTAGATCTGGGTTTTCCTACAGCTATGCAAATGCTTTTTGAAGTCGCTCTTTTTACTTCTTGTATTTTTCTTTCTGGTATCTTAGGTACAAATCCGCAAGCGGCAAACCAGATCGCGCTTAATCTTGCTTCTATGACATTTATGATCGCAGTAGGTTTAGGAGTTACCGCAACCATACGTGTGGGTAATCAAAAGGGCAAAGAAGATTATCGCAATTTGCGTCGTATCGCTATATCACTATTTCTTCAGGTATTTTTAATTGAAGCAGTTTTCGCCGTAGGCTTTATACTTTTAAAAGATATCTTACCTACTTTTTATATTGAGAATGCAGAAGTAATTCTTCTCGCTTCTCAATTACTCGTGGTTGCGGCTCTTTTTCAGCTTAGCGACGGCTTGCAGGTGGTTATTTTAGGAGCTTTAAGAGGTCTGCAGGATGTAAGGATACCTACGGTCATATGTTTTGTAGCCTATTGGGTTGTAGGATTTCCCGTAGCCTGGTATTTTGGTAAAGCTGAAAATATGGGGAGCCAGGGTATATGGCTCGGCTTGCTCGCAGGCTTAAGTACTGCTGCCTTATTGTTATATATTCGGTTTGCTATACTTAGTAAAAAGCTCATTATTGAAAAGAAAAATAAACTGGACGCAGTTTCCGTTTAAAACGAAATAAATTATAGCTTTTAAAATCCCTTTAAAACCTTAAAAAATCGGTCTTTTAGTATGAAAAATCTGCTTTATAATGAAGAATTTCAGGAATTAGATTTTAGTGCTCAAAAAGTCGATAATGACTATGAAGAGTGCACTTTTATAAACTGTAATTTTTCTGAAAGTAAATTAAACGGAGTAAGTTTTTTAAACTGCACCTTTCTTGCGTGTAATTTGAGCAACGCCATGCTGCGCGACACTTCTTTTCAGGATGCTACATTTCAGGATTGTAAAATGCTGGGATTAAAGTTTAATGGTTGCAGCACTTTTTTACTGGCTTTTAGTTTTGATAATTGCATGTTAGACTTTAGTTCTTTTTATCAATTAAACATGTCAACCTCTTCATTTAATAACTGTAGTTTAAGAGAAGTAGATTTTACACAATGCAATTTGAGCGGTGTTGATCTGGCCGACTGTAATCTTACCGGTGCTTCTTTTGAAGAAACTAATTTACACAAAGCAGATCTTAGATCAGCTTACGGTTTTAGTATAGATCCTGAACTTAATAATATTAAGCAAGCGACTTTCTCACGTGATGGACTTCCTGGTTTGTTGACAAAATACAAGCTGAATATTGAATAGCTAAACTACTGTTTTGCGCAGGTTTAAGTTAATCTTCTGTAAAACCTTTCGCTTTAAGCGAAATAGCTTTTATTTTTAAGCTAAAAATGATTAGAAAAGGAAGCCACATTAAGTGGAAGTGGGGCAACGGTACAGCAGCAGGTAAAGTTGTATCTACTTTTACAAAAAAGGTCACAAAGATCATTAAAGGAAGTGAAATTTCACGAGAGGGTACTAAGAACAATAAAGCGCTTTACATAGAACAGGAAGATGGCGCGCACGTTCTAAAACTTGAGAGTGAAGTAGAAAAAGTATAAGATGGCTCAATTTATTAAAGTTTACGAAGAAAATCCCAGTGCAAAAGAAATCAAGAGGATTGTTGATGTTTTACGCAATGATGGGATAATTATTTATCCTACAGATACAGTTTATGGGCTGGGTTGCGATATTACCAGTAACAGAGCTCTTGAGCGTGTCGCCCAGATAAAAGGGGTGAAACTTGAGAAGGCGCAGTTCTCGTTTATATGTGAAGACCTGAGCAATCTTTCAGACTACGTAAAGCAAATAGACTCAGCTACATTTAAAATTTTAAAAAGAGCGTTGCCTGGGCCTTACACTTTTATATTACCGGGAAATAATAATTTGCCTACTGTTTTTAAAAAAAAGAAAACGGTGGGTATACGTGTGCCAGATAATAATATAGCGCGCGCTATCGTAAAAGAGCTTGGCAACCCAATAATCTCAACTTCCATTTATGATGAAGATGAACTTATAGAATATACTACAGACCCAGAATTGATTCTTGAGAAGTGGGATAACCTTGTAGATGCAGTTGTAGATGGAGGTTATGGCGACAATGTGCCTTCTACTGTAATAGATCTTACTTCTGGAGAACCTGTTTTGTTGCGTGAAGGGAAAGGCTCATTAACTTTATAAGGAAGCATTAATCACTTTAAGAGTTTGATCTAAAGTGGCTGCCGTTAAAATAAGATTTATGAGTCGTAACCTTTTGAGCTTATACAAGATAATAGAACATAAAAAAACCCGGTCTAGACCGGGTTTTTAAGTTTTTAAGACAGTTTTTTAGTTGGCTGCTTTAGGTATACCATCTTCTATCATTTGATAGAACTGATCAAGTTTAGGAAGAACTACAATACGTGTTCTACGGTTACGGGCGCGACCTTCTGCAGTGTCATTGCTAGCAACAGGAACATAGTAACTTCTACCAGCTGCTACCATACGTTCTGGTGGCACACCAAAATCGTCTTGCAAGATGCGTACAACAGAAGTAGCACGTTTTACACTAAGGTCCCAGTTATCCTGAATCACGTTAGTGCTTATAGATTTGTTATCTGTATGACCTTCTACCATAAACTCGATATCTGGCTTATTTTTTACTACAGTCGCTACTTTACCTAGTACTTCTTTAGCACGGCTTGTAACATCCCAACGACCACTGTTGAATAAAAGTTTATCTGAAATAGATACATAAACAACACCTTTTTCTACATTGATCTCTATGTCTTCATCGTTAAGATTGCCTATTGCACCTTTTAAGCTTGTAACAAGTGCAAGAGTTACAGAATCTTTCTTGTTTAAAGCATCACGGAAAGTTTTGATCTGAAGATCTTTTTCACGCATAGATTCTAAAGAGCGCTCAAGGTTTTCAGCTCCTTTTGCAGATAATGTGGTTAGATTACCTTGTGTGTCAATAAGATCTCGGTTAGTTTGTCTTAAATCTGCGATTTGCTCACGCAATGTTTTTGTCTCACTATCTTTTTGATCAAGACAAGCATTGAGTTTAACAGTAGCCGAATTAAGCATATCCTGTGTTTCTTTCTGTTTAGCCTCTAAAGCAGCGTATTTCTTCTGCGATACGCAAGAGGAAAGTAAGATCAGCGCAGAGGCCGAAATCATCATTAATTTTCTCATAGTTTAAGTTATTTCAATTCTAAAAATTAGCGGTTAAATGTATTAAAAATCAAATTTAACAATATTTCCTTAACAAAAATTTAAGTTAACTTTATTTCACGTCAAAAAAGTACTTTTTTTTCAAAACAAAGTATTGCCACACTATTGATTTACAATGATAATAGCTGGTTGCTTGCTTAAGCCTCTTTCTCGACTTTAGCAGGTGAGGTAAGGTACAATAAAAACTATAGTGTGCTTTTAGTATAGCTAAAAAATGTTGTGATTTACCTCCCGCTAGAAATTTAATTCCGGCAAAACCGTCTAGTATAAGTCTTCCTAATATTGTAAGCCATATTTTATTGCTGGCAGTATTTTTTGCCAGGTTAAACAATGAATTTCTAAAATTATAAAACGTCTTTTTTGGGTTCATAGTATCGAGTGTCGCACCACCCACATGGTAAACATGGCTAGAACCAATATAATGAATAGAATAGCCCAGATTTTTTATTCTCCAGCACAGGTCAATTTCTTCCTGATGGGCAAAATAAAGCTCGTCAAACTTACCAGCTTCATAAAAAACCTCCCTGCGGATGGCAAAAACCGCCCCACTTGCCCAAAAAATAGCGGCATTATCATCATATTGACCAGAATCTTGTTCTACCGTTTCAAATATGCGGCCCCGGCAGTAGGGATAACCTAGCGCATCTATAAATCCGCCCGCAGCTCCGGCATATTCAAAATGATCTTTTTTGTTGTAATCCAGAAGTTTAGGTTGCGCTACTCCCAGATTACTATCTGCTTCAAACGCATAAATAATGGGGGCAAGCCAATTAGGAGTAACTTCAACATCATTATTTAGCAGAATGAACAAATCTGCAGCGATATTTGCCAGACCGTCGTTGTAGCCTTTTGCGTAACCACCGTTTTCAGCATTTTTTATAATATGAACTGTTGGGAAGTTTTTGGCAACAAAGTCAACCGAATCATCTGTAGATGCATTATCTATAACATAGATACTGGCAAGTTGCTCACTATGTAAAATTACTGATGGTAGAAATTTTTCAAGAAGGTCTTTACCGTTCCAGTTTAGTATTGCGATAGCTGTTTTCACTGCTGCAAATTAAGGGCAATAAGCCGGAATTTCTTTTAAAAAAACATATTTTTCCTGCTTATAGTCCAGCAGGCAATAATAATGTTCTAGGCCATTTGTAACCATGAGATAAGTAGATTCTAATGCCAGGTTATAACGAGCGATCTGGTCAAAAGTAGTTTGGGTTACCGGCACCTGCGGCGCTTTGCATTCAACTATAATATTGATGCTGCCGTTACTATTAAAAACAACGATGTCATAACGTTTTTTGGTTCCGTGTAAACGCATTTCCTTTTCTACATTTATGAGAGAAAGCGGGTAATTGTATTGATTGATCAAATAGTTTAAAGTATGCTGTCGCACCCATTCTTCCGGCGTTAAGCGAACGAACTTTTTGCGAATAGGATCAAAAATGAACGGTTTATTTTCGCTATTTTTGAACCGAAAAGTATAACGGGGAAAGTTTAATTCTTGCATCGCATCAAAGGTAATCAACCGGGGCAAATTTTCCCAAAAGCTAATAGCTCTACACGTTTATAAATACTAAAGTCTTTGTGGAAGAAGTAAAAAGGATAGTTTCAGATATTAAAAATGGTAACATTAAACCCATCTATTTTCTAATGGGTGAAGAATCGTACTATATTGATCAAATATCGGCCTACATAGACAAAAACCTCCTTAGCGAGGAAGAAAAAGGATTTAATCAGGTAGTGCTTTACGGCCGTGATGTTACTATTGAAGATATAGTCTCGCAGGCAAAAAGATATCCTATGATGGCAGAGCGACAGGTGGTCATCGTTAAAGAAGCGCAGGCTTTGTCAAGAGATATTGATAAACTGGAATCTTATGCCGCAAATCCCCAAACGAGCACTGTTCTTGTAATTTGTTATAAATACAAAAAGCTTGATAAGCGAAAAAAAGTTTATAAGCTTATCGCGAAAAGCGGCGTTGTTTTTGAAAGCAAGCGTTTATATGAGAACCAGGTAGGCGACTGGATACGCAGAGTAATGAGCGGTAAAGGTTATGTAGTCGAGCCAAAAGCGGCGCATATGCTGGTTGAATTTCTGGGCACAGACCTAAGTAAGATCTATAACGAACTTGAAAAACTGATGCTCATTTTGCCAGATGGCAGCACCGTTACACCCCTTGTAATAGAAGAGAATATAGGGATAAGTAAAGACTTTAATAATTTTGAATTGCGTAAAGCAGTAGGAGAGAAAGATATTTTAAAAGCGCACCGTATCATTAATTACTTTGCTCAAAATCCTAAAGACAATCCCATGGTGGTAACGATTGCTTTGTTGTTTGGTTTCTTTCAGCAGTTATTGACCTATCATGGTTTGCCAAGTACAGATAAAGCTTCGGTGGCAAAAGCTTTGGGTGTAAATCCTTATTTCGTTAGTGAATATATTACAGCATCACGTAACTACCCAATGAAAAAAGTGAGCTATATAATTAATTTACTACGCGATGCAGATGTAAAAAGTAAAGGTGTGGGTGCTTATAATCTTTCGCAGGGAGATCTTTTAAAAGAATTACTCGTGGGTATTATGTATTAGATGCATGCACTCCTAAAACTCTTTTCAATTTTTCTGGTGTTAACGGTTTTTCTATAAATCCTTCAATATTTACATTTGTTTTACTTAACCGCTGGTCACGGGGATCTATAGATGACGATACAATAAAGATTGACAAATCTTCTTGCTTTTTCAATGGTAATCTATTCATAAATTCCCAGCCGTTCATTATTGGCATATTGATATCTAATAAGATTATATCAGGAGTAGATTTATCAAGATAATCCAGAGCTTCACGGCCATTGAGGCAAGAGGTGATGGTAGTTTTGGGATAAAATGTTTTAAGTAATCTGCTAACTAGAACGAGAAATATTTTATCATCGTCTACAACTAAGATATTTTTAATATCATGCATGAAGCGTTATTTTAACTGATGTTCCTTTTTCAGGTTTGCTTTTTAATTCCAGTTTTCCTTCTAAAACTTCTATTTGACGTTTGCTCATAAATAATCCCAGACCTTCGCCTTCAGACTTTGTACTAAATCTTGAGCCCAGATCAAATAATTTATTTCCATATTCTTTAAGATCTATTCCGCTGCCGTGATCTGTTATTTCAATTATTATCTCACAATCTTGTTTTTCAATAGTAATATCAATGTCTGTATTCTGCGCATTAACGCCATACTTGAGAGCATTGTTTATGATATTATGCAATATACTTTCAAGATAAGCAGGTATGGTCTTTACCTCAATATTTTCTGAAATGGATATATTAAATTTTGCCTGTTGTGAGGCTGCAAGCATTTTGTTGTTTTCTATTACCTGACTTAGTAGCCTTTTTAGATTGACAGGAGTAGGTTCTACCAGACCTTCATTTTCAAAATGAATTAATTGATTAATATTCTTCAAAGTGTTATTAAGTCTGTCTGTGCTGGAGCGTAAAAGTTCAACAAATTCATTAGTGCCGTTTTCATAGTCTATGAGATCAACGATACCCATAATATTAGCGACAGAAGAGCGCAGGTTATGAGAAGTGATAAATGAAAAATCCATTAAAGTGCTATTCTGGTTTTCCACCTTATTGAGCAGCCTTTTTAGTTTGCAGGTATTTTCCATACGCATTCTAAAATTAACCAGCATTTCTGCGAAAACATTTAAAAGATTTACCTCTGTGATATTATAACGGCGTATACTTTTAACTGAATCAAATCCTACAAATCCCACACAACTCTCGCCTTGCATAAGTGGTATGGTTAATAAGCTTTTTATATTTTGACTCTGAAGGAATTCTCTAAACTCAATATTTTCTAAGAGAGACACATCGTGTATTGCATTGCTTTTTCCTGCGATATGGTTTATGATCCATTGCTGGTTAAACATTTCTAAAGGCAGATTCTTGTTTGATGCTATTTCTGCGCTAATCCCGTCATCGCACCACTCGTGTGTATTTGTGCACGTGCCACTTTCAAAATCATAATCAAAAATGTAAACACGATCAGCCTCAACAAATTTGCCAATATCTTTTAGAGATTCGCTTATTGTGCTTTCAACTTTCTCAAGTGGAATATTGATGTAGCGTGTAGAGATGTTCATCAACAAGCGTTTAAGCTTAGTGCGTTTTACCAGCGTGTTTCTGGCATCAATTAATTTAGTAATATCTCTAAAATTGATAATGACACCGTTTATAGCCGTGTCATTGAGCATATTAGTAAAGTAGCCTTCTATCCAGCGCCAGCTGCCGTCTTTGTGTCGCCATTTACTGGCTTTTTTCTGTATTCCCAAACCGGGATTTGCAAGACTTTCTGCAAATTGACCTCTTACTACATGTCTGTATTCAGGATGACATAGATCTATTATAGAATGACTTTTTATTTCCTGTGCAGAATATCCTAAAATGCGTTGTAAAGCTTCAGATACAAACAAAACCTGTTTAGATGTGTTTATAATAAGAATACCATCTGTAGCATTTTCTACCAGTGATTTAAATCTTCTTTCAGACTTTAGAAGACTTTGTACATATTGCCACTCTTTTTTCTTAACCTGGTAGGTTGAAGATTTTATATTGAAACCAAATAAAAGAAAAGGTTCTAAAGTTTCAGGATCTACCACCCGCATTACTTTTACCTTCATTAAAAGAGGCAGGCCACTTTTTAATGTAAACTGTAGTTTAGTTTGAGAAATTGCGCTCTGGGACCGATTTCTTAGTTCCTGAAGCCGATTTTTATACGTGTTTGAAACTAAAGAAAATGGATCAATATTATCAGACTCAAGTTGTAATCTTGATTGTAAAACAGGATTTATATAACACTCGTCACTTGAGCGTATAGCTTGCATACAGATGCCATCAAATGACTCCTGAACGAAGTCAAATATCTCATCACAGGAAGTTAATATCTTAACAAACCTGTCTTTAATAGAAGCTGTTGCAATAGACATGGGGGCTATTTCTATAATATTTAAAAGCTTTTAGAATAATCTTAACAAACTTTAAATTATAAAAAACCCGTTGCTTATGAAAAATTTTTAAGGAACCTTAACATCTTACAGTCCCTATTCAAAATGAAGTGCTATTGTGTGACAAGCAGCAACTGCAGCAGTCTCGATGCGTAAGCGACTATTACCTAAAGTTACAGGTGTGTAATTATTTTTTAACGAAAAATCGATCTCAGAAGTAGAGAAATCGCCTTCCGGGCCTATTAAAATGATAATTTCGCTAGAAGAAATAGTATTTTTTAAAGACACTTTTCTGGTTTCTTCACAATGCGCGATAAATTTTTGAGCATCTGTATCATGCTGCTGAAGGATAAATTCTTTTAAGGAAACTGGAGGGTTAAGTTGAGGAATGTGTGCTTTTAAAGATTGTTTCATCGCACTTTGAATGATACGTTCATAACGATCTTCTTTTATGACTTTGCGCTCGCTATGATCACAAATTATAGGAGTGATTTCTGTAATACCTATTTCTGTAGCTTTCTCAAGAAACCACTCATAACGATCATTAAGTTTTGTAGGTGCCACAGCCATATGCAATTTGTATGGTAAAGGCTTTTCTACAATAACCTCTAAAATTTTTGCTCCACATCGCGACGGACTAGCGTCAGTGATTTCAGCTTTAAAAAATTGACCCTTTCCGTTAGTGAGATCGAGAATATCTCCTGTTTTCTTGCGCAGAACTTTTATGATATGCTTGCTTTCATCCTTTGGCAGAATGATTTCTGTTGCTGTAGGTGCAATTTCCGGGTTGTAAAATAATTGCATATCTATATCTTTAAACGCGCTTTTGCTGTAACATTATTCTCTTCATAATGCGCTGCTTTAAAATCTGGCTGTATATATTTTAAGTAGCCTACGATACCAATCATGGCAGCATTATCTGTAGTGTATTCAAATTTGGGAACATAAGTTTTCCAGCCCCATTTATTTTCTGCTTTTTTAAGCGCATTCCGTATCCCGCTGTTAGCGGAAACTCCACCGCCTATAGCTATTTGTTTGATCCCGGTTTGTTTAACTGCTTTTTTTAATTTGTCTAAAATTATTTCGATAATTGTGTATTGAATGGAAGCGCAAATATCTTTTAAGTTTTTCTCTACAAATTCAGGATCTTTCTGTATCTCTTTTTGGTAGAAATAAAGAATAGCAGTCTTTAAACCACTAAAGCTAAAATCTAATCCGCTCACTTTTGGTTTTGTAAATGGATAGGCTTTAGGATTTCCTTCCTGAGCGTATTTGTCTACAAGTGGTCCACCAGGATAGGGTAAACCAAGTATCTTAGCACTCTTATCAAAAGCTTCTCCCACCGCATCATCTAGTGTTTGCCCAAGTACAGTCATTTTAAAATAATCATCAACACGTACAATTTGTGTATGCCCACCGGAGATGGTTAATGCGAGAAAAGGAAAAGTAGGTTTGTCGTGACCTTCTTCTGTAATAAAATGTGCGAGAATATGAGCCTGCATGTGATTTACATCAATAAGCGGGATATTTAAACCCATCGCCAGTGATTTTGCAAAAGAAGTGCCCACAAGTAATGAACCCATTAAACCGGGACCACTTGTAAAAGCGATAGCATCTAGCTGTTCTTTTTTAATTCCTGCCTGTTGTAAAGCCTGATGCACAACAGGTACAATATTTTGCTGGTGAGCACGTGAAGCCAGCTCTGGCACAACGCCTCCATATTGTTTATGAACTTCCTGACCGGCAACAACATTTGCAAGGGTATTATCGTTGTGAAGTACAGCGGCAGCCGTATCATCACAAGAAGATTCTATAGCAAGAATGTAGATGTTTTTTTTTTGCATAAACAAGAGGCATAGCATTTGTTAATGTACTTTTACAGCACAAGTGGGGCAAAGTTAAAACTTAAAAGCTTATCAAAAAATTCTCTAAAATATCACGCAGAATCCTATTGGGATTAATAGGATTTTTTGTCCTGCTTGTAATATTTTTTTCCATTCCAGGGGTGCAAACCTTCATAGCTAAAAAGGTTACTAATTCTCTAAATAAAAAATACAGAACTTCAATATCTGTAGATCAGGTTAGAATTAAATACAATGGTTATGTAGATCTTAAGCAAGTCTATATTGCAGACCATCATGAGGATACACTAATATATGCTCAAAACTTAGAAACGAGTTTGTTGAGCATTAGACAGCTTATTAATGGAACTATGAATTTAGGAGATGTTGCCATTGACCATGGCAAGTTCTACATTAAAAAATACAAGGGAGAGGATAATGATAACCTCTATATTTTCTCTAAAAAGTTTAATAGTGGCAATCAGCCTCCTGGTGAACCTTTTAAACTCACTTCAAGCAATATTCTGCTTACAAACAGCCATTTTAAATTTCAGGATGAAAATCTGGAAAATCCGGATGCTGCCGATTTTAAAAATCTTACGCTAAACGCAGATGATTTTAATCTCAATGGTGATATTGTATCGGCAAGGATGAATGATTTGCAATTTGATGCTAAACGCGGTTATAAATTGAGAGGTCTGGTAGCAGATTTTCATTACGATCCTGATGAAATTGTGCTTAAGAATATGATCCTGAAATCTGTAAATTCTCAATTTACAGGAAGTATTTCTTTAGATAGTTCTAATGATGCATTTTCAGACTTTAATAATAAAGTAGTTTTTGATCTTGATCTTACTGAATCTTTAATTTCCACATCAGATCTTCAGCCATTTTATGAGGAGTTTGGAGCAGACAAAACTGTTCAGTTAAAAACGCATATGCAAGGCACGCTCAATGATTTCGCTTTAGCTGATTTAGATTTAGAAGGATTAGGAAATAGCAAAATCACAGGCGATTTTAATTTCGTCGATTTATTGAGTGAGGACCAAAATTTCACCATTACAGGCGATTTTAGCCAGTTACAAACCAATTTTTTTGATCTTACCGGGTTTTTACCAAATATATTAGGCAATTCTTTACCCAAAGAATTTGTGCGTCTGGGCGTAGTTAATTTAAAAGGCAATACCATAATTACTCAGAATTCTGTATATGTAAAATCAAATATAAATTCAGCTCTGGGGTATGCTGAGACTGATATTGAACTTCAAAATACTCAGGATATTGATAATGCTACTTATGTAGGTGATATACGGGTAAACAAATTCTTGATTGGCCGTTTATTAGGTGTGAATAAATTGGGAGCCACCTCGTTTAATCTCAATGTAAGCGGTGAAGGTTTTACTCCGGAAACACTAAATACACGCGTGCGCGGAAGGATAAGCAGGGCAAATTATAACGGTTATACATATCAAAACATAACAGTATCTGGGAATTTGCAAAACCCTTTGTTTGATGGTCAACTACAAATAGATGATCCTAATGCAAGACTTAATTTTAATGGTCTTATAGATGTTACTGCCGCCATCAATAATTACGATTTTACAGCAGATATTGATTATGTAGATTTCTCTAAATTAAACTTTTTAAAAGATTCATTAGCTGTTTTAAAAGGACGCGTGGTTATGGATATGCAAGGCACTAATATTGATGATGCCGCAGGCAGTATTCAGTTTAGCAATGCGAGTTTTCAAAATGAGAACGATCTCTATACGTTTGATGATTTTAGAATTACTTCATTCTTTAATGACAACATAAGAACTATAGATATTAATTCGCCTGATATTATTTCTGGTGAGGTATCGGGAAATTTTAAAATAGAGAATGTTGTTCCTCTTTTTAAAAATGCGATCGGTAGTCTATATGCAAATTACGAGCCTGAAACGATAACGAGTAATCAGTTCATGGATTTTGATTTGCAGATAAACAGCAAGATCGTTGAGGTTTTTGTTCCTGAAATTAAAATTGAACCCAATACTTATTTAAGAGGAAGTGTAGTTTCAGATGATTCTGATTTTAAACTTACCTTTAGGTCTCCTAAAATCCAGGCATTTGGCTTTCTGGCCGAAGCTATAAACGTGCGCGTGGATAATAAAAATCCGCTTTTTAATACATATATCGAGGCAGACAGTATAGGTAGTGGTCTTTATGGTATTTCAGACTTTAGTCTAATTAATGTTACGCTAAAGGATACGCTTTTTATGCGTTCAGAATTTAAAGGAGGTAATAAAGAAGAAGACAGATTTGATCTTAGTTTCTACCATACCATAAATGAAAATAACAATTCTGTAGTAGGTTTTAGAAAATCAGGTATAAAGTTTAAAGACAACCAGTGGTATCTCAACGCAGACGACAATAATAAGAACAGGATAGTTTTTGACAACAATTTTCAGGATGTAGATATTGAAGAGCTTATTCTGTCTCACGATCAGGAACGTATAAGCCTTATGGGGCAACTTAAAGATTCTACTTATAAAGATCTCAAAGCAAACTTTAATAGCGTTCGCCTTTCTCATATCACGCCTTATATAGATAGTTTAAAACTATCTGGTGTTGTAAATGGCGGTCTCAATTTATTGCAGCAGGACGGCGCCTTTTATCCTGACAGTAAAATAACAATAGATCAATTTAGTATAAATGAAACCTTGTTGGGTAATCTTAATCTGTCTATAGAAGGTAATGAGACGCTAACAAGTTATGATATTGACACAAAACTTGTTAATGATGGTTTTGAATCGCTTAGCGCGAAAGGAGATATAAATGTAAGTAACAATAATCCCGCTATTAATATGGACGTGCAGCTGCGCAAGCTTGATTTGTCTGCATTTAGTCCGCTGGGTGGTGAAGTGATAAGCAATATTAGAGGTTTAGCAAGCGGAAGAGCCACGGTCACCGGAGACTACAAAAATCCCGATATAAATGGGGAATTATTACTGCGGCAGGCTGGCATTAAAATACCTTATCTAAATACAGATTATGATTTTCAGGGCACTGCCAGAGTCACATTAAATAAACAGCAATTCAGGTTTAATGATGTGCAGTTGCGAGACGTTAAATATAAAACAGAAGGTCAATTAACTGGTACTATTTCGCATGAAGCGTTTTCAAATTGGGATTTAGATCTGGGTGTGACTACAGACAGGCTGTTAGTTTTAGATACACAAGAAGATGAATTTTCTCTGTATTATGGTACAGCTTTTATAAGTGGTGATGCGACAATTGCAGGACCATCTGATGAACTGGTCATAGATGTTACGGCGACAACTGAGAAAGGAACTACATTTAAAATTCCGCTTAGCGATACAGAATCTTTTGGTGACAGCAGCGCCATTTACTTTTTAAGTCCGGAAGAGAAGCAGGCGAGATTAGGCGGCGAAGAAATCATAGTTAAGGATATAAAGGGTCTGGAACTCAATTTTGATCTTGAGGTTACTCGTGATGCAGAAGTTGAGATCGTGGTCGACGAAGTTAATGGCAGTACATTACGAGGGCGAGGTGCCGGGTATCTCCTGATTCAAATAAACACAAACGGAAAGTTCAATATGTTTGGTGATTTTACGCCGTACGAGGGGACTTATAACTTCAAATATAGTGGTGTGGTGCAAAAGCAATTTGACATCATGCCCGAAGGAAAAATAAGCTGGGATGGCAGCCCAGAAAAAGCCCTTCTTGATATTAGCGCTGTATACAGAGCGCAGGCAAACCCGTCTATTTTGCTTGAAAACCCGTCAATTAACCGCAAAATTCCGGTAAATGTGATCATAAATCTCGATGGCGAACTATTACAACCAGATATAACTTTTGACTTTGATTTTCCTAATACAAGCTCAATTGTAACTTCAGAATTGGCATACAGATTAGATGATCGCTCGATACGTGAATTACAGGCTTTCTCTCTGGTAACTCAGGGCTCATTCTACAGCCAGACCGCGCTTGACGGGCAAGCTGTTGTAGCAGGTAATCTTATTGAGACAGCTTCTGGTATCTTTAACGATATCCTGTCAGACGATGACAGCAAATTTACCGTAGGTCTTGATTATGTGCAAGGAGATCGCCGTCCAGATCTGCAGACATCAGGGCGTTTTGGTTTTACACTTTCTACCCAAATTTCTAACCGTGTGATTATAAACGGTAAAGTGGGGGTTCCTGTAGGTGGTGTAAGTGAATCTGCAGTTGTAGGTGATGTAGAGGTTAACTTTTTATTAAATGAAGAAGGAACGCTACGAGCGACTATTTTTAACAGGCAAAACGATATTCAATTTATAGGTGGTGATTATGAGGGCTACACGCAGGGTACAGGATTGACATATTCTGTAGATTTCAACACATTTAAAGAACTTATTCATCAGATTTTCAAAGGCAAAGCGCGCGAGGTAGAAGAGGAGATAAAAATAATACCTCCAGACTCAGAAATACCTTATAATGGTGTCCCGGAATACAAATAGCCAAATTGGGTAGAAATATCGATTTCATAATTATACCCACTACATATTTTCAATCTATCAAAAAGAGGTTTTCTGCTTATCAAATCGTTAAATTTTGACGCTTAAAAAAAATAGTTGTTAACGAAAACGATTGAAATTATGAAAAGCTCCAAATTCGTCTAGAATCAATCCGAAAAGTGCTTATCAATTCATATTTTTATCCTTTATTTGATACTAAATGAATAAAAAAATTAAAAAAATCGGAGTTATGACCTCCGGTGGTGATTCTCCAGGAATGAATGCTGCAGTTAGATCTGTGGTTCGTACATGTGCATATCATGAAGTAGAATGCGTAGGTATTTATCGCGGTTATGAAGGACTAATAGATGGTTCTTTTGAGGTAATGAATGCCCGTAGCGTAAGAGATATTATTAATCGTGGCGGTACAATTCTTAAGTCTGCCCGTTCTATGGAATTTAAAACTCCTGAAGGGCGTAAGAAAGCGCATGATAATCTGACTAATGCAGGTATAGATGCCTTGGTTTTAATAGGAGGTGACGGGACATTTACCGGCGGTCTTGTTTTTAATCAGGAATATGGCTTCCCTGTAATTGGTATTCCGGGCACTATAGATAATGATATTAGCGGTACAGATCGCACAATAGGTTATGATACTGCTCTTAATACTACGGTAGAAGCGATAGATAAAATTAGAGATACAGCAAGTTCTCATAACAGACTTTTCTTTGTCGAGGTTATGGGCCGTGATGTAGGTCATATTGCTTTAAATGCCGGTGTAGGTGCAGGTGCAGAAGAGATTCTTATACCTGAAGCTAATATGGGTCTTGAACGTCTTCTTGATTCTCTAGATCATAGCAAACGCAGTGGTAAAACTTCAAGTATAGTTCTTGTAGCCGAAGGTGATAAAACAGGTAAAAATGTTTTTGAACTTAAAGATTATGTAGATAATAATCTTGAAGGTTATGATGTACGTGTTGCAGTACTGGGTCACATGCAAAGAGGTGGTTCACCTTCATGTTATGACAGGGTTCTGGCGAGTAGAATGGGTGTAAAAGCTGTAGAGTCATTACTTGAGGGTCATAGTAATTATATGGTAGGTACTCAACATGATGAGATGGTACTTTATCCCATAGAGAAAGCTATAAAAGGCGGATCTAAAATAAGTAAGGAATTAATACGTGTGTCTGAAATTATGACCACATAATTTATATAATAATTTAACAGAAATAGAAAATGGCAAATTTAAAATTAGGAATAAATGGTTTTGGACGTATAGGACGAATCGTTTTTAGAGCTACAGTAAAACGTGATAATGTTGATGTAGTTGCAATTAATGATTTACTAGATGTTGAACACCTTGCATATTTACTAAAGTATGACTCTGTACACGGTCACTTTGACGGGACTGTAGAGGTAAAAGACGGCAACCTTGTCGTTGACGGTAAAACAGTACGTATCACAGCAGAACGTGATCCTAAAAACTTAAAGTGGGATGAAGTAGGTGCAGATGTTGTTGCAGAATGTACAGGTATCTTCACTTCTATGGAAACTGCAGATTATCACTTACAGGCAGGCGCAAAGAAAGTAGTTATTTCGGCTCCTTCTAAAGATGTACCTATGTTTGTAATGGGTGTAAACCATAAAGATGTTACAGCAGATCAAAATATAGTATCTAACGCTTCTTGTACAACAAACTGTCTTGCTCCTTTAGCAAAAGTTCTTAACGATGCTTATGGTATTGAAGAAGCTCTAATGACAACTGTACATGCAACTACTGCAACACAAATGACAGTAGATGGTCCTTCTAAAAAAGACTGGAGAGGTGGTCGTTCAGCAATGTTGAACATTATACCTGCAAGTACTGGTGCAGCGGTTGCTGTAACTAAAGTTATACCTGCACTTAAAGGTAAATTAACCGGTATGGCTTTCCGTGTTCCTACAGCAGATGTTTCTGTGGTAGATTTAACAGTAAGATTAGAGAAAGAAACTAGCTACGAGGATATTAAAAAGACCTTTAAAGCGGCTTCTGAAGGCGAAATGAAAGGTGTTCTAGGTTATACTGAAGAAGATGTTGTTTCTCAGGATTTCATAGGTGATGCACGTACAAGTATATTTGATGCAGGTGCTGGTATAGAATTAAATTCTAAATTCTTCAAGATCGTATCTTGGTATGACAATGAGTTTGGTTACTCAAACAAGCTTGTTGATCTTGCTGAATATGTAAACGAACTATAATAATAGTAGTTTACAAGGCTTATAAACCCTTTTCATAACAATTGAAAAGGGTTGTTTTCTAAATAAAACATTTCAATTATGATTTTAGTAGTAGATAGTGGGTCGACTAAGACAGACTGGATAGCTATGAGTGAAGATGGAGACCAGATCTTCCAAACTCAAACCTTAGGTTTAAATCCGCAGGTACTTTCAGCAGAAATATTAAATGAGCGTATTATTAACAATTACGAGCTTTATAAGCACAGACATGAGGCAACTCACGTTTATTTTTATGGCGCAGGTTGTGGTACAGAAAAGCCAAAACAACTTATAAAAGATGTTTTTAAAGACTTTTTTGATAAAGCAGAATTAATAGATATTAAAGAAGATACCTATGCAGCGCTTTTTGCTACTACTAAAAAGGGAGAGCCTGGTATTGTTTGTATCATTGGTACAGGGTCTAACTGCAGTTTTTATGACGGTGAGCAGATAGAGCAAAAGGTAACCTCATTAGGCTACATTCTTATGGATGATGCCAGTGGTAATTATTATGGTCGCCAGCTATTGAGAGATTTTCATTTCAATAAGATTCCGCAGGATCTTGCTTATGAATTTGCAAAGCAATTTGATCTTACTGCAGAGACAATTAAGAACCATCTTTATAAAAAACCTAATCCCAACACATATTTAGCTCAATTTGCCCGATTTTTAATCACAAATAAAGAGCATGAATATTGCCAAAAACTTATAAGAAAAGGTCTAAAGCTTTTCATAGAACACCAGATCCTTCAGTTTAAACAAGCGCATGAAGTGCCTGTTCATTTTGTAGGTTCTATTGCTTTTTACCTGCAGGAAGAATTAAAATCTCTTTTAAAAGAGTACGACCTGAATATTGGTAAAATACTAAAAAGGCCTATAGAAGGCCTTGTAGCTTATCATAAGAATTATATAATGATCTAAGCAGTTATTTTACTGCGATCATTGAAATTTCAACATTTACAAATTTTGGCAGATTTGCCACTTGAACCGTTTCTCTTGCAGGAGCGGTTTCTTCATTAAAGTAAGTGCCATAAACGGCATTTACAGCACTAAAATCGTTCATATCACTCAAAAAAATAGACGATTTTACGACGTTTTCAAAAGTCATCTCTGCGGCCGTAAGTATAGCTTCAAGATTCTTCATAACCATTTTACTTTCTTCGGCGATATCGCCGCTAACGAGTTCGCCGGTAGAAGGATCAAGTGGTATTTGCCCACTAATAAATAAAGTTTCACCTGCCAGTACGGCCTGATTATAAGGTCCTATGGGTGCAGGAGCATTAGGTGTAGATATGATTTTTTTCATAATGTGATTTTGTTATGGTTAGTTTTTTGGCTTTCGCGAAAGCTAAATTAGTTATTGCAAACTTACAAACGTTGATCAGGAGATCTGCGTTTCTCGTATTTAAGATCTTTAAGCACGCTGCTGGAAATACCAATAAAGAAGTTCCAGGAGCTATATGTGCCAAATGGCGTCCAGCTAAATGTCATATTAAAACTCTCCAGGTCACGTCTAAAACGTAATTGAGTAGGGGTAAATCTAAGGTTAGTAAAATCTAAACCAGATGAAACTCCCACAAACCACCGCTCGCCTAATTCTACATCACCACTAAAGTTCACAGCATGAGATGTAATACTATTCTGCCTGCCACTATTGCCATAATTCACATTGTAATTTACACGTAAATTCCAGGGGAGCGAGTAATTATAGAATTCCTGAGGTACATCATCTTCTTTATCCTGACCGGTTTCATCTTCATAAAACTCGCCATTAATATCATCTATGTCCTTACCAAAAAGGTTGTCTGGTCGCCCACCATTTCTATAGGTTTGATTTTCCAGTGGATCATCATTTTCGGTTTTCTTGTTAAAGTTTTTACTAGAGAATGAGTATCCAAAATTAGCACTGGCATTAGTAAGTCTAAAAAGACTACCGCCATTAGCTATATTGAGTTTGTCAATACGACGGTTGTTATTGTTTAGGGCATAAGGATCAAGCGTCATGTTGAAGTTGATACTTAATTTTTCTTGTAATATAGGTATCGACCCACGCACAGATATTGGGCTTAATTTAAGGCTATCTGCAGTAAAATTATAGTTGGTAGATATAGCAAAGTTATTAAGCAGCGTTATGTTCTTAGGTTCTGTTGCCGTGCTATCCTTATCCCTAACTTTGGCTTCTAAAGTGTTATTTATGCTAATACCTATACCACTTGATTTAAAATTACTAGGCGCACCAAAGAAACCACCGTCAAAACGCGAATATTCAATTTCACGGGTTAAAGGCCCATCAGGATTGTTGAGTTCCGGCGCTAAATAAGTGTCGTAATATTGATCAAAAGCTGGGTTGTAGCTATATGATATAGACGGTTTTATAACGTGTCTTATTTTTTGAATTTTCTTATCTGCGCCAAAATTGAATACCCCGTAAAGAGTTGTACCTACACTGGCGCTAACATTATACGTTCTAAACGAGTCAAAACCGTTAATAGTGTCATTAACTGTAGCATTAGTGGTTTGATCATAATGCGGTTTCAAGGTTTCAAAAACCCACGATTCCTGATAATTAGAACTTGCAGAGACACTTAAATTTTTAAGCAATTTAAAGTTAGTGGTTATAGGTATGGTATGTCTAATTCCCATTTCTGCATCACGGAACATCTGAGCCGTAAAAAAGTCTTCATCTGTAGTTTCAAACCTATTCTCACCGCGCATGGTGTAGTTAAGGTTTATGTTCTGGATTATTCCCTTCTTTGTACCGTTTTTAGGGGCAAAAGGGTAGATTCTGTCAACGCTTAGTTGTGCGGTAGGCAAAGTCATATTAATGACTTTGGTCTGCGAATTTTGTTGGTGTGTCGCTGTAAGCGAAAGGTTAACCTGTGGTACGGTTTGAAACGTTTTTGAATAGGAGACCGAAGAACTAAAGTTATTCTGTATTCGGTTTGCAATGTTATTACTATTCACAGACTGCCTGAAGAAATCACTGCTCCCTAAGTTAACAGAAGCAGAAAATCTGGAATTGGGGCTTGATTTAGAATCCTGACTATGCGACCACTGTATGTTGTAATTGTTAGCTTCAGTAAAATCTGGCAGCCCACGCTCACTTGTTAGCAAGCGTTCAAAACGCACGTTTATATTACCATTAAATTTATACCTCTTTCTATAGCTGGTACTTCCACGCAAACCGTAGCTTCCGTTTGTATAATAATCACCTTGTAATGTTAGATCAAAATAATCGCTTAAAGCGAAGTAATATCCCCCATTTTGAAGGAAATATCCGCGCTCGTTAGATTCACCAGGTGATGGCAAGATAAAACCTGATACACTGGTTTCTTTTTCCATAGGGAAATATGCAAACGGAACTCCTAAAGGTGTGGGTACATCTGCTATAAACATATTTACCAGTCCGGTCACAATTTTTTTACCCGGAACGAATTTCACCTTTCTTGCGTAGAAATAATATTCTGGATCTTCAGTATTGCTACTCGTTGTAAAACGCACATTTTGCATAAATACAACCGAATCGTTTACGCGCTTGCTAACCTGATTTTTTATATAAAATTCCTGCTGTTGCGTATTAGAACCATATATAAGTGCCTTTTGTGTTTTAAAGTTGAATTTAATACTATCTGGTTCTACTGTATTTGCTCCTTGCACAAAAACAGGAGGTTGGTTATAAGTGCCGGTTGTATCAAGAATTCCTTTGGCGAAAACTGTATTAGTATTGTTATCTACAATAATTTCGCCTGCGGTTATTTCTATATCTGTATAATTTACCTGCGCTTCATTGTAAAGAAATAGTTTTTGAGTACGCCTGTCATAACGTGCGTAATCTGTAGCGCTGTAGCTTACAATATCTGTTAGGGTTTCCCGTGGCCCTACAATAGTATCATTCTTAACGGTGTCCTGTATGGTAATACCTTCTTTTAGCTCGCCCTGAGTGAGAATTGTGAGCGCATTAGGAGAAGCGATAGTGTCAATAGGAGTAATGGTTCTGGCATCATTGTTGGGAATATCCTGTGCGAGAACGTGAAGCGAACAAATCAGGCTAACGATTATTGATAGCAGAACTGTTAGATAGTTTGTTTGCAATGCGATTAATACTATTTTTGTAAAAGTAAAGGTCACTAATTAGAAACGCCAAAATTACACCTATTTTTTGGAAGCAATTCAAAAAGGTAATCAAAATAGGCTTACAAAATATGATACCTGTAATTGGCGTTACCCAAATATGAGAACGAAAAATATATTGAATATAGTATTAATACTCTTATTAAGTCTTGCACTTAATTCTACAGTTTATTCGCAAAATGCTGATAACGATAAATTTATTGTTGTGCTAGATGCCGGCCATGGCGGTCATGATCCCGGTAAACCTTCTAAAGCTGGTTATAAAGAAAAAGAAATAGCTTTAAAAATAGCCTTAGAAGTGGGAGAAGAACTAGAGAGAGAAAAAGATATCAAAGTAGTCTATACACGTAAGACTGACGTTTTTGTAGATCTCTTCAAGCGTGGCGAGATAGCTAATAAGGCAAAAGCAGATCTTTTTGTGTCGATTCATTGTAATGCTCATACTTCACAAGCATCTGGTGCAGAAACATATGTTTTAGGTCTTCACAGGAATAAAACCAATTTTGAAGTTGCTAAGGCAGAGAATGAAGTGATTTTTCTGGAAGATAACTATAAGGACAAGTACTCGCAATATGATATAAATTCGCCAGAATCTGTTATTGGGCTTACCTTAATGCAGGAAGAATATCTGGATCAAAGCATTCAGCTGGCAAGTTTAATTCAGGATAATTTTAGACAGAAGCTTAATAGAAAAGACAGAAGTGTAAAGCAGGCAGGTTTTATTGTATTGCATCAAACCGTTATGCCTAGTGTACTTGTTGAGACTGGTTTTATCACAAACAATCAGGAAGGGAAGTATCTAAATAGTAAAAAGGGACAGGCAGATATTGCAGGAGCAATTGCAAATGCTATTGAAGATTATAAGAAGAATGTAGATTCTAATGACTTTCTGGGCATAACAGATATTGTCCCGGCGGTAGAAGTAGATGATGTTATATATAAAGACGTTCTGTTTAAAGTGCAAATTGCCGCAAGCAGTAAAAATGTAGCAACAAAGTCGTACAATTTTAAGGGTCTTAATAGTATAAGTAGCGCTAAAGAGGGTAAGCTTTATAAATATTACTATGGTTCTACTCCTAATTATAGCGAAATAAAAAATAAACTTGAGGAGGCAAAAAGTAGGGGTTACACCTCTGCCTATATAGTTTCCTTTAAGAATGGGGTAAAAACACCGGTTAAGGATATCCTAAATTAAAATTAAGTCGGGAAGACTAAAAGAAATTAATTCCTAAATTTGTTTCCAATCCTAAATAAATTGCTTTGAAGGTATCAAGAGAGGTTAAAACGGGCTTGCTTGCCGTTGTTGCGATTGCCCTGCTTATTTTTGGGTATAGCTTCTTAAAAGGTCAAAACTTATTAGATAACGATCGCACATTTTATGCTGTGTACGATAATGTAGAAGGTCTTGCACCTTCTTCTAATGTTACAATAAATGGTTTTGAAGTAGGTAAAATTACAGATATTGATTTTCTGGATAACACAGGTCGCCTACTGGTAACCTTTAATGTTAAAGACGATTTTCAATTCTCAAGTAGCAGTATCGCTCAAATATATGGTGGCGGACTTATAGGCGGAAAATCTCTGGCTATCTTACCCGTATATGAAAAGGGAAATATGGCTAAATCTGGCGATACGTTAACCGGCCAGATAGATGAAGGTATTTTTGAACTTGTAAATGATAGACTTACGCCTTTACAGAAAAAGGTTGAAGCGGTAATACGTGATACAGATTCTGTGCTCACGGCTGTTAACGATGTTCTTGATAAAGACACAAGAGAAAATCTGCGTGTTGCAATCGCAAATATTAGCGCTACTTCTGTAGCTTTTAAAAATGCTTCTCAATCACTTAACGGTCTGTTATCTGAGAATAGCAATAAGCTTAATCGTACGTTTACAAATCTGGATGAGATCACAACTAATTTTAACAAAATTAGCGATACGCTATCTCAGGTTGAGTTTAAACGTGTAGTTGACAATCTGGATAAAGTAGTTGCAGATTTTGAAAGTATTTCTTCAAAACTTGATCGTGGTGAGGGTACGGCTGGTAAATTGATCAACGATGACCAGATGTATGTCAATCTTGAGAGAGCCACAAAACAGATGGAAGAATTGCTTCAGGATATTAAACTTAATCCTAAACGCTATGTGCATTTTTCTGTATTCGGGAAGAATCCGGGAGGATATGAAGAACCAAAAGATTCTCTCAAATAGAAAAAATGCATTACCTACCTAATATTCTTTTTCTCCTTGCTTTTATAGCCGCTGGCGGTTTCTTTGCGTTTAATGTTAGAAAACTTATTCGCAATATTAAACTTGGGCGTGATGAAGATCGCAGTGATAATAAGCCATTGCGATGGAAGAATATGGCAAAGATTGCTTTAGGGCAATATAAAATGGTAAAAAGACCTGTCTCAGGCATTATTCACGTTCTGGTTTATTTAGGTTTCGTGATCATTAATATTGAGGTGCTGGAAATAATCATAGATGGCATATTTGGTACACACAGAATCTTCAGCTTCCTGGGTGGTTTTTACGATTTTCTTATAGCTACTTTCGAGATATTTGCTCTTCTTGTTCTGGTAGGTGTTATTCTCTTTTGGATACGAAGAAATATAGTTAGGATAAAAAGGTTTTGGCATTCAGATCTTAAAGGCTGGCCAAAACTAGATGCTAATCTTATTCTTTATTTTGAAGTTGTGCTCATGGTACTTTTTCTAACCATGAATGCTGCAGATCAACAGTTGCAGGAAAGAGGGGTAGAACATTATGCTTCCGCGGAAGGCGCAGTAGGTGCTTTTCCTGTTAGCCAGTTTATAACTTCTGTTTTTGATGCGACTTCTACTAATACTTTAGTAACGATAGAAAGAAGTGCATGGTGGTTACATATACTCGGTATATTTTTCTTCCTGAATTATTTATACTATTCAAAACATTTACATATTCTGCTTGCGTTTCCTAATACCTACTTTGCAAAACTTAGTCCTTTAGGAAAATTTGATAACTTGCAGGCTGTTACAGATGAAGTTATGCTCATGATGGATCCCGATGCAGATCCTTATGCAGCACCGGCAGAAGATGAGGGAGAACCAGAAAAATTTGGAGCAAGTGATGCTACGGATTTAAGTTGGGTACAATTGTTAAACGCATACACCTGCACAGAGTGCGGGCGCTGTACAAGTGAGTGTCCCGCAAATCAAACCGGCAAGAAATTGTCACCGCGCAAGATCATGATGGATACGCGTGACAGAATAGAAGAAATAGGAGCTAATATTGATAAAAATAAAGGCGAATTTAAAGATGATGGTAAGCAATTACTTGATGATTATATTACAAGAGAAGAGCTTTGGGCATGTACAACATGTAATGCCTGCGTAGAAGTTTGTCCTGTAAATATTAGCCCTTTATCAATTATAATGGATATGAGACGTTATCTTGTAATGGAGCAGAGCGCTGCACCCACAGACTTAAATAATGCAATGTCTAATATTGAGAACAACGCTGCACCTTGGCCCTTTAACCAGATGGACAGGGCTAATTGGATAAAAGAAAGTTAATAGACAGTATAATACAACACAACAACCAGAAGTAATGAAAAAGGAAGAAGTAGATAAAATGCTAAGTGAAAAAGTGAAAGATGGTGAGCATGTAAGTCCGGTTTTGCCTCCGGGTATTAAAAACTATCTAATTGATATTGATGGTACAATCACAGAAGATGTGCCTAATGAAGAGCCAGAGCGTATGGCTACTTGTGAACCGTTTCCTGATGCGTTAGAAACATTAAACAAGTGGTATGATGAAGGTCATATTATTTGCTTTTTTACTTCACGTACAGAAGAGCATCGCGCTGTGACAGAAGAGTGGTTAGAGAAAAATAATTTCAAATATCACAGTCTTCTAATGGGTAAACCAAGAGGAGGTAACTACCACTGGATAGATAACCATCTTGTACGCGCAACACGCTACAAAGGTAAGTTTACAGACCTTGTAGAAAAGGATGTTACGATCGAGGTATTTAAAGACTAAATTCTGATTTTAGCCTTACTTGAGCAGATAATTGGGTAATTTATCCATCTTATTTTAAGATAGGTCAAGGCATAATCAAACCCCGAAAGAATTTAAAAATATTTGAATGGCAGAAGCACTTAAAGTGCCTACAATGGCAGAATTTATGGCGCAGGGCAAATCACCAGAAGTATTGTTTTGGGTGGGTTGCGCCGGCAGTTTTGATGATCGTGCAAAAAAGATAACTAAAGCTTTTGTACGGTTGCTTAATAAGGCCAATGTAGAATTTGCTGTTCTGGGTACAGAAGAGAGTTGTACTGGTGATCCTGCAAAACGTGCAGGTAATGAGTTTCTCTTCCAGATGCAGGCTGTTACTAATATTGAAGTTCTTAACGGCTATGAGGTTAAGAAGATCGTAACTGCCTGCCCGCATTGCTTTAATACAATAAAGAATGAATATCCGGGATTGGGCGGTAACTACGAAGTTATGCACCACACCCAATTCTTAAAAGCACTCGTAGAAGAAGGCCACTTAAGTATAGAAGGTGGTAAGTTTAAAGGTAAGCGCATTACCTTTCACGATCCCTGCTATTTAGGAAGAGCCAATAATGTGTATGAAGCTCCCCGTGATTTGTTACGAAAGCTGGAGGTAGAACTTATAGAGATGAAACGCTGTAAGGCTAAAGGTTTTTGTTGTGGTGCTGGTGGCGCACAAATGTTCAAAGAGCCCGAGCCAGGTAATAAAGATGTAAATATAGAGCGTACAGAAGAGGCTCTTGAGATCAAGCCTGAGGTTATTGCTGCCGGTTGTCCTTTCTGTAATACGATGATGACAGATGGCGTTAAAAACAAAGAGCAGGAAGACAACGTTGCTGTGATGGATGTCGCCGAAATGATAGCCTCTGCGGCCGATTTATAGGCATTTTTGACCGATTTTTAGTTCTTCTTCTTAATCAATGGTTAAGTAAGTGCGCTTAATGATGTGTTGCTGTATATTTGTGACAAATTAAATGTATGCTTATTTCTTTTGACAAACTTCCAGATTCAGCTCGTTTGTGGATCTACCAAAGCAGCCGAAAATTTACTGAAGATGAGTTGGTTTCGCTTAAAGCGAAATTAGACACCTTTCTTGAGCAATGGACAGCCCACGGCGCAAATCTACATGCCGCCGCAGATATAAAATACGATCGTTTTATTGCTATAGGTCTTGACCAGGAGCAGAACGCAGCCAGCGGTTGTTCTATAGACAGTCAGGTGCGCTTTATACAGCAACTCGAGCAGGAGTTTAATACAGAACTACTTGATAAGATGAATGTTACTTACATTCAAAATGACAGAGTGCACTATAAACCACTTCTAGAGTTTAAAAAGATGGCAAAAGACGGTGCGGTAGGTAAGAACACCATTGTCTTTAATAATTTAATAAATACAAAAGGAGAATATCAGGAACATTGGGAGGTGCCCGCAATAGAAAGCTGGCATAGCCGTTTCTTTAAATAAAATAGTTTATGCTGAAGAAGTTTGCCTTCGTTCTATTAATTACATATACAATTACAGGATTTGCGCAGGAGATGAATCCGCTGCTTGCTAAAGATATTACAGATCAACGAGTTTGGGTTGATAGTATCTATAACAAGATGACGCTTCAGGAAAAAATTGGTCAGTTGTTTATGATCGATGTTTTCTCGAGCGATCCTAAATCGAAGACAGATGCCATAAAATCGCTTATTAGAAATCAACATATAGGCGGTGTGATTTTCTCTAAAGGTGGTCCTGTAAGACAGGCAAAACTCAATAATGAATTTCAGGCCATTAGTAAAATTCCTCTAATGGTAGGTATGGATGCAGAATGGGGTCTTTCTATGAGACTAGACTCTACATTTGCTTTCCCGTGGAATATGACTTTGGGCGCCATTAAAGACAACAAAGTTGTAGAGGAAGTAGGCAGGCAAATAGGTTTTCATTGTAAAAGATTAGGCGTTCATATCAATTTTGCGCCAGATGTAGATATCAATGTAAACCCAAATAATCCTATAATTGGTAACCGTTCTTTTGGTGAAGATCGTGAGAATGTAACCCAGAAAGCAGTAGCGTTTTTAAAAGGAATGCAGGGAACCGGCGTTTTGGGAAGTGCTAAGCATTTTCCGGGTCACGGTGACACAGATCAGGATTCACATAAAACATTACCCACATTACCGTTTACACGAAAAAGACTTGACAGCATTGAGATGTTCCCGTATAAAAGGGTAATAGATGCCGGTATTGCAAGTGTTATGATCGCGCATCTTGATGTGCCTGTGCTTGAGAGCAGACCGGGATACCCCACTTCCATTTCTAAAAAAGTTGTAAATGATATTTTACGAGATAGTCTTGATTTTAAAGGACTCATCTTTACAGATGCACTCAATATGAAAGGTGCTTCTAATTTTCAGCAGCCGGGTGATATAGATCTTGCTGCTTTTAAGGCCGGAAATGATATTTTGCTTATTAGCGAAAACATACCAAAGGCAATTCAGAAAATAGAAGAAGCGTATAATAAAGGAGAGATTTCTGAAGACAGATTAGCACGATCAGTTAAGAAAATTCTCTATGCCAAATATAAGGTGGGGCTTAATAAATATCAGCCTGTAGAGCTTAAAAACCTCGTTTCAGACCTAAATACCCCACAAGATGAAGCTATTTACAGAGAAGCAATAGGTGATGCTCTTACAGTATTGCGCAACAAAGAGGCGGTTCTTCCTGTAAAAGATCTTGACGATAAAAAAATAGCTTATGTAGAATTAGGTGATGATAGTGGTGAAGCATTTTATCACCAGATGACACGCTACGCAAAAGTTGCTAAAGTTAGTGCACCTACATTACCTCAATTGCTAGAAGATCTACGAGCTTATAATTATGTGATCATTGGTTTTCACAGATCAAACGCTACCCCGTGGAAATCATACAAACTCACAGCAAAAGATATTGAGTGGATAAATGGCATAGCAGAAGATAATCAGGTTGTTTTGGATTTATTTGTACGACCTTATGCTTTGCTAGATCTGCCTGCAAATGATAATATAGAGAGCATTGTACTGTCTTATCAAAACAGCAATATAGTACAGGAAATGAGCGCTCAGCTTATTTTTGGGGCAATAGGCGCGTCGGGTAAATCGCCGGTTTCCCTAGGTACCGATTTTCCGGTGGGTACTAGTTATGAAACGGGAACACTGCGCAGGTTAAAATATGGTATTCCTGAAGAAGAAGGAATGGATTCTAAAAAGCTGGAGAAAATAGATTCTTTGGTCAAAGTAGGATTAAACGGTGTGATGTTTCCCGGGGCACAAGTTCTTGTTGCGCGCCATGGAAAAGTGATTTATGAGAAAGCATTTGGTTTTCATACATATACTAAAAAACAGAAAGTAGCTCTTACAGATGTTTATGATCTGGCGAGTATGACCAAGATATTAGCGACATTACCACTGTTGATGGAATTAAAAGATGAAGGAACCCTTCATTTAAATGATAAACTGGGAAACATAATTCCGGAATTAAAAAATACAAATAAGACCAATATTACGGTAAAAGAAGTATTGTCTCATTACGGAAGACTTAAAGCCTGGATTCCTTTCTACATTCATACTCTGGATAGTGCCACGGGACAGATCTCAGAAAAATATTACCGTAAGGCACCTTCAGATGATTTTGATATAAAAGTAGCAGATGAAGTTTATCTACGCTCAGATTATCAGGATAGCATCGTTAAAATAATCGCAGATTCAGACTTAAGACCGCATAAAGGTTATAAGTACAGTGACCTTTCTTATTATTTGTTCAAAAAATATCTTGAAGACTATTACGGTAAAAATCTGGATGAGTTATCTCAGGCACATTTTTACAGCAAAATAGGTGCAGATCATACGGGATATTTGCCGCTTACTAAATTTGCAAAAGATGATATCGTCCCCACAGAAAATGATACCTATTACCGTATGCAGCAAATACAGGGATATGTACATGACATGGGAGCGGCTATGGAAAACAATATTGGTGGTCACGCCGGTCTTTTTAGCAATGCTAATGATGTTGCAAAATTGATGCAAATGTATCTGCAAAATGGTTATTACGGCGGCAAACGATTCTTCTCAAAAGAAACGATGGATAGTTTTAATACCTGCTATTATTGTAAAGAAAATGTGCGTCGCGGTGTAGGTTTTGATAAACCGCAATTAGGAACAGTAGGGCCTACATGTGGTTGTGTTTCAGATAGTAGTTTTGGGCATTCAGGTTTTACCGGCACTTTAGCCTGGGCAGATCCTGAATCTGAAATTGTGTATGTATTCCTGTCTAACCGCACTTTTCCTACTGCAGATAATAGAAAGTTGATCACTTCTAACCTGCGCACTATAATACAAGAGGCTATACAGGAAGCCATAGTTAATTAGTACTTTTGCATAATGAAGATTGCTATAGTTTGTTATCCCACCTTTGGTGGTAGTGGGGTTGTAGCCACAGAACTTGGTATCGCTCTTTCTAAGCGCGGCCATGAGGTACATTTTATCACCTACAAGCAGCCAGTAAGGCTTGATCTTCTCAATGAGAAGATTTTTTTTCATGAGGTAAATGTACCAGATTATCCACTCTTTCATTATCAGCCATATGAGCTTGCTCTTTCAAGTAAATTGGTAAATATCATAAGAGCATATCATATAGATGTGCTTCATGTACATTATGCTATACCACACGCATATGCAGGTTATATGGCGCAAAAAATGCTAAAGCAGGAAGGTATAAATGTACCCATGGTTACAACACTTCACGGCACAGATATTACTCTTGTAGGTAATCATCCCTTTTATAAACCAGCGGTAACTTTTAGTATAAACAAAAGCAATGTGGTAACATCGGTTTCTGCGAGCCTTAAAAAGGATACCCTGCGTTTGTTTGATATTAAAAAGAAAATCAAGGTTATACCTAACTTTATTGATTTTAGCCATATTCATTCAGAATTCACAGATTGCCAGCGTGATCTTATGGCGACTGAAAATGAACGTATCGTAACGCATATAAGTAACTTTAGAGAAGTTAAACGTATACCAGATGTTGTAAAGGTTTTTCATAAGATACAGCAACATGTACCTGCCAAACTTATAATGGTAGGCGAGGGCCCAGAAAGAGCTCCTGCAGAACAGCTGTGTGAGGAATTAGGAATCTCTAAAAAAGTAGTATTTCTGGGTAATAGTAACGAGATTGATAAGATTCTATGCTTTTCAGATCTGTTCCTGCTTCCTTCTCAGGCAGAAAGTTTTGGTCTTGCAGCTCTAGAAGCGATGGCTGCCGGTGTTCCTGTAGTTTCTTCTAACGCGGGAGGTTTAGGCGAAGTAAATGTAGAAGGTGTTTCTGGCTATCTTAATGAGATAGGTGATCTTGAAGGTATGGCAGCAAATGCTATAAGTATTCTTCAGGATGATGATACACTTGCCCGGTTTAAAAAGCAAGCCAGAGCAGAAGCACGTAAATTTGATATAGATGCTATTGTACCTATGTACGAAGAGGTTTATCTCAAAGCTTTAAAAATTGAAAAAGTCTAAATTGTTTTTTCAAAAGTAAAATTTCCGGTATTTAATTCAATCCCAGTCAGGAGAATGTTATATTTGATTGAAAACTAGGCTAATTAGGTCGATTTTTGACCTTTTTTACCGGTTTTTGACCAACAAATCATAACTCTCTCAACATGAAATTAAAATACGTATTGCCATTTCTGGCTCTTGCGCTTTTGTGCGCACCAGTTCGTGCGCAGGACTGGAAGATCTATCCATTTTTACCGTCAGCCGAAAGTCTTATTTCTTTTCCTGTTGATGAAGGGCACCACACTACAGAACCTATAGAATGGTGGTATACCACAGGTCATGTTGTAGGGGAGACTACGGGCAATCACTACAGTTATATGCTCACCTACTTTTACTATCCACAAAGTGGGTTTGATGGGTTTCGCATTTTAAACTTCAGTAATGATGACACCGGTGCATTTTATCCACAAACATCACTGGTCAATTACAATACGCTGGCGACAGACCATTTAGAAATAGGAGCAAATATCTTTTTAGGTGGCAACGACAGTTGGGTAACAAAAAAAGATGGCAGCGATCTTATTCCTTTTGAGTATTCTATAAATGCTACAAGTTCATCAGGTAATCTCACTCTTGATTATGCAGCGCTTAAAGACCCACTTATTCTTGAGGACGATGGCTTTTTTGAGCAAGGCGGTGGTTCTAATTACACGTATTACTATTCCCAGACAAAAAACCAAGTAAACGGTTCTATAACTTTAAACGGAATCACAGAGAATGTTACAGGAACTTCATGGATAGACCGGCAATACGGAAGTTTTAATCCTTACAATAGTGAAGATTATGAATGGATGAGCATAAATCTCTCAAACGGTATGGATATTAATTTGTGGAATTTATTTACCGCTCAGGGCGAAATACCAGAGGGTTTAAAATATAAGTTTATGGCCGTTTACAAAGACGAGAATACACAGTACACAATAAGCGATTTTCATCTCGAAAGATTAGAATACAAATTTACAGATGATGATGCGCGGTGCTACGCTCAAAAGTGGCGACTTACATCTACTACAGACAATGTAGATATTACAATAATCACTTTGCAACACAATGCCGAAGTTTCTTTGCCTATTCGCTTTTATGAAGGCACAACCACAATTACGGGAACTGTAAACGGTGTAGCCGTCACAGGCGAAGGCTTTGCCGAATTATTACATCACTATACAAATCCTGAACTCAATGTTACAAGTCCGTCAACAGATAGCTGGGACAGTAGTACCGCAATTACCTGGGAAGTCACAAACCCTGATGATGGGCGCCCGCTCACTTATGATCTCGAGTACAGCACAGATGATCAGGTGACTTTTAATACAATCGCAACGGGCATTACATCTACAAGCTACTTATGGGAAGATAGCTCAGCTTCAGTTGAGAATGGTGCAGAGATCTGGTTTAAAGTAACCGGTAATTCTGTAGATAATACATTAAGCGGGGAGGCTGTTAGCAATACAAGAGCGACTGTTTTAGCAACAGATGATTTTCAGGTAAATGATATTACTATTTACCCAAATCCTGCCGTAAATAATTTCATAATTAATCTAAAAACTACATCGATTTTACCCCTAAAATATGAGGTTTTTGATCTTGCAGGGAAGGTTTTAAAACGCAATCAGTTAACGCCCACCAATAAAAAAATAGATGTTGAGGTAAGTGATTTGCAAAGCGGCTTGTACTTTGTAAAAGTTGCTTCTGCAGGTAAAGAGTTTATTTCAAAATTATTGATCAAATAAAAAATGCCTCTGCTTTTGCAGAGGCATTTAAACAAATCATTCTCATTTGCCCACTATAATTAATAGTCAGGATCTTCTTAAAACTGGTAACGTATACCTAAAGCGATGTCAAAACCCACATCGTTATTAAAATCATTAAAACCTATTTCTGGTCTAAAGTCTAGTGACAACAGCAATGGGATATCAAAGTTGTACTCAATCCCAATATCACCAGCACCAAAAACGAAGATCTCATCGTCATCTTCATGACCGGGATAATTAGCATCATAACCTACACTTCCCAGACCACCACCGGCACCGGCATACCAGTTAAAACCGCCGTCAATGTTCCATAACCACTGGTAAACACCGGCAAGTTTTACCGCGTCGTAGTCGTTACCATTTCTCCAGCCCAGATCAAGTTCTAGTCTGTTGTTTTCGCTTAAAGCTCTTTGATAAGAAACTTCCCCGCCAAAACCATCATTATCTCCTAAGCGTAGCCCCAACGCATTCTCTGCAATTTCCTGAGCATTTGTTTGCGATAAACATCCTGCAATAAAAAGGACGCATAAAAAGATTTTTTTCATAATTAGTTTGATTAATTGTTAATGTGACAAATGTAATTGTTGAGCTATTGCGCTGCATTCTTACATCAGCCAATTTTTTGTTAACCTTGCTTAAGATATTGTTAATCACAAAACATCATTATTGTATTTTTGAAGTATGACGATAGACCTGAAGAAAGCCATAGAGCAACTCGCCGTAACTTTAGAAGGCGAACTTTTTTTTGATGATTTACATAAAACACTCTATGCCACAGATGCTTCGGTGTATCGCAAAATGCCGCTCGCAGTTGCCTTTCCCAGATCTGTAGAAGATATTAAAGTATTAATAATTTTCGCGAAAGCTAATAATACGTCATTAATACCAAGAACAGCAGGAACTTCGCTCGCCGGGCAATGTGTAGGTGACGGAATTGTAGTAGATGTCTCAAAATATTTCACTGAAATCATAGCGCTTGACGCGAAAAATAAAACGGTTACGGTACAACCCGGGGTAATACGGGACGAACTAAACCGATTCCTGAAACCTCACAGACTTTTCTTTGGACCAAACACTTCCACCTCAAATCGCTGCATGATTGGCGGCATGGTTGGTAATAATTCTTCAGGCACAACATCTATTCAATACGGCGTTACGCGCGATAAAGTAGTTCAGGTAAAGGCGTTACTCAGCGATGCCAGCGAAGTGGTTTTTGAAGCTATGAACACGGCTCAATTTTCGCAAAAGCGAAAGTTAAAAACACTTGAGGGTAAGCTGTATAAATCGGTCTATAAAGCATTAAAATCGGCTGAAACAAGACAAAAAATAGCCGATGAATTCCCAAAACCTGAGATTCATCGCAGAAATACAGGCTATGCAATCGATAAATTAATCGATACCGCGGTTTTTGATGAGCATGAGAAGCAATTTAATTTCTGTGAACTGCTTGCCGGGAGTGAAGGTACGCTGGCTTTTACCACAGAAGTAACTTTAAAACTGGATGAGCTGCCGCCTGAACATGGCGTGATGGTCGCCGCCCATTTTGAAAGTATTGAGAAATGTTTACAGGCTGTTGTGCCAGCGATGAAACACAATCTGTACGCCTGCGAAATGATGGATAAGGTGATTCTTGATTGTACGCTTAATAACCGCGAGCAGCAGAAAAACCGATTCTTCATTCAGGGTGATCCTGCAGCTATTTTAATGCTGGAAGTGCGCGCAGCCGATTTAAAAACTGCGATTGCGCAGGCAGAAAAACTAACGGAAACACTACAAAAATCGGGTTTGGCGTATGCTTTTCCGCCATTGCACGGGGAGCAGATAGACCAGGCGCTGGAGTTGAGAAAGGCAGGATTAGGCTTGCTGGGTAATATTGTAGGTGATCGCAAAGCTGTGGCTTGTATAGAAGATACTGCAGTAGCGCTTGAGGATTTATCTTCGTATGTCAACGAATTTTCCGCTTTAATGAAAGGCTATAAACAAGACGCTGTTTATTATGCCCATGCAGGAGCAGGAGAGCTTCATTTACGTCCCATTTTGAATTTAAAGAAAAAGGAAGATGTTGTTCTCTTTAGAAAAATCACCACAGATGTCGCTAAACTCGTAAAAAAATATAACGGCTCTATGAGCGGGGAACACGGTGACGGTATTGTGCGAGCCGAATTTATTCCGCTTATGATAGGCGAGGAGAACTATAAAATTGTCAAGAAGATCAAGAAGATTTTTGATCCTGAAAATATTTTTAATCCGGGTAAGATCGTAAACGCGTATCCTATGGATCGTAATCTGAGATACGAGATCAACCGCAAAGAGCCAAAAGTAAAAACACTGCTTAATTTTGAAGATTCTGAAGGGATAATACGTGCCGCCGAAAAATGTAACGGTAGCGGCGATTGCCGTAAACTTCCCGCTGCCGGTGGTACCATGTGCCCAAGTTATCGCGCTACACGCAATGAGAAAGATACAACTCGCGGTAGGGCAAATGCTTTACGCGAATTTTTAACCACTTCTGAAGTCAAGAACAAATTTAATCACAAAGAGCTCAATGAGGTTTTTGACCTCTGCTTAAGTTGCAAGGCTTGCGCCAGTGAATGTCCCAGCAACGTTGATGTTGCGACTTTAAAAGCAGAATTTCAATATCAATACAAAAAGCAAAATGGCAGCTCAATGCGCACCAGGGCTTTTGCATTTAACAGTCATCTTAATCAGTTTGCAGCTGTAGCCCCGGGATTTACAAACGCGATCTATAAAGGCAAACTTACAGCTGGTTTTATGAAGCGCACGCTGCACATTGCAAAAAAACGTAGCCTGCCGCCGCTTTCTAAAAAGACGTTTAGGAAGTCATTAAAGTCGCTGTTAAATAATAATCCGCAGCAGCCTGTAAAATCAGTTTACCTGTTTGTAGATGAGTTTACAAATTATCTTGATGCACAAATAGGTGAAGATGCGGTCGTGCTTTTACAGAAGCTCAATTATGAGGTTCGCATTGTAAAGCATCCTGAGAGCGGTCGATCTTTTATTTCAAAAGGATTCTTAAAAGAGGCGCGTAAAGTAGCGTGTAAAAATGTTGATATTTTTAAAGAATTGGTTTCAGCTGAAACTCCGCTTATTGGGATAGAGCCTTCTGCCATTTTAGGATTTAGAGATGAATACTCAAGGCTTGTGAAAAATGTCGCTTCCGCGAAAGCGATTGCCGCTAATACCTTTTTAATTGACGAATTTCTACATAATGAAATGCGCTCAGGAAATATCACTGCAGATACATTTACTACCGAAGCCAAAACTTTAAAGATACACGGGCATTGTCATCAAAAAGCGCTTTCTTCAATAGAACATACATTTGCGATTCTCAATCTTCCAGCTAATTATAAGCCTACAATTATCCCATCGGGTTGCTGCGGGATGGCCGGTTCATTTGGTTATGAAGAAGAGCACTATGAGGTAAGTATGAATATTGGTGAACAAACTTTATTTCCCGCAGTACGCAAAGCTGCTGCAGATACGATTATCGCCGCGCCGGGAACGAGCTGCCGTCATCAAATAAAAGACGGCACACAGCGAGAGGCTTTGCATCCCGTAAGTATTTTAAGAATGGCTTTAGATACTACAAATCATAACGATTAACATTTCAACGCTCTATTCTTACGAGTTAATTAACACCTCCTGAATGAGATAAGCGATAACTTTAGTCAAAAGATTCACGAATCCTAAACTATTGATATGGCTAAAAGTGTTGCAGATGTTCTTGTAGAAATGCTGGTTAAAGCGGGTGTGAAAAGAGTTTATGCCATTACCGGTGACAGTTTAAATCCTGTAAATGATGCGATACGCAGAGATGGCAGTATACAGTGGGTGCATGTGCGACACGAAGAAGCCGGGGCTTATGCTGCTTCTATGGATGCAGAACTCAACGGTATAGGTTGTTGCATGGGAAGTAGCGGTCCCGGGCACGTACATTTAATCAACGGACTTTATGATGCTAATCGCTCTGGAAATCCGGTGATCGCGATTGCTTCTACAATTACTACAAATAAATTGGGTACGGTAAACTTTCAGGAGACTAATGTGGTTAAATTGTTTGACGACTGCAGCAAGTACTGCTTTATGGCAAATACGCCTACGCAGGCAATTCATGGTTTACAAGGCGCTATTCAACATGCAATAAATGAAAGAGGCGTTGGCGTTTTAGGACTTCCCGGCGATGTTGCAGAGGCAGAGGCCGAAGCGGTCACTACTTCTGAAAAAAATTATTATACAAACCCGGTTATACTTCCCGGAAAGGCAGAATTAGAAGAATTGAGCGAGGTGGTCAATTCTAATAAAAAGGTGATGATCTATTGCGGTTACGGCTGCAAAGATGCACAAGCTGAAGTAATGCAGCTGGCCGAAAAATTACAGGCTCCCATGGGGTTTAGTTTTAGAGGAAAGATATTCTTTGATAAAGAAACAAATCCATTTGCTGTTGGGCTTAACGGACTTCTTGGGACAAAATCGGGATTTCTCTCTATGCACGAGGCAGATCTGGTTATTTTGCTGGGAACAGATTTTCCATATACAGATTATTTACCCGAAAAAAATACGATTGTACAAATTGATCTGAAGCCGGAGCGTATAGGTAGAAGAGCAAAGGTAGATTATGGTTATTGCGGCGATATACAAGCTACTTTACAGGCATTGCTTCCTGCGGTTGAAGCAAAAACCGATGATACCTTTCTAAAGGAAATGCGTAAAGTACACATGGAGATAGAAGAGAAATATGAAAGCTATGTACGCGGCAAGAATGAAGAAGAAAAAATTCACCCAGAATATGTTGCGGCTATAATAGACGACCTGGCAACAGATGATGCGATCTTCACAGTAGATACGGGAATGTCTGCAGTGTGGGCAGCACGCTATTTAAAAGGGAAACGTAACAGATATCTTACCGGCTCATTTAATCATGGTTCTATGGCAAATGCAATGCCCATGGCGATAGGAGCGGGATTATCTCATCCGGAAAGGCAAGTAATCGCTTTGTGTGGCGATGGCGGTATAAGTATGCTTTTGGGTGATTTGATGACTATAAGTCAGTATCAAATCCCTGTCAAGATCATCATTTTTAATAACCGAACTCTGGGTATGGTTAAGCTTGAAATGCAGGTCGCGGGTATTCCAGATTGGCAGACAGATATGGTAAACCCTGACTTTGCGAGAGTGGCTGAAGCTATGAATATAAAAGCATGGACGGTTCAGGATTCAGATAAAGTACATAATGTAATTGAAGAAGCCTTGTTTCATAAAGGACCGGCGCTTGTAAGTATTTTTACAGATCCTGATGCCCTTGCGATGCCTCCACAATTAAAATTTGATCAGGTAAAAGGTTTTGCAACAAGTATGGGAAAATTGATCCTTAACGGAAGATCTGCTGAGGTAATTGATTCGGCTAAATCTAATATTAAATATCTTAAAGAGCTTTTTGTTTCTTCATAATATGAAGATTCAGTAAAAATCAAGAAGGCTTTTTCTTTTCCCTTTTCTTTTCAGAAATAGATTTTGTGATGGTTTTGCCTTGTTCGTTTAAATCGGCTGGTTTTGTTTTTGAAAGTGAAAAAGAATAGGCTTCCTGCATGAGATTTATCAGGTAGTTTTTAGGCAAATTCTCCCGATTTTTGACCAAAATATACCGGTATTACTTACCTGAACCAACCAGTATTTTTTCGGAATCTTTGAGTACGCTGCCCCAATAAAAGCCAAAATGTACAGCATTGTTGTTCTAAAAATAGAAATTGTACAAAAAGTCTGACTCGATTTTAAAGACGGTGACCAGCCAATGGCCAGCGCATTGTAATTATCATAAATGAGTTCGTTAGCTTGTGGAAATTGATCCCAAATAAACTCGCGAAGTGAGAGCACAAGCTCTTGGACTTCCTGACTGAAAACAGAAAGGAAACCAATGAGATCATGTGTTTCTTCTTTGCTCATTCAATTTTAATAGTTACAAATATGGCTAATAAAGGTATAAGATTATAAGCCGATTTTTCACTCTTTTAACCGATTTTCAATCATTTTAATGAGGTTTTCGCCTTGAGCTATTATATTTTTTATGCGCCTTAAATTATGGTTTGCACTGGATATTTCGAGATTAGCAGTTTGATAGAATTCTTCTGTTTTCGCTTTTTCTAAAACGTATTTTCTGGAATAGGCAGTTGTAGAATCTGGAGTTTCCGGGTTATAAGGACGCAGGGAATTCATAAGTAAGTTGTAACCGCTTAATTGATCTTTAGACATCTGGTGCGCCAGTTTAAGATCTGTATAATAATCTAGGATTGCGGTGCGCAGTTCAAAATCAAGTAGCCTTATATTACCGGTATTGTTGAGACTTGTAAAGATCGAGTTCCCCGGTTCTGCAATTCCCGTGGCATAGACACCGCCCAATCCCAGACTTTTTACGGCTTCTGTTGTATCTATAATCTCAATGTTTTCTTCATAGATAGCACGGGCGAGATAGAGACCTTTCATTTTTACATCATATCGATTTACAAAGGCATTTTCAAAAATATAAATGTTGTAGTCTATCTCTTTTACCAGATTCTCAAGATAAGTATTGGTAATCTCCCGGTTCTTGTGTACTTCATTTGCGTTATTGATCTCGAGAGCGATGAGAATTCCTATAACTACAAGAAGAATTTCGCCCACGGCGTAGAGCAGGTATTTAGTGAAACGATTTTCTTTTATGAGTACGCGCTTTAATTTTCTAAAGAACACAATATAATTTATTAACTGGCTGAATATCAATAAATATAAATGAATAAAATTAAATTTTGAAGTAATGCCGCTTGCGAAATTTATTTCAGTTGAAGAACTTATTTAACCTCAATAATCTGAAAAAGGCGCCTATTCTGAAGTTTTTGAATTTTTATCTTATTTTTGCTGTTCTTTAGGCAATGAGGTCTGCCTTGAACTGTTCTTTTTAGGACTGATGACTTCTACTTTTACTGGCAAATGCCAAGGTAGAACTCATGTATATAAGGCAAAATGGAAATAAAAAAACTTAAAAATTTTCTCACCTCAATAGAGCAATTCCCGTCTCTCATCTATCTTTTTAAATGGATTGCAATTTGTACGCTCATTGGGTTGATCGCGGGTAGTATTTCTGCATTTTTCCTCTTAAGTTTAGAATGGGCGACCAACTGGCGAGAAGCACATTTATGGATCATCGCTTTACTTCCTGTGGGCGGATTTATCATTGGTCTTTCTTATCATCTATATGGCGATAGTGTTGTAAAAGGAAACAATCTCTTACTTGAAGAATTTCATTCTCCTAAAAAAATCATTCCGTTTAGAATGGCGCCGCTGGTTCTTTTCGGAACTATCTTAACGCATTTATTTGGTGGTTCTGCAGGTCGTGAAGGCACTGCAGTACAGGTAGGTGGTGCGGTAGCAGATCGCTTTACTAAACTTTTTAAACTCTCTAACAGAGATCGAAAAATCGTTCTAATTGCCGGTATAAGTGCCGGTTTTGCCTCGGTTTTCGGGACTCCGCTCGCGGGCGGAATTTTTGCGCTTGAGGTTTTGGTATTAGGAAGAATCAGGCTTGATGCCATAATCCCCAGTTTTATAGCGGCAGTTTTAGCTGATTATTTTTGCCAAATGTGGGATGTCTCTCATACACATTATCATATAGATACTGTCGCCGAAATGAATCCTGTAAACTTGTTGTGGGCGCTTCTTGCAGGAATAATTTTCGGTCTGGTTGCGATGCTCTTTTCAAAATCGACGCATTTCTGGAGCAACTTGTTTAAAAAACATATAAAATATCCACCGTTGCGGCCGGTTATTGGCGGGGTTGTTTTGGCAATAGCCATATATAGCATCGGCACAACAAAATACATTGGTTTAGGTTTGCCCACAATTGTAGATTCTTTCGTGATCAATCTCAATTCGTATGATTTCTTGGCAAAACTTCTTTTTACCTCTTTCACTTTGGGCGCTGGTTTTAAAGGCGGTGAAGTGACTCCGTTATTCTATATAGGAGCTACTTTAGGGAATGTGTTGATCTGGTTTATTCCGTTGCCAATGGGTTTGCTTGCCGGGATGGGTTTTGTAGCCGTATTTGCCGGTGCAACTAACACACCTATCGCGTGTACCGTAATGGGAATTGAATTATTTGGTATAGAATCTGGAGTATTTATCGCGCTTGCCTGCAGTGTTTCTTACCTATTTTCAGGACATTCTGGTGTTTATGCCTCGCAGATCATAGGAAGCCCAAAAAACAATACTTACCTGAGAGAAAAAGGACTTCAGCTTTCTGAAATTAAAAATAAAAGGGAGAAAAAATGACGAATTTAATTACGGTGCGAATTTATTTTGAGTACGGTCAAAAAATTAAAAACGTCTCTTTTTGGAAGAAAATAAGTTCGTCAGATTTTGCCACTGAGCTCATTAAAAAGGCAAAAGCTTTTGATCTGGATCAGGCAATCAATTTTAATGTGAGTAAAGGTTATTTTGAAAAAAAGAAAATACACTGGACGAGCGAAACCAGACACTTTAAACATCCTCATGTGGTGGAGCTCACAGACACAGAAGATAAGATCAATGAGTTTTTAAAGCAGGAAAAATCGCTACTTGAAGAAACTAAAATTCTTATCATTAAGAATGAAGTTCTAATAAAAGAATTGTAAGTTTTTGTCCCCGGTTCTAGTAAATAATATTGTCTAATATCCGGTCAATGTTCCTTTCCATCATGGTGAATTTTTCATCGCTCAAAAAAACTTCGTGCATCTCTTTTCTAAGCTTAGATAACTCCATATTAGAATACTCGTGCCAGGCTATATTGTCCTGTATTTTAGCAAGACTGTTTTCTTCATTGTCTTTAGAAATTTCTGTGTAAACTTTTTCAAAAGTGTTAATGTCAATTTTAGATCTTATGAGGTCAATCTCATTTTCACTCTCATATTGATCTGCCTTTGCGCAAAGTAGCAGTATGTATGTTTTTAATTCTTCTTTGGTCCAGTGGTTATTTCCCGTCGTCATAGTCTGCTATTTATTTTCTGCTTCAGCCAGTTTTTTAGTATCTGCATATTGTTGAAAAGCTATAATCTTTCCATCATTTAACGTCCATAAATGGGCTACCTGTGCGTCATAGGCTTTCCCGTTTTTGAGTTTTGCATTGTATCTTAAAGTTGCAAATACCTGATTATTGCTCATTTCATGTAAATCAATATCTGTAAGATTAAAATATTCATGATCTCCACCTATGGGGATAAAAACTCCGTTTAAAACCGCATCAGGACCAATGTAGGGATTTCCGCTTGCGTACCTGTTACCTTCGGCCTCATTCCATTGTATTTTAGGATCCATAGCCCCCAGAACTGAGGGTATATCGCCAGAAGCAAACGATTTGTATAAGTTATCAATTACCTGCATATTTTCAGGATTAGACATAAGGCCTAATTGCTGCAAAAACACTGCATTATCCATAAAATCCTGTTCCTGAGTGATCTTGCCATTTTTCATTTTGACTAAAGTCACGCCTTCAACATCAACCGTTTTTCCTGTAGCGGGAATGCTAAAGAAATCACCACTATGCGTTCCTTTAAAATTCCAGTGTTTTACAATTTTATCACCATCTCCATCTCCAAAAACCTCTACAATGTTAAAAGTTATGTCTGAAAAGCCCGTGAGGTAATTTTGATAATATGTTTTAAAAGCGTCAATCCCCACAATGTTTTCGGGACTTGAAATGAGTGTAACTTCTGGGTCAAAACTTGAATTGTTGATTTTATTAATTTGGCCATCATTAATTATTTCATCCCAAACTGAAGTGTACATTTCTATATTTTTATCAGTAGCACTTTGTTGGGAATACATACTGAAGGAGCACAGGAAAACGAATAGAAATAAAGCTGATTTTTTCATGTTTTAACCGATTTTGTAACTGTTTATGGCGATTTTTTATTGGTCTGGAAACGCTGTTGATGGTTAATCTATTATTGGTTCTGGGACCAGGATTGTATCTTGCATGGTCTGCATGTCTGTGGTAATTTCAGAAATGTCCCAGTAGCCAAATTCTTTTACGATCTTGCCATCAACAAAGCGAGCAGTGATGTGCGCAGGTATCTTGTATTGTTTGTTGTTAGCTTGCAAAGTAGCCTGCCATAATCCCCAGAAATTTACCCAGGTCTCGCCTTTGTCTGTAAGAACCATTTCATATTCTGAATCTTTATCTACAAAGTCCCAATCTCTAAAAATTGAAGCGTCTTCTTTATCCTGATCAACAAGTTGTGAAATAGTGAGTCCGTTCTCTTCGGTAACATTGTTCATGATTTTTGCAGTATCTGCATAATGACTGATCAACTCTTCCCAATCCTGATTTTCATAAGCAGCTATGACCTTTTTGTAAGTGGCTATTTCTGGTGACTGCTGGGTGTAGCGTTCTGGTTTTTTGTCTTCACAGCCTGAGTAAATAAATATTGCGAGTACTAAAAAAATGAGGGTTTTCATAATTGTAAATATTTGTAATTGTTATGAGTGTTTACATTTTGAAAAGCTTGCATGTGCGGAATAATAAATAGGGGAAAAGCTTAATGAACTTGCGGAAAGAGTATAACCTGAAGTAGACGTGATTAAACTGAAAGGCAGAAAATAGTGCATATCCAAATCTTGAATTCATTAAAAACAATGATAAAAAGGGATACTATTTTAGAAGCGAAAAAGGGGAGTTTTTAGTTATTTATCTAAATAACTTGTTAAATATAAGCAATTTATCATTTGGCGTGGTTAAATTATTGAATTTCAGTAATGTATGATTGTATTGTGGATAGTTCAATTTAAAGCCTCAAGTTCTCTTAGGTAATCATACTGCAAATCTTCATGTAGTGCTGCAATCCTTCGGTTAATGAGATCTAACTGGCGATCGTAGAGATTTTTGAGTGTAGTATTGCGCGAAATAGAGGGCTTAAATTCTTGAAGTTTTTCGCAGAAATGCAGTAATAAAATGACCTCTGTTTCTTTATTTCCGCTATAGCGAATGTACTTTTTAGTTTCCCGTAGTATCTTGCGTATGCTTTTTTTGATGTAGTAGTAGTTTTTGCTTGTTATGGCCGAAAATTGGTCATTTATTTCCGATTTTATTATCTCAATATAACCTTCTTCATGATCTGCCTCAAAGAGCAAATAGGTTAGCAGTTCTTTATTTTCTTTCTTAAATTTTGATAAGCGTAAAACCAGTTCTACAAGTTCTTCCTGTGAACGATGTTTAAGATCTTTTTTAATTATTGCGACAGAGGCTGCTTTCATCACTGCAATTTAAATAAAGTAGGGCTGGGAATTTTAAAAATAAAAACGGGATGAACTTCTTCACCCCGTTTTCGCCTGTAAACAGGCATGTTCCTGACTATTTAATTGAATTACATCTGCTTTAAATAATCAAGATTGTATTGCATACTGTCAAAAGGATTGTCTGCATATTCTTCCTGTTCTATAAAAATGTATTTTAAACCAGATTCTTTTTTATGGTCTAAAATATCTGCAAGCGGCAAGCCGCCTTTACCAAATTCTGTACTTTCTTTTTTGGCCAGATCCATATCTTTTAAGTGCCACAGCGGGAAACGTCCCTCATAGCGGTTAAAATAATCCATCGGGTCATTGCCCGAAGCCACGACCCAGCCCAGATCAAGTTCCATATGTACAAGGTCTGCATCTGTATTGTCGAGCAGTACGTCGTAAAGTACTTTGCCATCAACTTTGTCAAACTCGTAATTGTGGTTGTGATAACCAAATTTGAGTCCACGATCTTTACATTGTTTTCCCGCTTTATTAAAAGCTTCAGCTACTTTTTTATAATTATCAATTGTCTGTCCTTCAGACGGCATAGTAGAAACAATTAAATAATCCTGACCAGAATCAACAGCCTGCTGCATGGTGTCTTCCCAATTTTCGTCCATATGCACATGCCCGCTTTTAAGGGTCATACCCAGATCTTTGCAAACCTGTTTCATTTCTTTGGGGGTGAGCCCATAATAATTTCCTTTTTGGCTTCTTGCGCTTTCTATTTGTGTAATACCTAAGATGGCAATTTTCTCAAGTGTGCCTCTTGCATCTGCCTGCATAGCATCTCTAAATGTATAGAGTTGTACGCCCAGATCTTTTTCTGTGCGACTTGTAAATGAAAAAGAGGGTAGAATTAAAGTGCCCATGGCTACTGCACCTGTCTGGGCTAAAAAGTTTCTTCTGGTTGTCATTTATGTTTATTTAGGTTGGTTGGTATTGAATTATCGAAAAAAATACCTTTCTAAATTACGAATATCTTATTTCAGAAAAAAAAGTAATTTCATGAATAACAATGAATTCAACAGCTAAAGTTTCATTTAAATTTAATTATTATGATTTGTGGACATTTAATTCTTAAGCGAGAGGCTTTTAATTCGCAGTGTTAAAAATCAATATTTATGATTTTTAGCTAGGTTTTAAGTTATAAAAGTGAGATTTTGCCATGAATAAAATTATGTTAAAAAATAAATACAGTACGTCAGTTACATTAGAAGATGAACAGTTAATATTTAAAGAAATAACATAAGATATTTAATGATAATAATAGTTGTAATTAAATTACGCTAGAACTTCTTCCCGCAAAATTGAAAATACCCCATGCAAAAATTTTGCTTTCTTGTTTTAATAGCTGGCTTATTAGGCTTGAGTCTTTTTACCGGTAATCGGGGGAGAAGATTAGACTTAGGTCGCTCTTCTGCTGAAGATCTCTCTTTTTTAGTAAATCCAGATTTTCTCTTACCTACTGCAACCATAAGTGGGAGCACAAGTCTTTGCCAGAATGATTCACCAGATCCAGAAGTTACTTTTACAGGTGCAGCAGGAAGCTCACCATATACTTTTACTTATTCTGTAAATGGTGGTGCCCCTGAGACAATAACATCTGCTGTAGGATCAGATTCTGCGGTATTGCCGGTTAATAGTGCTCTTTCAGGAACCTATATATATGAACTTCTAAATGTAATTGATGATGCTGGTGATTCTCAAAATCAAAGTGGCACAGTAACTATTAGCATAGAAGAAAAACCTATTTTTACTGAGCAACCTCAATCTCAGGCTATTTGTGGTAGTAATAGCGACGATTTAGAAGATCTGACAGTTGCCTATGATACATCAACAGGTACTCCTTCTTACCAGTGGTACATGAATAATATAGATGATAATACATCAGGTACTCTTATAGCGGGAGCTACTTCTGCAAGCTATACCCCCAGTGCAATTGAAGGAACTGTTTATTATTACTGCATTATTAATTTTACTCCTACTAGTTGTTCTCCCTTAATTTCTGATGTAGCCTCTATAAATGCACAACAAGTAGCAGATATTGGTTTTGAACGCATGGAAGTTTGTTCAGGAGAAACATTTATAAATATCCCTTTGAATCAGGATGGCAGTGCACCACCGCCTGTAACTCTTTACACATGGGATTTGCCTTTTGTTACTCCAATAGGAACGGTCACAGGAGCGACCGCAGAGACGACGCCTCAAGCAGAATTTAGTCAGACCTTGACTAATATCAATCCTACAGGAAATTCAAGTGTTCTTGTCTACACGATTATTCCCTATACTAATGGATGTGCAGGACCCTCATTCTTTAGAGAAGTAACTGTTTTGGCTAAGATTGACATAAATGAGGTTGTAACAAATATTAGCTGTTTTGGCGTAAAGGACGGTTCAATAGAGACAACCGTGACTGGTGGTCAACCGGGCAGTACCGGTTATACCTACAGTTGGACAGGCCCCAACGGATTTTCAGCCTCCACAGCCGATATTTCAAGCTTGGAAGCAGGTATTTATGATCTCGAAGTTATGGATGATGTGGGCTGTACAACAACTGCAAGTTACACGATTACCGAACCAGCTGAATTAGTGCTTGCAGCGGATTTAGAAACAGATGTTAGCTGTTTTGAAGCTGCAGATGGAAGTATAGCCATTACCGCCACCGGCGGAACCGGAACTTATACCTATTCCTGGACTAAGGACGGAGCCGCTTTTTCCACTTCGGAAGATCTAACTAATCTGGAACCTGGGGTTTATGAAGTTATGGTAACTGATGATAATGGTTGTGGTCCACAAACCCTTTCGTTCACCATCGATGCACCTACTGAAATAGAAATTGCATTAACCACACAAACCCATGTCTCATGCTTTGGGAATTCCACCGGAAGTCTGGATATTGAGGTTAGCGGTGGTCAACCGGGCAGTACCGGTTATACCTACAGTTGGACAGGCCCCAACGGATTTTCAGCCTCCACAGCCGATATTTCAAGCTTGGAAGCAGGTATTTATGATCTCGAAGTCACCGATAATGCGGGCTGTACGGCTACGGCAAGTTATACGATAATAGAGCCTGCTGAATTAGTGCTTGCAGCGGATTTAGAAACAGATGTAAGCTGTTTTGAAGCTGCAGATGGAAGTATAGCCATTACCGCCACCGGCGGAACCGGAACTTATACCTATTCCTGGACTAAGGACGGAGCCGCTTTTTCCACTTCGGAAGATCTAACTAATCTGGAACCTGGGGTTTATGAAGTTATGGTAACTGATGATAATGGTTGTGACCCACAAACCCTTTCGTTCACCATCGATGCACCTACTGAAATAGAAATTGCATTAACCACACAAACCGATGTCTCATGCTTTGGGAATTCCACCGGAAGTCTGGATATTGAGGTTAGCGGTGGTCAACCGGGCATTACCGGTTATACCTACAGTTGGATAGGCCCCAACGGATTTTCAGCCTCCACAGCCGATATTTCAAGCTTGGAAGCAGGTATTTATGATCTCGAAGTCACCGATGATACAGGTTGTTCAACAACTGCAAGTTACACGATTACCGAACCAGCTGAATTAGTACTTGCAGCGGATTTAGAAACAGATGTAAGCTGTTTTGAAGCTGCAGATGGAAGTATAGCCATTACCGCCACCGGCGGAACCGGAACATACATGTACTCCTGGACCAAAGATGGAGCCGCTTTTTCCACTTCGGAAGATCTAACTAATCTGGAACCTGGGGTTTATGAAGTTATGGTAACTGATGATAATGGTTGTGGTCCACAAACCCTTTCGTTCACCATCGATGCACCTACTGAAATAGAAATTGCATTAACCACACAAACCGATGTCGCATGTTTTGGCAATTCCACCGGAAGTCTGGATATTGAGGTCAGCGGTGGTCAACCGGGCATTACCGGTTATACCTACAGTTGGATAGGCCCCAACGGATTTTCAGCCTCCACAGCCAATATTTCAAGCTTGGAAGCAGGTATTTATGATCTCGAAGTTATGGATGATGTGGGCTGTACAACAACGGCAAGTTACACGATTACCGAACCAGCTGAATTAGTGCTTGCAGCGGATTTAGAAACAGATGTAAGCTGTTTTGAAGCTGCAGATGGAAGTATAGCCATTACCGCCACCGGCGGAACCGGAACATACATGTACTCCTGGACCAAAGATGGAGCCGCTTTTTCCACTTCGGAAGATCTAACTAATCTGGAACCTGGGGTTTATGAAGTTATGGTAACTGATGATAATGGTTGTGGTCCACAAACCCTTTCGTTCACCATCGATGCACCTACTGAAATAGAAATTGCATTAACCACACAAACCGATGTCGCATGTTTTGGCAATTCCACCGGAAGTCTGGATATTGAGGTCAGCGGTGGTCAACCGGGCATTACCGGTTATACCTACAGTTGGATAGGCCCCAACGGATTTTCAGCCTCCACAGCCAATATTTCAAGCTTGGAAGCAGGTATTTATGATCTCGAAGTTATGGATGATGTGGGCTGTACAACAACGGCAAGTTACACGATTACCGAACCAGCTGAATTAGTGCTTGCAGCGGATTTAGAAACAGATGTTAGCTGCTTTGAAGCTGCAGATGGAAGTATAGCCATTACCGCCACGGGCGGAACCGGAACTTATACCTATTCCTGGACTAAGGACGGAGCGGCTTTTTCCACTTCGGAAGATCTAACTAATCTGGAACCGGGGGTTTATGAAGTTATGGTAACTGATGATAATGGTTGTGGCCCACAAACCCTTTCGTTCACCATCGATGCACCTACTGAAATAGAAATTGCATTAACCACACAAACCGATGTCGCATGTTTTGGCAATTCCACCGGAAGTCTGAATATTGAGGTCAGCGGTGGTCAACCCGGCAGTACCGGTTATACCTACAGTTGGACAGGCCCTAACGGATTTTCAGCCTCCACAGCCGATATTTCAAGCTTGGAAGCAGGTATTTATGATCTCGAAGTTATGGATGATGCAGGTTGTACAACAACTGCAAGTTACACGATAATAGAGCCTGCTGAATTAATACTAATTATTGAGAGAACTCCAATTAGCTGCTATGGTAGTAATGACGCTACTATAACTTTAAATATAACAGGCGGAACAGCGCCTTACTCTGTAGAAAGCGAACTAGGCACAGATTTATATTACGAAAATTTACTACCAGGCCAATATAATTTTACAGTAACTGATAGTGCTGGCTGCCAAATTGATGAGCAGGTATTAATTTCTGAAGCAAATGTTTTTACAATTGATCCTGTTATTAGAGATGTGACATGTAACGGGGCAAATGATGGAAATATACAATTGAATATTACAGGAGGCGAACAGCCACTTTCAATTATTTGGGATGATAGTGCCGAAACAGGAGATGTACGTGAGAATCTTGCAGCCGGAGGTTATAAAGTAACAGTTATGGATGCCGGAGGATGTCAAATTTCAGCTTTATTTACCATTGAAGAATCTGATGTTTTAAGTGTGAATGGAACTGTAACATCAATTCCAGCTTGCAATGTAGAAAAAGGTGGGGATGTTATATTAGATATGGCTGGGGGTACAGAGCCTTACACTTATCATTGGTCTAATGGAAATACTGCGAAAGATCTTATGGAAGTACCTGCGGGAAATTACATAGTTAATGTTACAGATGCTGCAGGATGTGAAGTTAGCGATTCTTTTACTATTGAAGTCCTGACACCTTTAGTTTTAAATGTTCAGACTGATACGTCATATGATTGTAATAATAACATGATTGTACAGAATTTTCAGGCAGAGGTGAGTGGTGGTACTGAGCCATATGATTTTGCATGGTCTTCTGGTGATGTGAGGGGAGATAATGACGAAATTATGTCAACTATTCAAAATGGTGAAATATTTCTTGAAGTCACAGATGGTAATGGATGTTCTGCTATTTATACTTATATGGTTGATTTGCCAGAAATAGGAGAAGCTTCCTTTGATTTAGATTCTGAAAGTTATAGAAATACCGATTCTTTTTCGATTAATGATCCTATACAGTTCACAAATACTTCATCTGGCGATTATATAGAAGTGTACTGGAATTTTGGTGATGGAACTTTTTCAAATCAAGATAATCCATCTCATATATATGCTAATGAAGAAAGCTATGAGGTAATACAAAGTGTTACTTATTCTTCAGGATGTATTAAAACATATAGCTATACTATAAACCTCAATAACAGCTATAATATAATTATTCCTAATGCATTTACACCTAATGGTGATGGGATGAATGATTATTTCGCCCCCGTTTATAGAGGTCTTACAACTATTACTCTGAATATATATGATACCTGGGGGAGCATGATTTATTCTGAAACAGGTTCTGATCTACAGGGTTGGGATGGCAATATTAAAGGCAATGAAGCTGAAAATGGCAATTATTATTACACTGTGACTGGAATGACTATAACAGGTGTAGAGGTGGAAGAAGGGGGAGTGTTTAAGTGTATTAAATAAGAATATGAACTATAAATATATCTTACTTTTTCTTCTGGGGTGCAGTTTTTCAAAAATGAGTGCTCAGGACCCTGTATTCACACAATACTTCCTCATTCCTGAATCTTTAAATCCCGGCTTCAGTGGATTTTTAGAAACTACTTATGTGGGCGTCATTCATAGAACCCAGTGGCCAGCGCTAGATCTTAGAGTTGATACAGAATATGGTTTTGTGAATACTTGGTTACCCACTGTGCATAGCGGGGTAGGAGTGAGTGTGCTTAATCACCGAGAGAATGGGTCAGGCTATAGCCTTTCTGAAGTAATGGCAAATTATGCCTATCGTGTTCAAATAAGTGATAACTGGTATTTTAGACCAGCAATCGAAATAGGGTTTGGGCAAAAGAGCTTTGGTTTTCAAAACTTGCTTTTACAAGATCAGATCAATGTTTTTTCAGGAACTATTAATCCCAATTCACTAGATACAGCAATTCTTAAAGATAAAGTGAATTATTTTGATTTTACGGCAGGGATGGTATTGCAGAATGATGAGGCATGGGTTGGCTTATCACTTAAGCATCTTAACAGACCCGACATATCTTTTACAGAAGAAGGAAATGTTCCTTTAAATATGTTTTTGTCCTTAAGCGCAGGATATGAATTCTTAATTGCTGATTATATAGATATAAGAACGTTTCCTTTTAAGACTAAGATGTTAATCACTTCAAATTACATGCAACAAGGAGCATATAATAGATTAGATATTGGCGCATCTCTATTGTTTCAGAAAATATTTCTTGGAGCAACAGCTGTTACTAATCCTTCTAAAAATGATCAAAGTAGCCAGTTACTAACCTCTGTAAATTTATTTACAGGATTGCAGTTAGATAGTTTTAGGTTGGGATTGTCTTATGATTTAAATACAACGCAAATAGGAAGAACGGGAGGGATTTATGAACTTTCATTGACTTACCAATTCAATATGGACTCAAGATGTTTTGGATGTCCTAATTATTTGGTTAAATAATATTAGTTATGTTTAGTACAAATAAAAGCAATATTATTGCTTATCTGATACCTTGTAAATGATAAAAGTTATAATCATTGATGATGAATCTAACGCAAGAGATTTACTACAAAAAACGATAGATAAATATTTTAAAAATAAATTTTATGTGGTTGCCAAATGTGATTCTGTAAAAACCGGTGTTACTGCAATACGAGAGTTTGAGCCAGAACTGGTCTTTCTTGACATACAAATGCCCGAAGAAAATGGTTTTGAGTTATTTAAACATATTCAAAATGTAACTTTTGAGGTCGTTTTTACCACAGCTTACAATCACTTTGCAATAAAAGCGATAAAATGCAGTGCTCTTGATTATTTGCTTAAACCAATTAATTACCTTGATTTAAGTTCGGCTTTAAACAAGTTTGAAAAACGAAGCAACAATAATTACGTTCAGAAAAAATTGATGCTTCTGCTCGAAAATATAAACGTAGATAATGTAAATGGTCATAAGATAGCTTTCCCTACATCAGAAGGTTTTGAATTAATTCATACTAACCAGATCTTATACTGCAAAGCAGATAGTAATTACTGCCTGATTAAAAGTATTGACGAGAGTAACAAAACCATATCTAAAACTCTTAAAAGCGTAGAAGAACTATTGCCTGAAAAATTATTTAAGCGCATACATAAGTCTTATGTGATAAATCTCAATTACATTGTGCGCTACTACAAATCTGATAAAGAAGTTGAACTTACAAACGGTGAAAAATTACCTGTCTCATTTAGAAAGGAAGAAGAATTTTTAAATGCGATCATTCAACATAACTAGATTTTTAATACTTCTTATTTTATGTAGCCATATACTGTGGTCGCAAAAATACCCGAGTACTCACTTTTCTACCCTAGACAAATTACCTAACAACACCATACGAGCCCTTCTTGTAGATAGCAGTGGCTTTTTATGGATTGGTACAGATAATGGTCTGGTAAAGAAAGAGAATAACGTTTTTACTTCCTTTTTTGAAGAAAACGGGCTCGCCATGAACAATACATGGGCGATTGCAGAAGATATTAATAATAATATATGGGCAGGGAGTTACGGTGCCGGCCTGAGTATATATGATGGTACAAACTTTTGGAATTTAAATAAGGATGACGGGCTCATAAATAATGAGATCACCAAGCTGCATCAGCATAATAACTTGATGTATGTAGGCAGCAGTGACGGTGTTTCTGTTATTGATGTAGATAATCTAAAAATTATTTCGGCAAAGCCAAATATCAAGCAGCCATACCGGGTGACTTCTTTTTTTGAATATAAAGGAGAAGTGTATTGCACAAGTTATAATACTGGTGCGCATCAGGTGGTTGTAAAAGGTGATAGCCTGCAATTAGTTCCGCTGGCAGATAAAAGCATAAACTACTTTTCTTTTATAGACGGGGATACAATTTACAATAGCCGGAAAGAATATTTTACAAAAACACCACTAACTAAATATTTAAAAGATTCAACGCTACAGCATGGTCTGGGAGCATCTATGATCTGGGATTATGTAAAAACAGGGGATGATAGAATTTTTGCTGCTGCATGGGGAATCTATTCTAATGATGGCGGAGTATACGAGATTGTGAACAATGAGCTCTCCTGCATGAAGTCTGAATTTGATATCCCCAGCAGAGAAGTGATCAGTCTGGCATACAATGACGAGTTGCAACGCCTGTATGTGGGTACAAGAGATAGCGGTTTGTATGAAGTAGATGTGACGGGAAATATACTTTTTACACCTGTAAGCGGTAAAACGATTATCGATTTTGCTCAACTTAACGATATAGATGCAACGCTATACAATGCTTCGCTTTCGCTGAAAAGCAAACATCAACAGATTGAAGTGAGTACCTCTCAGTTTAAGAATTGGGAAGAAAAATACCTGCATAAAAAACACCTGCCTTTACCCAAAAAGGGCGATAATTTTTATGAATTAGATTATAAAACGCCGGCTGAGGATATCAAGTTCTACGATATTAAAACTGATGGATCTTCATTCTGGATTAACAGCAATGTGGGTTTATATGTTTTAGACACCATAGGGAAATTGAAACAATATTTACCCATACATTCTGAAGAGATAAATTTTACATCAACCGGGAATCTCATAGAAACAAATCCTTATGGCGGAGTCAGGATTTTTGATGATATAGCTTCTTTTAAGTACAAATACTATGCTGATACCTTAGCCACGACACCTACAATGGTCGTTAATAGCCTTAAAAAAGGCGAAAAAACATATTTTTTGTCCGTTTTTTCAGGATTATATACATGGGAAGAAGATGGTTTTAAATCATATTTAAAAGATAGTATTTGGGATGAGGAGAAACTGAGACACATCACTCCTTTGGGGTCTCATCTTGCAATCTCTAATGAATTTGGCGATATTTTTATTGTTGATGATTCTGCTGATTTTAAGGTTGTCAATAAAATTTCGCGTTCCCATATTAATGGGAATACCATCAATTTTCTCAATCAGTACCGGGGTTATCTAATCATAGGCACAGATAAAGGTCTTACGCTTTATAAAGACGGTAAATACATAATAACAGACAAGGAGCACGGTCTAAAGACACCCTTAAAAGCGGCAGTAGTTGATGGTAAATATCTTTATGTAGGGAGTGAAGGAGGGCGTTACGACATAAATCTTGATTTTTTAATTAACTGCAAAGACAGGCTTCAAAGCATTAATCTCACATCAATATCTATTAATGGCGAAGAAATAGCGCCAGAAGATATATTTAAAAATGGGAAGGCGATTCTTGATCATGATGATAATACGTTGTTGATCAAATACAATACTAACCAACACAGGTATCCTAATAAGATGCTTTATCAGTATAGAATCAATCCGCAGCGGGACTGGAGCACGGTTTCTTCACAACCAGAAATCTATCTGGCTTACTTACCGCCCGCCAATTATGAATTAGAGGTAAAAATACTTGATCAAAGTACTGGTATATATTTTCAGGATAAGCTAATTAGTATTCAAATTAACCCACCGTTCTGGAAGCGATGGTGGTTCATTATACCGGCTATACTCTTAATTGCTTCTATAATATATCTTATTTATCGGCGTGAATTGCATAAAAATCGGGAGTTTGAGGCCGAAAAACGCATGATATTAAAGCGGGTAGAAGAGACTAAGATGGAGGCGCTTTTGGCACAAATGAATCCGCATTTTATATTTAATGCGATGAATTCTATTCAAAATTATATCATAGATAGTGATATAGATAATGCGTCTATTTTCTTAAGCGACTTTTCAAAATTGATACGTATAAATCTTGATCATTGTACACGCGCTCATATTCTTCTTATTGAAGAGATAGAATATTTAAAAGCGTTTGTACGTGTTGAGAATACCAGATTTAATGAGAAGGTAAACATAGATTTTAGAATTGATCCTACAATTGATATTTATGATGTAGAGATCCCGTCAATGATCATACAACCATTTGTAGAAAATGTTTTTGTTCACGCATTTCCACCTTGTGTAGCGCAGCCACAATTGACGATCACTTTTTCAATGGCAGAAGCATGTAAGCTGCAGTGCACCATAGCAGATAATGGTGTAGGAATATCTACAAACACAAATGGCAGTTTACATAAGTCTAAAGGGATTAAACTGGTAAAAGAACGATTAAAATTATTAGATTATGATGTGGGAAAAGCGCTTTCTATCACGTCTAATAAGAAGGGAACAGCAGTTACTATAACGTTTTCATTAGAACGGTAAAATGCTAAAGTCATACGGTAACTAAATCAGCTAAAACCATAGAAAGGTTAATTCTATATTTACAGTAATTATAGGTTTTTGAGGGGGAATCTTATAATTGTTCAAGAATACCTCAAATTAAATTTTGAGGTATTTTTTTGTTTAAAATCTTCTTACATCCTCTTATTTGTGCTTTTCTATTTTCAGCTCTTCTTACCATTTTATCTTATTGTAAATAAAACATAAATAGTTGCTCACCTGCGTTGTAATAAATAGCTTTATTACCATTTAAGTAATAAAACGCAAAACCATGAAATTTAATAGAAAAGCATCAGCTAACTGGAAGGGAACAGGTAAAGAAGGAAAAGGTTCTATCACAACAGAGAGTAAATCACTCGATACAACACAATATTCTTTTAAAACACGATTTGAAGAAGGTGTGGGCACAAATCCTGAAGAACTCATAGGTGCTGCACATGCGGGATGTTTTACTATGCAACTTAGCTTTTTGCTTACAGAAGAGGGTTTTACTCCTACAAATCTGGATACAGAAGCAAAAGTTACTTTTGAAGACGGCAGTATTACTAAAGTAGAACTTACACTAACCGGCGAAGTAGAAGGTATAGATAAAGAGAAGTTTATCGAGATTGCAACTAAATCTAAAGAAATCTGCCCTATCTCTAAGTTGCTTAATACAGAGATCACGCTAGACGCAACTTTAAAATAAAATACATATAATTTGTAATTCATTAACCAGGAGGTTTTTAAGTAAATCTACCTGGTTTTTGGGTTTTACGGCCCATTTTTAGCTTTCGCGAAAAGCATACACGTGTAAATTACTGATTATACGGCTGTTTCAATAAAATATTTCTACAAGGTAATTTTGTATTTTTGAATCATGGAATTTTCTTCAAAACTTCTTGAAAGCGCCGTTTATGAAATGTCGCAATTACCGGGTATTGGTAAGCGTACAGCTTTACGACTGGTGTTGCATTTATTAAGACAATCAGAATCACAAACCACACATCTCGCTCAGGCGCTGGTCAATTTGCGTACAGAGATCAAGTTTTGTAAAAACTGCCACAATATTTCAGATGTAGAATTGTGTGAAATCTGTGCAAACCCAAATAGGGACTCTAGTTTGGTTTGTGTTGTAGAAGATGTTAGAGACGTTATGGCTATAGAAAATACCAGCCAGTATCGAGGGCATTATCATGTTTTAGGAGGTAAAATCTCCCCTATGGACGGTATTGGCCCCAATGACCTAACCATTCACTCTTTAGTAGAGAAAGCTAAAAAAGGAGAAATAGAAGAAGTGATTTTTGCACTCAGCTCTACGATGGAAGGTGATACGACAAACTTTTATATTTTTAGACAACTTGAACCACTATCGGTTAAAATGTCTACAATTGCTCGCGGTATAGCAGTAGGTGATGAGCTGGAATACGCAGATGAAGTAACCCTGGGAAGAAGCATACTTAACCGTATTCCTTTTGAGAATTCACTAAAAAACTAGCGTGCGTCTTTCTATAATCATTCTTAACTACAACGTTCAATATTATCTTGAACTTTGTTTGCAATCTGTTTTTAAAGCTGTTGACGATATCGATGCAGAAATAATAGTTGTAGACAATGCATCTTCAGATGCGAGTTCGGCAATGATAAAAGAACGATTTCCGCAGGTAAAATTTATTCAGAACGCAAAAAACATTGGATTTTCAAAAGGTAATAATCTGGGGGTAAAACATGCAAGCGGTGATTATATCTGCATTTTAAATCCCGATACCGTTTTACCTGAAGACTGCTTTAAAAAAGTGCTAGCTTTTATAGAAGAGCAAAAAAATCCCGGGGCTGTAGGCATAAAATTAATAGATGGCAGCGGTAATTTTCTGCCAGAAAGCAAGCGTAATTTACCGGTGCCGCGTGTTGCTCTTGATAAAATCATCGGCAAAAAAGAGAATTATTATGTCAACGCCCTAGGCCAGAATGAGACCGGGGAAGTGCCTGTTTTAGTAGGCGCTTTTATGGTCATGCAAAAAAGTGTTTTTGATAAATTAAAAGGTTTTGATGAGGATTACTTTATGTATGGTGAGGATATTGATCTTTCATACCGTTTGCAAAAGGCGGGTTATGTAAATTATTATTTGGGTAATGTCACAGCAATTCATTTTAAAGGAGAAAGCACAAGGCGAAATAAAGAATACGCACGTCAATTTTATGGGGCAATGCTTATTTTTTATAAAAAGCACTTTGGCAAAAACCGTATAAGTGAATCTGTGGTAGAGAATATTATCAAATTAGCCACTTTAAAAGGAAGGACGGTTGCTAACAATAAGACAGAATCTCCAGAAAGTGCTATACTTTTTACTGAAAATGAATGTTTAGAAAAAGAACTTCAGCAAAAACTGAGTTTAAATTTGGAAACAAGACCGATAATTGACTGTTTTGAGCAGGTTTTTACTAAAAAACAGCTGATTTTTGATTGTGATAATTTGAGCTTTGTAGAAATAATTGACATACTACAAAAGTTAAAAAACAGACAAAACAGTTATAGATTTCGCCCATCGGGTTGTAAATTTATTGTGGGCAGCGACAGTAAAGACCGTCAGGGTGAAGTGATTTCGTATTAAGAGAGAAAATCAGAAGTCAATTAGCTTAATATTCATTAATTTCGCAAAATATAAACCAGAAAACCATTTTACTTAAGAATATGGCAAAATTTGAATTAAAATTACCAAAAATGGGAGAGAGCGTTGCAGAAGCAACCTTAACTAGCTGGCTTAAAGAAGTTGGTGATACTATTGAGGCAGATGAGCCGGTGGTAGAGATCGCGACAGATAAGGTAGACAGTGAAGTGCCAAGTGAGGTAGAAGGTATTTTAATTGAAAAGTTTTTTGACGTAGACGATGTTGTAAAAGTGGGGCAGACCATTGCCATTATTGATATGGATGGAGACGATTCTGATGAAGATAATGCAGAAAATGAAGAAGTCATGCATTCATCTGAACCAGAAGAGGAGGCTGTAATTGCAGTAGAAGAAACTATTTCAAACGCAAAATCCTCTGTAACTAATGAGCCAATCACAAATGATGGTGACAGATTTTATTCACCACTGGTTAAAAATATAGCACAAAAAGAAAATATCTCTCAAGAAGAACTAGATCATATAACCGGCTCTGGTTTAGAGGGGCGCGTTACTAAAGATGACATTCTTGCATACGTTGCTAAGAGATCAAACGGGCAGGAAAAAGTAAGTACCGCAACTAAGTCCTCAGCTAGTAATACAGCACAGAAGCCTGTTGTCTCTGCAACTCCCATTAGCGTAAATGGCGGAGATGAGATTATAGAAATGACCCGTATGGGGAAACTCATTTCTAAGCATATGGTAAATTCTATGCAGACTTCTGTTCACGTACAGTCATTTATAGAAGTAGATGTTACTAATATCTGGAACTGGCGTAATAGAGTTAAGAATGAATTTCAGAAAAGGGAAGGTGAAAAAATAACTTTTACTCCCATTTTCATGGAAGCTGTCGCGAAAACTATACGCGAATTCCCAATGATAAATATTGCCGTAGAAGGCGACAAGGTTATAAAACGTAAGAATATCAACTTAGGTATGGCTGCTGCTTTACCAGATGGTAACCTAATTGTTCCGGTAATTAAAAATGCAGATCTTTTAAATTTAGTAGGTATGACTAAAGCTGTAAACGATCTTGCAACTCGCGCGCGTACAGGTAAACTTAAGCCAGATGAAACGCAGGATGGTACTTATACTGTGACTAATGTAGGAACCTTTGGTAGTGTTATGGGAACTCCCATCATTAATCAGCCACAGGTGGGTATCTTAGCTTTAGGAGCGATAAGAAAAGTTCCTGCTGTTATAGAAACTCCAGAGGGTGATTTTATAGGTATACGTCATAAAATGTTTTTATCACACTCGTACGATCACCGTGTGGTAAATGGGGCATTGGGCGGCCAATTTGTTCAGCGCGTTGCGCAGTATCTTGAGGCGTGGGACGTGAACAGAGAAGTTTAATCCTGTATTTCTCTCACAAAATTCTGAAGCAAGCCTAATACAGGAAATGCTTCAGTATCTTCATTAAGTTGGTAGTTAAAAAGTAAATTGATGTCAAAAGGCCAGTACCCGCTTAGGGTATTGCAGTAATCATCATTCATTTTTTTAAAGGCCATTCCCCAAGAATGAAAAAAACGTTTTAGGTATACTCCTTCTGATATAAGAAGAATATCTGTATGTCTGGGATCCTTCTGTATTTTGCTGTAAACCCTGTCAACATGCTCTACAGGACCCTCCATATATTGCACAAAATTGCCGGCTATATGAACCAATAGGCCGGTTATCTCATTTTGATCATTATACTTTCGTGAAGACTTAAGAAGATTAGTTAGTTCATCGTCAGTCATATGGAAGCTCTGTTTACTAAGGTAAGCTATGTATTTATGCATAATTCTGAAAATGAAATAATTAAATTCAAATATACATCTTAATTATATCTAAAACAATATGTATTATTTTAAATAATTAGGCAGATATTTGCGACGGTAAAAAAATAGATGAAAACCTGATTTCATTGAAGTAAGTACTATTTTTGCGGAATTAAACAGCAGACATGAATTTAAATCTTACGCGCCCCATTTGTTTTTTTGATCTTGAAACAACGGGTATAGATGTGGCAAGAGACCGCATAGTTGAAATTTCAGTATTAAAAGTACATCCTAACGGTAAGGAAGAAAAACATACCTGGCTTGTAAATCCTACAATTCCTATTCCAGCAGAAACAACCGCGGTTCACGGCATAAGTGATGCTGATGTGGCAGATAAACCAACGTTTAAAGAATTATCTTCAGAAATTTATAATCTTATAAAAGATTCAGATCTGGCAGGTTATAATTCAAATAGATTTGATATTCCTTTATTGGCTGAAGAAATGTTACGCGCAGAGGTAGATTTTGATATGGGCAACAGACACGCTGTTGATGTGCAGACAATTTTCCATAAAATGGAACAACGCACTTTAGCCGCAGCTTTTAAGTTTTATTGTGACAGTATTTTAGAAGATGCTCATAGCGCCGAAGCTGATACTATAGCAACTTATGAGGTTTTAAAGGCGCAACTTGATAGGTATGAGGATTTAGAAAATAATATGAAAAGTCTTGCTGAATTTAGTGCGCGTAAAAAATGTGCTGATTTTGCCGGCTTTATAGCTTTTAATAAACAAGGTGAAGAGATTTTCTCTTTTGGCAAACATAAAGGTAAACTGGTAGATGAAGTTCTTGATAAAGAACCAGGGTATTATGGCTGGATTCAGAATGCAGATTTTCCGCTTTATACAAAAAAGGTGCTTACAGCAATAAAACTGCGTAAGCTGAATAATAAACTATCCTAAAAAATGCGTTTATCTGGCCTGATAATTATTCTATTTTTTTTATGTAATACGGTTGCAGGGCAGAATGTAGACGTGACAGGGCAGATTTTTGATAAGAATACTCATGAGCCATTATCATTTGTAAATCTCATTCTGGTTGATAAAAAAATGGGATCTTCTACAGATGAATTGGGCAATTATAAGTTTGCGATAGACGAGGGTTTACTTGATGAAAAAATTGCCATAAGTTATGTGGGATATAATAAAGTTATAGTAAAGGTAAGAGAGTTAGTAGATGCAGAATTAAAACTTCAGCCCAAAACAGAAGAATTAAATTCGGTTCAACTTTATGCACTTCAAAATAAGCATCGGGTACGTTTAAATCCTTTTAGACGGAAGGAAATTATAGGTATAGGTAATTTTAGTGGTGGCAGCTACCCATCAACTGTAGCAAGATATTATAAAAAGCCTGATGAATTTAAAAAGGGATGCTTTATTAAAAAGGTAGAGATCTCCTTTTTTGCTACAGTTGAGCAGATTTACAAACCTGCAAAATTTAGAATTAGGATTCTGGGAGTGAATGAGGATGGAATGCCTGGTGAAGATCTTCTGAATACTGATCTTATTGTTCAAAAATCAGAAAGTGATTTTAGGGAAATTCTGGATCTTTTACCGTACAAAATAAATGTTCCTAACGACGGTTTTTATATAGCTGCAGAACATCTTTTTATAGAAGAGAATGAGTACCAGGAGACAACAAATTACAGGATCAACGATACATTGATTTACGACAATGTAACGTTAACGAGGTATGCGCCAATTTTTAAAGGTGTTCTGGAAGACAGAGAAGGTGCAGAAGACTGTTATTATAAATCTATTAAAGGGTGGAAGCAAATGGGGAATTTAGATATTTCAAATAAAGCTTTGAATAACAAAATCCCTTCTCCTGCCTTTATAGTAACGCTAACAGAGTAATTAATTTATGAAGATAATTTGCATAGGGCGCAATTATTCAGCGCATATCAAAGAACTGGAGAGTAAAACTCCGGAAGAGCCGGTTTTTTTCTTAAAGCCCGACTCCGCAGTTTTGTTAAGTCAGCATCCTTTTGTGATTCCAGAATTTAGTAAGGAAGTGCATTATGAGGTTGAGGTTTTGGTAAAAATCAATAAATTGGGCAAATATATTCAGCCTAAATTTGCTCATAAATATTACGATAAAATAGGTCTGGGGATCGATTTTACCGCACGTGACCTACAACGTAAATGTAAAGAAGCAGGTTTGCCATGGGAAATGGCTAAAGCATTTGATGGGGCAGCGGTAATAGGAGATTGGGTCTCTAAAGAAGAATTAGGTGATATCAATGATCTAAATTTTTCTTTAGAGAAAAATGATGAGCAGGTACAGAAAGGTAATACAAATAATATGCTTTTTAAAATTGATGAGCTTATAGCGTATGTCTCTCAATTTATGACGTTAAAAATAGGAGATGTAATTTTTACAGGTACTCCAGAAGGAGTAGGGCCTGTAGCAATTGATGACAAATTAACAGGATATTTATCAGGCAGACAGATGTTTGCTATTAATATAAAATAGGATGCCCAAACACTACGATTTATACCAGCTGGAAGATATGGCCGGCGGTGACAAAGAATTTATGACCACGGTGGTAGAAACTTTTTTAACTGAGATCCCACCAGATTTACAAAGCATGCAAACCGCAATAGATAATGATAATCATCGCATGGCATACCAGTTTGCACATAAGATGAAGCCTAATCTTGAAATGTTTGGTATTGACCTTATACGTGAGATTTCTGCTATGGAGAGATGGTCAGATACTAATAAGCCTACATCATTTATTAGACCTCAGTTAGAGATTATAGTCACTTCAATAAACAATGCGATTGCAGAGATGAAGAAAGACTGGAAGATGTAATGCGAGCACATATTATTACTATAGGCGATGAAATACTCATCGGGCAAATAATAGATACTAACACCTCGTTCATCGCTAAAGAACTTGATAAAATAGGTGTTGAAGTTAAAAAGACTACTTCTATTCCTGATGAAAAAGAGGAGATATTAGAGGCGCTCGATTTTGCCTCAAAAAATGCCGATATTGTGCTTGTAACGGGAGGTTTAGGGCCTACTAAAGATGATGTTACAAAGCATACCTTTTGTGAATTTTTTAATGACACCCTTGTTGAAAATAAAGATGTCTTAAAGAATATTGAAGATCTTTTTAAGCATCATGTCAAGAAGCCTATGTTGCCTGCTAATAAAGCGCAGGCTTTAGTTCCTACTAAAGCAACTGTACTAATGAATAAGTATGGCACAGCGCCGGGAATGTGGTTAAAGTACGATGAGACCGTTTTTATTTCTATGCCCGGGGTGCCTTTTGAGATGAAAGCTTTGATGACAGATGAGGTCATTCCCAGATTGCAAAAAGAGTTTAACAGGCCCTTTATTTTGCATAGGACCCTGCATACTTACGGCAAAGGTGAAAGCGAGATAGCTGCAACAATAGAAGAATGGGAAAACAATTTGCCTAAAACCATTAAGCTGGCGTATCTGCCATCGCTGGGCAAAGTGCGCTTGCGTTTATCTACAAAGGGTAATGATCTTAAAAATTTAGAAGCGGCTATTGATAGTGAGGTAATTAAGCTAAAAGAGCTAATAGGCGATATTATTTATGGGTATGAAGATGACCAGCCCTTAGAACATGTAGTGGCAGAATTGCTTAAAAGAAAAGGGGAAACACTGGCTGTGGCCGAAAGTTTTACTGGTGGTCAAATTGCTACCGCCTTTACAGCAGCACCTGGCGCATCAAAATTCTTTAAAGGGGGAATTGTCTCTTACGCTACTGCTTCAAAAATTGATGTTCTAAATGTTGATAAGGCGTTAGTAGATAAATATTCTGTGGTAAGCGCTCCGGTAGCAGAGGCAATGGCTTTAGGAGCCCAGAAATTATTCAGTGCAGATTATACTATTTCAACAACCGGGAATGCCGGGCCCACAAAGGGAGACAGTGATGCCGCAATAGGAACTGTTTTTATAAGTATAGGCACTCCGCATGAGATTTTTACCCATGAATTTCATATGGGTAATCACAGAGAACGTGTTCTTACAAAGAGCGTGAATAAGGCTTTAGAATTATTACAAAAAGAAATTTTAAAAAACTAGGCAATTATATTGCTCAACTTATTAAAGTTGTGTAAATTTGCACCCTGTTTTTAGATAACACAATACAAAAGAGTAGAATCATGTCAAGAGTTTGTGAGCTTACCGGCAAAAAAGCGATGGTTGGAAACAACGTATCGCATGCAATGAATAAGACTAAGCGTAAATTTAACGCTAATTTGCTAAAGAAACGTTTTTATATTCCTGAAGAAGATAAGTGGGTAACGCTTAAGGTGTCTACAGCCGCTCTTAAGACAATAAACAAAAAGGGAATCTCTGCTGTTCTTAAAGAAGCACGTGAAAAAGGTTTCCTTACTAAATAATAACGGCATAAAAGTATAGCATTATGGCAAAGAAAGGCAACAGGGTTCAGGTAATACTTGAGTGCACAGAGCACAAAGCTTCTGGTAAACCAGGAACTTCAAGATATATCACTACCAAAAATAAAAAGAACACTCCAGACAGGATGGAAATTAAAAAATTCAATCCTATCTTGAACAAGATGACTGTTCATAAAGAAATAAAATAAGAAGACATGGCAAAGAAATCAGTAGCAACATTACAGACAGGCTCTAAGCGTTTGACCAAAGCCATTAAAATGGTAAGATCACCTAAAACAGGTGCTTATACATTTGTAGAAGCTGTTATGGCTCCAGAAATGGTAAATGACTTCTTAAACAAGAAATAGTCATTATTTATATAAAGTATAAGCCGTTGCGTGTTGCGCAACGGCTTTTTTTATTTTTAGATGACAATATTTCAGATTAGCGTTAAAAGGCAATACTTTTGTTAAAGCTAATTAACTGTTCATCACCAATACATGAGTTTTTTAAAAAAGATATTTTCAAAAGATAAAAAGGAGACCCTTGATAAAGGGCTTGAAAAGTCAAGTGCTAATTTCCTTTCAAAACTAAGCAAGGCTGTTGCCGGAAAATCTAAAGTTGATGATGAGGTTTTAGATGATCTGGAAGAAGTACTTGTGAGCAGTGATGTAGGTGTCAATACTACAATAAAGATCATTCAACGTATTGAAGAACGCGTCTCTCGCGATAAATACTTAGGTACAGACGAGCTTAATAAGATTTTGCGTGAAGAGATCGCGGGTCTTATGAGTGAGACTAATAGTGGTGATGCCACAGAATTTACAGTTCCTGCAAAGAAACCTTATGTGATCATGGTGGTAGGTGTAAATGGTGTAGGTAAAACGACTACCATAGGTAAACTTGCTTATCAATTTAAAAAGCAGGGCAAAAAAGTTGTGCTGGGTGCTGCAGATACTTTTAGAGCGGCAGCAATAGACCAACTACAAATTTGGGCAGATCGTGTAGATGTGCCAATTGTAAGACAGCAAATGGGAAGTGATCCTGCTTCGGTTACTTTTGATACCTTGCAGAGTGCTGTTAAAAACGATGCCGATGTGGTGATCATAGATACTGCGGGCAGATTGCACAATAAAGTCAATCTTATGAATGAGTTGACAAAAATTAAGCGCGTTATGCAGAAGGTTGTTGCAGATGCTCCAGACGAAGTTCTTTTAGTTCTAGATGGTTCTACAGGGCAAAACGCTTTTGAGCAGGCTAAGCAATTTACAGCGGCTACAGAAGTTACTTCGCTTGCTGTTACTAAACTTGACGGAACGGCAAAAGGCGGGGTTGTAATTGGTATTAGTGATCAGTTTCAAATACCTGTAAAGTACATAGGCGTAGGTGAAGGTATAGAAGATCTTCAGGTTTTTAATAAATTCGAATTTGTGGACTCTTTTTTTAAGTAATCCATAAAAATAAATCTAATGTAAAAGGTGCTCACTCACGTGTAGCACCTTTTTGTATTTTTAAATACGCATTTCTGTAAAGAATCAGAAAGTCTACTTCAAAACTTATTAATTGCATCAAATCGAGCTTTAAGCGAGTAAACGATATTTTATATGAAACAAATTGTAATTTTTTTAGCCTGTATAGCGCTTTTTTCGTGTAAACAAAATAAAGAAACTCCTTCTGAGGAGGTAACCCAATCTCCCGCAGACACTACTGCGGTAAAAGAGCGAGAATACGCTGTTCTTGATTCAAAAGTGATCAATAATGAGGCTATTTGGGGCGATTTTGATACTGATTTAGGCGATTTTTTACACAGTGATTATAACCGCATAAGTGCTTTAGTTATTGAGAAAACTATTCCCGAAATTAAACAATCAATAGCAGATGGAGATCTTACTTATGAAGACCTGGTGCTTTTTTACTTAAGCCGAATTAAAAAATTTGACCGTGAGAATGATCTTTCATTAAATTCTGTTATTGCCGTAAATCCAGATGTACTTGAGCAGGCTAAAGCTCTTGATGAATCGACCGAAGAAATAGATATCTATTCAATAAAAGGGATGCCCATTCTTTTAAAAGATAATATTGATGCGGCGGGAATGCCTACAACGGCTGGTGCAGTAGCATTTGAAAATAATAATGCTGATGATTCTTTTATTGTCGAGCGATTGAAAGAAAGTGGAGCGCTTATTCTGGGTAAAGCAAATCTTAGTGAATGGGCATATTTCTTCTGTGGTGACTGCCCCAGTGGGTATTCTGCGGTAGGTGGTCAAACGTTGAACCCTTATGGTAGAAAGATACACGATACAGGAGGTTCAAGTTCAGGAAGTGGTGTGGCAACAGCTGCAAATTTTGCAGTCGCTGCAATAGGTACAGAAACTTCAGGATCAATTTTATCACCATCGAGTTCAAATTCTGTTGTTGGGCTTAAGCCTACAATAGGTTTGTTAAGCAGAGGAGGAATTGTCCCTATTTCAAGCACGCTAGATACGCCCGGCCCCATGACCAAGTTTGTAATAGACAATGCGATCTTGCTTAATGCACTAACCGGTAAAGACAATGCAGATCCTGCTTCTAAGAAATTGAATGCACCAAGAGAAGATTATGTTGCGGGGATAAAAGTGATCGATGACGTTAAACAGTTTTTAAGTGAAAAGCGCCTGGGTTATTTTAAAGGTTCTATGGAAGATACTTTATACGCCCAGGCGGTAAATGATCTAAAGTCTGCCGGAGCTACAATGGTAGAGCTGGAGCGGCAGGATATTAAACTACCACAATTTGGTCGTGTGCTCAATCTCGATATGCAAAAAGACTTGCCAGATTATGTTGAGAAATATGGTGATAAAAGTATATCGCAAAGAGATGTGAAAAGTATTACCACATTTAATAAAGAAGATTCTATTGTTAGAATGCCATACGGTCAAAAATTATTTTACGGCATACTTGCAGACAGCGCTTCGGCTAAAGAATTTGCCGCGATAAAAGATACGTTGCAGACTAACGGGCGTGCCTTTTTTGATATTCCGTTAAAAGAAAATGACCTTGATGCGGTTCTGTCTATTAATAACTACATGGCTGGTTATGCTGCTGTTGCTAAATATCCTGCCATTACTGTTTCTATGGGCTATCAGGAAGATAACAGACCTATGGGGCTTACTTTTATGGCGCCAACCCTTTCTGAAAAAAAGTTATTAGAACTAGCGTATGCGTATGAGTCAATTTCGCATAAGCGAAAGTTTCCATCAGATTATAAATAATCGGGCTTAAAGCCGTAAAAATCGGGTAAAAACAGCTAATATTTTTTCTCATTTGTAAATTCTGATTAAAAGGTTATTCGCCGTATCTTTGCCGTCCCAAAATCTGGAGCATTATGCGTACTAAAACCTTAAAGAAGAATAAAATAAACGTAGTAACCTTAGGGTGTTCAAAAAACGTTTATGACAGCGAAGTGTTAATGGGGCAATTGCGCGCCAATAACAAAGAAGTTGTGCATGAAGAGGAAGGTAATGTTGTAGTTATCAATACCTGTGGTTTTATAGCTAACGCGAAAGAGGAATCTGTAAACACAATACTAGAGTACGTTCAAAAAAAGGAAGATGGTATTGTAGATAAGGTTTTTGTAACGGGCTGCCTTTCTGAAAGGTATAAGCCAGATCTGCAAAAGGAAATTCCTAATGTAGATCAATATTTTGGTACAACAGAACTTCCCGGCTTATTAAAGGCTTTAGGTGCAGATTACAAGCATGAATTAATAGGTGAGCGATTAACTACTACTCCTAAAAATTATGCGTATTTAAAAATTGCAGAAGGTTGCGATCGACCTTGTTCTTTTTGCGCAATACCTTTAATGCGAGGTGGCCATAAGAGCACACCGATAGAAAATCTGGTTATAGAAGCAGAAAAACTGGCTGCACAAGGTATAAAAGAACTGGTTTTGATTGCCCAGGATCTTACTTATTATGGTCTTGATCTGTATAAAGAAAGAGCTCTGGCTAAATTGCTTCGCGAACTGGTTAAAGTTGACGGTATCGAGTGGATACGCCTTCATTATGCATTCCCTACAGGTTTCCCTATGGATGTGCTTGATGTGATGCTCGAAGAGCCAAAGGTTTGTAATTATATAGACATTCCGCTGCAGCATATTTCTACAAAGCTTTTAAAATCAATGCGTCGTGGTACTACTTATGAAAAAACAAATGCGCTGCTAAAAGTGTTTAGAGAGAAGGTGCCGCAAATGACGATACGTACTACTTTAATTGTTGGCTATCCCGGCGAAACTCAGGAGGATTTTGAGTTGCTGCGCGATTGGGTTAAAGAGATGCGTTTTGAACGTTTAGGTTGCTTTACTTATTCTCACGAAGAAAATACACACGCTTATAATCTTGAAGATGACGTGCCAGAAGAAATCAAAATGGAACGTGCTAATGAGATTATGTCTATACAATCACAAATAAGCTGGGAGCTTAATCAGCAAAAAATAGGTTTAGAGTTTAAAGTAGTCATTGACAGAAAAGAAGGTGAGTATTACATTGGTCGTACTGAATTTGATTCACCAGATGTTGATAATGAGGTGTTAATAGATGCTAAAAAGGTCTATTTAAAAACCGGTGAATTTGCACAAGTTAAAATTACTGAAGCAGAGGACTTTGACCTGTATGCAGAAGTGGTATAAATTATTCTTCTTAATTTTAATTTATTATTCTTAAAAATCTAATATTCAATATATTATAATTTTTTCAAGCTTATTTTTTGGAATTATTTTCCAGAGATTTAAGATTAATTGCTTTAACCGATGAAAGTTCCCATTTCATCTAATTCTTAAATAATTCTTAATCAGGTAACTAATCATTAGTTACTTTAGCCCCTGAAAAATTACTTAAAGGGTGATTTTTTAAAGCGTAGTCCCAAATCTACCAAGTCAGCTTTTTGTGAAATGGCAATTGTTTTTAAAACTTAATTGCTGTTTATGATGAAACATTATTACTTCGTTTACCGAAAGGATTTTGTATTTACAATTTTTTGTTTTTTATTTCTAATTCCTGTTTTTTCAGCCGAAAAGACCGATAATTCTGCTTTTTTAGGCGATTTTTCTGTTGCAGAAGCGATTCCTTTTCAGCAGTCGTGTGGTAATATTAGTCCGTATGACTGTAGTGAAATTCCTGTTACCTTACCTCTTTCATTAAATTTTAGCGGAAGCGGGAGTGCCAGTGGTTTTACAATGGTCTCTGCTCCATCTTCCAGATTATATGAAGATGCATATGGGGCTAATTCTACAGTAACGGGATGGAATCCCAACAAGTTGAACATGTCAAATGGATATTTGACAGTTAGAGCTACCCGAGGCTCATTTAATGGGTCTGCTAATTCACAAATGAATGCTCTAGGAGTAGGTCTACAAACTGCATCCGGGCTAATTAATATAGCTGCAAAAATAGCTCAACCCAGATTTGACAGATCATACGGAGATTATGGTCAGGAAGCCGGGATTTGGTACGGCATTGATGAGGATAATATTGCCAAAGTTGTGGTGCAAAAAAGACCTTCATCCTGGTTTTCTTCAAGAAAGCAACGTATACGATTTACAATAGAGCATCGTGAAAATGATGGCTCAATTAAAGTATTTGACATAAATACAGATGATTTTAGCTGGAGTACTTATGGTAATCATGCGCTAAGTTTTCGATTAGAAATAGATCCTGCTACTAAAGAAGCAAGAGCATTTTATACTATAGATAACGGAAACGAAATTCTTGTACAGGAGGATGATGAAGAATTTTTAAACGTACCTTCTAATTTTCTTGCAGGAGTAGATCATGATTCTAATGGTGGTACACCTAATGTTAGTTTTGCCGGTATTGCAACTTCAACAAATGGAGCCAGAAATGGATACTTAGATGTATCATATGATTCATTTAATGTAACACAGGAGCAAACTCTTAATTCAGCTAATAATATAACTTATTTTGAAGTTCCCACACAGCTGGGTGCCGCAGTGATAAATGCTAGCGCGCATACTGTTGAGGCAGAAGTTGAGGTAGGAACAGATCTTTCAAGTCTTGCTCCTACAGTTTTAGTCTCTCAGGGTGCAACTATAAGTCCGGAATCTGGTTTACCTCGTAATTTTACTTCCCCTGTAGAATATACCGTAACTGCTGAAAATGGAAATGTCCAGAGGTGGACTGTAAATTTGAGTGCAGATATACCTGAAGACCTTAGGCTATCTTTTAATAAGAATGCTCTTGATTTTGAGGGAGATTATGGAAGTTCAATTGCCTCTCAATCAGTTAATGTTTCAGCCAATACAGGTTCTCCAGAATTTGCATTGTCTGATGATCCTGATTCCAGCGACTGGTTAATTATGCCAGTAGCAAATTCTGAAAATACATATACACTTGGTCAACTTGAATTTGGTATTCAGGCAGGTCTGTCTGCAGGTACATACAGCACTGTAATTATTGCGACTGATGCTTCAGGTCTAGGATATGAACCTGCCAGTATAACAGTTTCACTAACAATATCTGGTGAAGCGCCTCCTATTGTAGATAATTTTGAAGCTCACATCAACTTTCAGGATAATGCTACGATACCTCCTTCAGGATATTTAAAGGATTATGGAAAAGAATTTGGAAATAATTCAGTAGAAATTGACGGGGAATCTTTTCAATACGGATGGAAAAATTCAGAAACTAAAGTTCCTTTTGATGCTTCTAATGAGGCTGAAAATAATAGTAATGGTGTAGGTAGAAACCGTCTAGGTTCATCTTACACAGGTGCAACAATTCAAGAGCAGTTAGAAGGTACACTCGTTCATTTTCAGGGAGATAATATTTTAAGTCCTAATGGCGCAAGTCAAACCTGGATAACACAGCCCCGGGGTAATGAATTGTATTGGGAGCTTGAAATACCTAATGGTGTTTATCAGGTAACAGTAGGTTTAGGTGATGAAAGCAACGATATAGATAGCAGGCATAGTGCAACAGTAGAAGGTTACACTGTTATACCTGCTTTTATGCCTGCTCAAAAAGAAAATCGCAGTGCTTCTATTGTTGTAGAAGTAACAGACGGACTACTTACTATAAATGGTCTGGGAGGTTTTAATTCAAAAATAAATTATGTAGATGTAATTGAAAGCAATGCAACACCTGTAAGCGGAGTGCTTTCATTTGATCCCAATATACAAAGCGTATTATTACTTGATGGTACTTCAAGTAATTTTAATGCCACATTGGGTGGAGATGGTGCTACTGCAATAGGCATGACAATAAGTGATAATCTTAATTCTGGTAATAAGAATATTACAGATAAAAATGATTGGTTAGCATTACCTGCGTCTTACCAAACTGGAAATTTAGCATTTGAGGTGACAGCTTACAGTGCCACAAATAATGATGCGTTTTTACCTGGTGATTCACGTAACAATGCGGTAGTAGCAACCGCAAAGGGATATAAGCCTGCTGTTTTGGATGTAGATATGTATGTTCAAAATCCGGGAAATCAAGCTCCAACAGTAAAAGACCAGTCTTTTACTGTTTATAAGCAAGCAGCAGAGAATACAGCTCTTGGTATGGTCATGGCAGATGATGTTGATAATGATGTGTTGCATTTCTCAATTATAGGAGGTAATGATTCTGATGTTTTTACAATAGACGAGTTTTCCGGCGCGCTGCAAACAACAGGCAATGCTTTAGATGAAGATGAATATGTTTTAACTGTGGGAGTTAGTGACGGAGAGTTTACTGCTCAAGCTGCAATAAGCATTTCTGTAGCAGCAGATCTTCAGGAATTCAATACGGTTAAAATTAATTTTTCGTTTGCAGATGATGTTCCTTCAGATGATTTTCTAACAGACTCTGGTAAAGGTTTTGGTGACAGGGGGAACAACTATTCTTATGGTTGGCTTACAACCAATTCCCGTCCTGTAGATCTTTCAAGAAATGTTAGGAATCGCAATTTTAGTCAATTATCCATTCTTCAGAATACATTACTACATATGCAATATGGCGATACTGGCGGTGCCAGTGGAGAGCCTATTGAGGGTATATGGGAAATAGGTTTACCAAATGGGGTCTACCAGGTAACAGTGGGTGTGGGTGATCCTAGTATTGACGGAGCTAGTTCTATACCGCATCACAGTATTAATGCAGAAGGTGTTAATATAATTAGTGACTTTGTACCTTCAGGGGCTGCTGGCTCACTTACCAGATTATCTTCTGGCACAGCTCAGGTTTCTATAACAGATGCAAGACTCACCATAGATGCTTTTGGTGGCTTTAATACGAAAATCAATTACATAGAGATAACACCTATTTCTATTGATTCACAGGCATATTTTGTAAATGTTACGCCAGCAGACAATACTTCAGAAGTATTCATCTCAGATTTTCAAATAAATGTTGACGTAATTACTCCGGAAGGCTACGAACTTTTATCTTCTTCATTAATGGGGAATGTAAATTTGTATAAAATTGTAGATGGTGTTGAGACGCTTGTTCCTTCTAACTCTAATGATACAGGAGGTAAAGATGCCATTACGTTAACACCTCTGTCCTTTTTAGAACCTTTTACAGATTATGTTTTCCGAATAGAAAATGTAGAGGCTAACAAAATAGGTGATCTTACAGATAAAATCGTGTTTGCTACATTTGAATCTAATTTTACCACAGGAGCAAGTGATGATGAAGTTATCCCCATACGTGACTTAAGTGGAGTAGAGTTTACTAAAATTCCCGGAGGCGATGCTTTAGGTGAAGGTACCTTAGGGATGCGTTTTTCAAGTCTTGTTATAGGTCCTGATGGTAAACTATATGGCAGTACATTAGGAGATTTTCAGTCTGACGGTCAAATATACAGATGGGATATTGCGGATGATGGAACTCTAGAAAATTTGCAGATATTAAGTCCGCAGCTTACCGGAGCAGATCATCCAGTTAGTGGACCTCGAGATAATAATAACAGATTGATAATTGGGTTGGTTTTTGATCCTAATTCAACTGCAGATGACTTAACTGCTTACGTTACGCACAGTAGCGCAGTCTTAACTGCAGGTCCTGAATGGGATGGTAAGTTAACCAGACTTCATGGTCCAGATCTTTTAGAAACACAGGATATTCTAGAACATTTACCACGATCAATAAGTGACCACATGACAAATAGCATCACCTTTAAAGATGGTGATATATATTTCGTGCAGGGAAGCCTTTCAGCCGGAGGTGCTCCTGATGCAGTATGGGGCAACAGACCTGAAAGTTTGCTTTCTGCAGCTGTTTTAAAATTAGATCTTGATAAATTACCGTCATCATTACCTCTAAGTGTTTATACCACAAGTAATATAAATGTAATAAACACTGCGCCATCAAATGGTTTAACGATGAGCGACGGAAGATATAATCCATACTCGGCAGATTCTCCACTTACAATTTTTGCGACAGGAGTTAGAAACGCTTATGACCTTGTATGGCATTCAAATGGCTGGTTATATATGCCAACAAATGGGACAGCTGGTAACAATGAGACGTCTCCCAATGCACCGGGATCATCAGATTATGTTTTGGCTCGTAGAATAGATGGAGTTACTACCATACCAGATGTACAGGCATTGAGAGGAGGCGAGGCTCAAAAGGATTGGTTATTTAAAACTCAAGGTGGAAGTTATCATGGTCATCCTAACCCATACAGAGGTGAGTTTGTATTAAATCATGGAGGTATGCCATACAGTGGAGTGCCTGGACAAGTAGAACCTAATTACATAGATGTAGCAAAATACCCTGAAACATTAGGACCAGATATTAACTATAGAAGACCTGCGTATGACTTTGGTCTTAATAAATCACCCAACGGCGTTATTGAATACAAAAGCCACGCTTTTGGGGGTAAATTACAGGGTTTATTAATGGTTTGTAGATTCAGTGGGCAGGATGATCTTCTAGTTATGGATCCTAAATCTAATGGTGATATAGCAGAGGTTTATAATAATATACCTGGCCTAAGGGGTTTTGATGACCCTTTAGAAGTTGTAGAAGATGTTAAGTCGGGTAACCTATACATTTCAGAATATGACAGAGACAACAGTGGGGTGGCTCGACTTACATTATTAAGAGCTTCAGCTACGGCGGTTACTGAAAATGCATATCGATTTAATTTTCAAACCGCATCAGATCTGGCAGAATCACCTTATGGATACATAGATGAAGTTGGTGATGCATACGCCAGTCACACTACTCCAGATGGAGATCTTAGCTATGGTTGGGTGCAGGAAGGGTCTACAGTGCCTACAGCTAATACCAGCGGAAGAAATCGCAACAATAGCAATTTTAATGCGCTCAAAAATACTTTTATTCACTTAGGGCATAGGAATACTGTTGCGTATCCTCCTACAGATTGGTTACTAAATATTCCTAATGGCTTCTACAATGTCACAATAAGTGTAGGAGATCCTAACTATAAGGATAGCAATCACGTTCTTGATGTTAACGGGGTCAATGTTATCAATTTTGATCAGCAAAATAATAATCCCAATAATCTTACCCATTTTGAAAATACTGAAGTAGTTGAGGTTTCAGATGGATTATTAAGGTTGAATCTTGGAGCGGCTGGTGATAATACTAAGATTAATTATATAGTAATTGTTCCTGTAGGAACAGAATCTATACCACCTACTGTTGCTGCGCAATTTAATAATGAGGAATTTGTACCAGGTATTTACAAAGGTGATGTGCAAATTGTACTTAATGTCACTGATGAAAGTGGAAGTGGTCTCGCTAGCGTTAACTATGTTTTAGATGGAGGGTCTTCACAAACCTACTCTAATGCTCTATCTGTAACAGATGCAGGGTCTCATACATTAGTTGTCACCGCAATAGATAATAATGGAAATACGTCAATTAAAGAATATGCATTTACAATTGAGGAGGTTTCTAATGCAATTCTTTATGTGGAAAACATGACCAAGATTCCCACAACAGATCGTGGGTTCCCTGCAGATGATTACTATACATTTCATAGAATTGATAACCCGGGTCGTGCCAAAAGAAGAGAGACAAATATTATGAGATTACATAATAACGGATCTCAAAATCTTGTTGTTTCAGCTTTAAATATTTCTGATGTATCAAAATTCACATATGATATATTAGCTGGAGATGATGGGCAGGTGAGTCTCCCATTAACTATTGCAGCAGGTGATTTTAAGGATATAAATATTCTCTTTATTGGTAGCGAAGGGCCAGATGCTAATGCTATTTATAGAGAAACCATGAATATAGTCTCAAATTCTGATGAAGAATCTAACAAAGAGATCATATTACATGGGGCCTACTCTCCAATTCCGGAAGATGTTTTTGAAATACGAAGCCAATGGGTACTAGATGCCTTTGGTTTTGAAACAAGTATGCTGAGCTACGTAAATAATGCTGGCAATGTTAATCCTCCTAATTCTAATCCAAATATACCTAGTTCAGATTATCCCAAAGCAGAAAATGTTAATGCCGGCTTCGAAGGTGACTTGATTATTTCACCTAATTTTGTTCAGGCAGATCCTTCTAAGCCTGTTATAGGATTTCAACTTGCTGCTTTCCATGGCTATACGTCTTACGGTGCAAGATTTGTTAGTGTAAACAATAACAATACTGTTGCGGATATAAACTTTTCACATTTGCCTGAGTACTATCAAACATTTTTCCCTGTTGGGCAGGATGGTGTTAATATTAATTACGGTCGTGCTGAGTCTATTACAGTTCCATTCAGGATCCAGGTAGCGAATTATATAAGCAGTGGCAACAATGGCAATTTGGGCGTTCGTTTTTATAAGGTTAAAGACAGAGATGGTAACGTAGTTCCCAATGAGTATATAGCCATAGAGGATTTTATAGGATCTGGGTGCAGCACAAATTATGGGGGAAACTGTGATTTTCAGGATGATGTCTTTTATTTCGTTAACATTAGACCACAGGCACAGCCATCTGCTCAAAAAATAGATGACTATACAGCGGCTAAAAGTTCTAATTTCTCCTATGACATTTCAAGCTATTTCAATGTTGGTTATGCTGGTAATAAGTTTAAATTTTCAGCTGACATGCCGTCTTGGGCTTCTATTAATGAGAGTACAGGTGTAATAAGTGGTATATCATCTTCTGATTCAGATAATATATATTCAATTCAGGTTTCAGCAACAGATCTAAATGGTTTGGTCGTTACTTCTAATTTTAATCTTATACTGGGAGAAGGGCTCACTGCTGTAGATGATACAGCAAATACAACTGTCAATTCGTCTATTACATTATCTTCTTTATTAAGTAATGATATAGAGTCTGATAATCAAACACTTAGTATAGCTTCGGTATCAAATGCTTCTCACGGTACAACAGTTTTACAATCTGGAAATAGAGTGATTTACACACCGGTAAACAACTTTATAGGTCAGGATAGTTTTACGTATACAGTTTCAAATACGAGTGGTGCCAGCGATACTGCAATGGTAACTATAACGGTGAGTGATTTACCTCAAAGTTCAGGATTTGCATTGCGTATCAATGCAGGGGGGGGCCAGACCACTTATAACAATAAAACTTTTGAAGCAGATCAGTATTATAGTGCTGGTAATTCATACAATAACAGTTCTGCATCTGTACCATCCCTATATCAAACAGAGCGTACCAAAGGGGCTCCTGCATCTTTTAGTTATAATATTCCAGTTCCCAATGGAAAATATAGTATTGCCTTACATTTCGCCGAAATATATTGGGGTGTAAACGGAGGTACTAATGGTGGAAGAGGAAATCGCATTTTTGATGTAGGAATAGAAGGCAGCAGAGTTCTTAATAACTATGATATAATTGCAGATGTAGGTGCAGGAAACCCCACTGTTAAAACATTTGATGTTGTAGTAAATGATGGAACCCTTAATATTAGCTTCTCTGCAGAGTCTTCTGTAGGTGGTGTTGATCAACCTAAGATTTCGGCCATTGAGATTTTAGGTGAGGATTGTGGACCTTTACCAGCAGTTTGGAATAACGCTGATATTGGTGCTGTGGGAGCAGCTGGAGAGGCCTGTTATACAAATGGCGTTTTTGATGTAAAAGCTTCTGGTGCTGATATATGGTATAGAGCAGATGAATTCCATTTTGTATATCAACAGTTACAAGGTGATGGGGAGATTATTGCAAGAGTTGAAAGTCTTGAGAATACGAATGAATGGGCAAAAGCAAGTGTAATGATGCGGAATAATCTTAATGCAAATGCTTCTTCTGCTCAGATAATGCTTTCTCCTAATCCAGATAAAATAGGTATGCCGGGTTTTGTATTTCAGCATCGCAGGAGTGATGGGGCAGATATGGGAGGTAATTCTACCACCCCTGTGACGGCATCATCGGGCAAAGGATACATGAGATTAGTTCGCTCTGGAAATAGGTTTACCGCTTATGTTTCTCAAACTAATGGGAATTGGAGACAAATTGCATCTCAGACCATTTATATGAATAATACTATTTATGTGGGATTGGCAACTACTTCTCATAGCGATGGCAATCTTACTACAGCAACTTACAGTAACGTAAGTGTATTAGGAAGAAGAGGTTCAGACGATGTATCAAATACAAATGTGTCTAAAGCAACACTGGGAATTGATTCGGTACACGATTATAAAATTATCATGCACCCTAACCCTGCAACAGATAAGGTAGAAATCAATATTACAAATCCTCTGATGGTTGTTGATGAAATTGTGATTCATGATCTTAAAGGAAGTGTGGTGGCAGAATATAAGGCTACTACGATCAAAAACGATAATTCTTATGAAGTGCCTATTTATAATCTTGAAGCCGGGATTTATCTGGTAAATGTTATCCAGGATAATGGTACTGTAGATAAACTAAAACTTATAGTTAAACATTAATTTTTTGAATCCCTCTTATCCAAACTTGTGAAGAAAAAGCCTGTATTTATTATACAGGCTTTTTTAATTTTGTTAGGATGGTGATTCCATGAAAGAGGGATTGAGGATAGAAGTAAGTAATATTATTGATGGAGTTAATAATGGAAGCATCAATATTTTTGAGCCTGAATGTTAAAAAAAAATGAAAGAATACCTTGATTGTATTTTTTTACTTAGCTACGTTTAGTCGAAGAAAATCAAGGTTTTATCTAATTGTCATAGCGGTACTCTTCCTGCTTTCTATGTTTGTCTATATTGCATCAAAAAAGGCGCTATTCCTTTGTGATTGAAAAATTAGCTACCCAACTTCCCCTTTAGTGCTTTGCTCAATTTCAGACTAACCATCTGGACAGGTTTGGCATGATTCTCTATTATTGGATATTTAATTTATTGCTTTTGTGAAATGAAAATGAAATTACTCACTATTATTTTTAAGTCGAAATCAGTTCTATTTGCATTGTTCTGTCTCTTATTGACAGGTCAGGTTGCATGGTCATTCTCTTCAGATCCTAAGATTAAAACTCAACCTAAAAATTCTAATGTACATACATATATAGGTCATGATGAGTTTAAAGACGAGTCAAAATCGACAAGAAGTAATGTATCTGTAGCGGTTTCTATAGTTGATTTTAAATTTGAATCGCTTAACAGCTCTCCTGTTGTTATTGATGATGTAAATCATACAGTGGAAGTTGAAGTACCTTATGGTACTAAAATATCATCTGTAAAACCTGAAATTACAGTGTCTCCAAGCGCAACTATTATGCCTGCGTCTGGTGTGTCCAGAAATTTTGCAGATGTTGTCACTTATATAGTAAACAACGGTGGTTCAAGTCAGGCATGGCAAGTTACAGTTAAAACTCTCGAAGAAAATACCTTTGAAGTACATATTAATTTTCAGGACCCATCTTCTTCAGTTCCTACTGGTTATTTAGGCGATAAAGGTGCTGCTTATGGTAATAGAGGTAACAGCTATAATTATGGTTGGATTGATGAAAATACAAAATCTCCCATTGACCTGTCTTTAAATACTAGAAATAGGAATAATTCAACTTTAAGCCTTGTTAAAAATACTCTTCTCCACATGCAGTTTGGTGATGTAGGAGGCAATGGAGGTGTTAATACAGAAGGTGTCTGGGAAATATCTGTTCCAAATGGTTATTACAAAAGTACTATTGGAGTCGGGGATTCTGATGTGGATGGTTCTTCTGCTATTCCTAGGCATAACATAAATGTGGAAAATATTAATGCGGTTGACTCTTTTATTCCAACTGGTGGAGGTGGGTCTTCTTCTAGATTTACTTCAGGTTCTGCTCAAGTTCTGGTAACCGATGATAAATTGACTTTAGATGCAAAAGGTGGATTTAATACTAAAATCAATTCAATTGACATAGTATCTCTTGATTTACCATCTATAAAGAATCAAACGTTCACTGTTTGGTCAGGAGCAGCTGTTGGATCTCAAGTAGGTCAGATAAAGGTAGATGCTGAATCAAGTTTAAATTATGCTATTGTAGCAGGTAATTCTGATTCAAAATTTAAGATTAATCCTCTATCCGGCGAGATCGCAATAGCGGATAATTTGGGCTCTATCGTGTCTCAGTATACTCTTATAGTAGAGGCCGGTGATGGGGCGAATGCAGTGTATGGGGATGTAATTATTAATGTCAACACTAATTCCCCTAGCATCGCTAATGATATTTTAACTTTTGTTCTCGCAGAGCAGACAGAATCGGCTACTATCGATACAGCCGATCATACTATTAACATTCAAGTGGATTATGGCACAGATCTTTCAAATTTAAACCCTTCTATATCAGTTTCTGAAGGAGCTGTGATCACTCCTGTGAACGTGTCTAATTTTACTAATCAAGTAAAATATACTGTAACAGCTGAAGATAAATCAACCATTCAGGACTGGTTGGTAAACGTTTCAATTTTGCAACCAGATAGTTTTGAAGCGCATATTAATTTTCAGGATAAATCGACTTTATCGCCCCCTGGCTATTTGGCCGATTATGGAAAACAATTTGGTTTTTCATCATTAACATCTGGTTCTTATAGCTATAAGTATGGTTGGAAAAATAAAATTACAGAACAACCATTTGATGCTTCAAGTGATGCTGCTGGAAATGGTAATGGAGTGGGAAGAAATAGAATTTCATCATCTTACTCTTCATCTACGATTCAACAAAAATTAGATGGAACTTTAGTTCATTTCCAAGGTGATAATGCTCTAAATGCCGATGCTAGTAGTCAATTATGGAGTTCGCAACCTAGGGGGAATGAATTATATTGGGAAATTGAGATTCCAAATGGTACATATGAGGTAAGAGTTGGACTTGGAGATATAAGTTATGTAGATAGTAGACATAGTGCAACTGTTGAAGGATATACAATTATTCCAGCGTATGCCCCTTCTTTAGGAGAAACACGGCAAGGAACAATGATTGTTGAGGTCACTGATGGCTTACTTACAATAAATGGTTTAGGGGGGTTCAATTCAAAAATAAATTTTATAGACATTACTCCCAGTGGGGGTACGCCGGTTAATGGTTCTCTATCATTTGATTCCTCTCTGTTGGATATAGAATTATCAAATAATACAACTGATTTGTTTTCAACCACTCTTAGTGGAATAGGTGCTGGATATACTGGATATATAGGATTTGTAATTAGCGATAATATTAATTCGGGAAACCAAAATATAACTAATAAGAATGAGTGGTTAGAATTACCAAGTACTTTAAAACCAGGAATACTGAATTTTACAGGGAATACCACCTCCTTGAATATAGGTGATACGCGCTCTAATAAGGTTATCGCTACAGCGAAAGGCTTTAGTCCTGCAGTTGTAAATATTAATATGACTGTGGTAGAGTATGAAAATTCACCTCCATTGGTAGAAGATCAAAGTTTTAAAGTGTGGGCAGGAGAAGATATAGGGCATTTAATTGGAACTGTTGCAGCCACTGATACTGAATCAGACACCTTATCCTTCTCAATCATATCAGGTAATGAAGAAGGGCTATTTAATTTGGATACTGTTTCTGGTGAACTTACAACAGCTCAGCTTATTAATTCGTCTACTAAGCAATATGTTTTAGAGGTTCAAGTTAGTGATCCTACAAACATCTCATCTGGATACTTAACAATAAATGTAAGCGATGTTGTTCCAAGTTCAGATAAAAGCTTTTTGTCGTTTTCTTTACCTTCTCAATCAGAAGATGCCATAATAGATGATACAAAACATGAAGTGAAAATAGGCGTACCATATGGTACCGCTTTAAATAATCTTAATCCCACCTTTAAAATTTCGCCCCATGCTATTATAAATCCCCCAGTAGGTACAGATTTTAGAGCTCCTGTGAAGTATATTATCACGGCGGAAGATGGAAGTCAACAGGAATGGACAGTGAATGTTTTTGAGAATACTCCTTCTGTTGCAAGTTTTGAGGCACATATTAACTTTCAGGATCAAAGCACGATTCCACCATCTGGGTATTTAAAGGATTATGGTAAACAATATGGTAATGCCAGTGTTAAGATAAATGAAACTTCATTTAGCTATGGGTGGAAAAACATGCAGACCGGTCTTCCGTTCGATGCATCAAGCGATGTATCGGGTAATGGAAATGGGATTGGTAGAAATAGAATAGTTTCTTCATATGCTACCTCTTCAAAGCAACAACAGTTAGAAGGTACTTTGGTACATTTTCAAGGTGACAATATTTTAAATCCCGATGGTTCTCAACGTATATGGAGTTCACAACCAAGAGGATCAGAACTGTTTTGGGAATTGCAAATTCCTAATGGTACATATGCAGTTACCATAGGTCTAGGTGATGAAAGTATTGATACAGACAGTCGTCACAGTGCAACAGTAGAAGGATACACTATAATTCCAGCATTTGCTCCTAAACCTTATGAAAACAAATCTGGGACTATTGTAGTTAATGTCAGTGATAATTTATTGACTATAAATGGATTGGGTGGATTTAATTCTAAAATTAACTATGTTGATGTTGTAGAAAGTTCTGATACACCAGTCAATGGAAACTTAGAATTTAATGTGACGGAAGCTAATTTATCGCAAGGAGAAGATGCGGCTAGTACCTTTTATTCTAATTTATCCGGATCTGGAGCTACCGATGTGGGTTTAGTATTAAAAGATAATATTAATTCAGGCGATAATTATAACACCACGTCAAATGATTGGTTGACCCTACCAGAAGCAAATTCTGTAGGCAATTATGGCTTTATGGTAAATACACAAAACCTTACTTTAGGTGATAAACGTACTGCTAATATAGTTGCAAGTGCAAAAGGATTCAAACCCGCGTCATTAGAAGTAAATCTGGATGTAACTGCCTATGAAAATCAACCACCTGTTGTAGATGATCAGTCATTTACGGTATGGAAAGAGGCTGTGGTTGGTACAGCAGTAGGGACTGTCCCTGCCAGAGATCTTGAATCTAATTCTTTTAGTTTTGAGATAGTATCTGGTAATGAGGACAGCATGTTTGCTATTGATGAAAACTCTGGTAAAATCACTACTATTAAATTACTCAATACAGAAACTACTGAATATGTCTTAGTAGTAGAGGTAGGAGATGGTGATAATGTAACAACTGCAAATGTGTCAATTCTTGTCACGGCCAATGTGGTTTCTTATGAACCTATTAAAATTAATTTTTCTACTGCGTCTGATGAACCACCTTCAGGATATTTACGTGATTCAGGAAAAGGATTCGATGAAAGGGGAAATGGTTATAAATATGGTTGGCTCACCAAAAATAAAGAGCCTATAGATCTCTCTTTAAATACTAGGAGTAGAGGGCTTATCGGGTTAACAGATCTGCAGAATACGCTTATTCATGTTCAGTATAATAATGTTAACGGAACCAGTGGGGTTGCCAAAGAGGGTGTTTGGGAAATAAGTGTACCTAATGGTGGGTATAAAGTGACGGTAGGAGTTGGTGATGGTTCAATTGATGGTACCGGAACGACTCCGTCACATACCATAAATGCCGAAGGAGTTAATATTATTAACGGATTTGTTCCTAGTGGTGAATTAGCATCAAGTAATAGATTTGCCTCAGCAACTGCTGAGGAAGTATTGGTAACTGATGGGCGCCTTACGATCGAAGCTTTCGGTGGATTTAATACTAAATTGGATTACATCGAAATTGCGGCCACATCAATTGCTTCACAACCACATTTTGTTAACGTTACACCTAAGGATAATAGTAGAAATGTACTTATAAGAGATTTTCAAATCAATGTTGAGGTAATTATTCCAGATGGGTATGAAATGGATGCAGGAACTCTTGAGGGAATTCAATTATATAAAGTAACACCTGGAAATGAAGTTTTAATTCCTTCTAATTCGAATGATACTGGTGGTGGTGATGCAATTACTTTAACACCTCTTGAACCCCTTGAAGAAAATACTAATTATGTTTTTAGAATAGCGGGAGTAGAGGCTAATAGAATTGGTGACGTTGAAGACCGTTTACCTTTTGCAACTTTTCAATCAGGTTTTACAACAGGAGATAAGGATGAGAACGTTAATTATATAAAAGATATAAGTGGAATTGAATTTACTAAGGTTTCAGGGGGTCCCGATTTGGGTGAAGGAACATCTGGAGAAAGATTTTCAAGTCTTGCTATAGGGCCGGATGGAAGATTATATGCTAGCACTTTAGGTAATTTTAGTGATGAAGATGGTAAAATTTATAGATGGAATATAGAGGATGATGGGACTTTAAGTAACCTCAAAGTTTTAACTCCAGACTTAAGAGGTTCTTCTTTTCCTACAATTCCTGGAATTGATAGAAATAACCATACCCGTCTCATTATAGGCTTTACTTTCGATCCATCATCTACTGCAGATAATCTTATAGCATATGTTACGCATAGTATGGCAGCATTATCAGGAGGTCCGGAATGGGATGGAAAGATCACGAGGCTTTCAGGGCCTGATCTTTCTCAGGTTCAGGATATCGTTGAGCATCTTCCAAGATCTGTAGGTGATCACTTTACAAATGCCATCGCTTTTGATGAAAATGGAGATATGTTTATTAGTCAGGGTAGTAATACGGCCGGTGGCGCTCCTGATGCTATATGGGGTAATCGACCAGAAAGGCTATTATCTGCTGCTGTACTTAAAATTGACATCGATAAGTTAAATGCTTTACCAAGTCTCCCTTTAAGTGCATATACCACAGATAATATTGATGTTATCAATGCTGGTGTAAATACAAGTAGTATAAAATTGAGTGATGGGACTTATAATCCCTATTCGCCTAATTCTCCTTTAACTATATTTTCAACAGGGTATAGAAATACTTATGATTTACTGTGGCATTCTAATGGTTGGTTATATGCTCCTACTAATGGTACAGCGGGTAACAATAGTACTTCTCCTAAATCACCTAGTAGCTTGAATTATACTTTTGCACATAGGATAGATGGTTTGACTGCGGATGAAATGCCAGATATTCCGGCATTAAATGGTGGGGAGACTCAAAAGGATTGGTTATTTAAAACTCAAGGCGGAAGTTATCATGGTCATCCTAACCCATTAAGAGGTGAGTTTGTGCTTAACCATGGGGGCCGGCCCTATAGTGGTTTACCCGGTCAATTTGAATCATCATATGTTGATGTAGCGAATTATGGAGAATTAATAGGTCCTGATCCTAATTATTTGGAACCGGCGTATGATTTCGGAAAAAATAAATCCCCAAATGGAGTTATTGAATACAAGAGTGATTCCTTTGGAGGAAGGTTACAAGGTCTTATAATGGTTTGTAGATTTAGTGGTCAAGATGATATTATGGCAATGTATCCAGACTCAAACGGGGATATTGCTGAAACTTATAATAATATTCCGGGGTTAGGTGGTTTTGATGATCCACTGGATATTGTTGAGGATCTTAAGACAGGAAATTTATATATATCAGAATACGACCGAGATATGAACGGAGTTCCTCGTTTAACTCTGGTCAAGGCTAATGAACCCGCTTCAGGCAAAGACAAACTTGTTGTTACGCCGGAAGAGATGATTTTTGAAACAACAGTAAATGACGATGGTCCACAAATAGATGAGGAAATTTTAAAAATACAAAACTCAGGTAATGAGCCTGTTAAGATATCCAAAATTTATATAAATGGAAATTTCGCATCTGAGTTTGAAATTACCCCTATAACAGAAGCTATTTCGCTCAGTCCTGGAGAAAGTCTAAACTTTTCTGTCGTTTTTACTCCAGAGTTAAAAAATACATCATTGGGCTATCAAGATGCTAATTTGGTAATACTAAGTAATGATAAAGTAAACCCAATGCTGAATATCGGGCTTTATGGTCTTAAGAAAGAGGGTTATGGCGGTGGAGCGGAGCCTATTATTCAAGATATTGTAAATGTGCTGGGGATAGGTATAACTACAGGTTGGACAGATCAATTAATCATGCCATATACTCCTAACCTAAGAGGTGACGAGGTAAAAGGTGAAAAATGGATTAAAGCTGGTCCGGGAGAAGTAAAAATAACACCTGTAGCAAGATACTCAAATAAACATGCTTTACCATTTGGTTGGTATACAGATGATTCTGGATCATTAGAGCGAACTACTCTTGCATCACTTGCTTCAGATAATGCTAATTCACAAACTCTTTATCCTGAAATAAGCTCTGGAATTACAAATTTTGATCCAGCTGGAAATGTATTTGGATTTTATATTCAAACTTATGCTGGTATAACCTATACAGAAGATATCTTAAATGAGGTTGAAAACAATCATTTAACAAGAGTTTACCCTGTAAAGGATAGGAAAGGAAATTTAATAAAAGATAGTTATCTACTTGCTTATGATGATGCAAATGGTGATTATAATGATTTTCTTTTTATCGTAGAAAATGCAAGACCATATGAGGAAGGGACTTTGGTTCTTAGCTTCGATAAGCCGGGAGTGGGCTATGTCAAGTCTGCGAAGCAGGATTTATTAAGAAAAGAAAGTTTAGTACTTTCATCAACATCTCAAATAACAGGCTCAGAGATAACTTTATCAGCAACAGAGGATTGGATAATTCTTCCGAATACTTTTAAATTAGATACACCTATAGAGATTGATGTTAACGTTGAAAATTTAGCCGTAGGTACTTATAGAGGTCAGGTAATAGCAAGTGCCCCCAATTATGAGAGTGCTTCTGCCGTAGTTGTAGTAGATGTGACAGAAGAAGATGTGTTTACATATCTATTTAACTTTCAAACATCAAGCGATTTACTGTCATCGCCTCCAGGTTATACTGATGATGTAGGTGAGGCTTATAGCTTGCAAAGCAGTGTGGTGGGAGATTTAAATTTTGGATGGGTTAAGCCAGGAACATTAACACCGGCAGAGAACCTAAGTGCCAGAAATAGAAATAACGTTAAGTTTGGCCCCTTATTAAATACATTCACACATCTTGGTCATCCAAATCAAAGTGCTAATCCAACCTTGAACTGGCTTGCTGAAATTCCTAATGGTTTTTATGAAGTTAAAATTAGTGTTGGAGATCCTAATTTTATGGATAGTAATCATGTTTTGGATGTAAATGGAATAAATATTATTAATTTCAATCAGGCTGATAATAATCCGGAAGGACTTACCCATTATAGTAATACAGAATTGATAGAAGTTTCTAATGGTATACTGCGTCTTTCTTTAGGAAGGGGAGGACTCAATACAAAAATGAATTATATTGAAATAATTCCATTCAACCGGGGCTTACTAACTCCTTTAATCACTGCATCTTTTGATGGTCTTAATTATGATGAAGACACATACAGAGGTAATGTTAATGTCTCTCTTAGTGCCGAGGTTCGAAGCGGTAGTGATGATATCAAAATAGAATATGTTCTAGATGATCAGGCACTAATAATATATAATGGCACATTCAAAGTTTCAGCTGCTGGAGAGCACATACTTAAGGTGATAGCCACTGATGGTTTTGGAAATATTTCAAATGAGAAATTCAGCTTTGTAATTGAGCCGGTAACTAATGCAATATTAAAAATTGAGAATATGACAAAAATCCCATATCTCAAACGATCATTTCCAGCAGATGACTATTACACATTCCATAGATTAGGAAACCCAGGGCAAGCTTTGGATAATGATACAAATGTTATGCGTTTGCATAACAATGGCAGTGGTAATTTGGTTATTTCAGATTTGATTATTTCAAATATGAATGCATTTACCTATAGTATACTTCCTGCAAATGACGAAGCCGTGACATTTCCATTAACAATTGCGCCTGGTAATTATAGAGATATAGAAATTTCATTTATAGGTAAGACTACTGATTTTACTAATAAAATGTTTAAAGAAAGCATTCAAATAGTATCCAATGCAGATAATGGTTCAGAGGGAATTGCAACTTTGCATGGAGGCTATTCACCAATACCGGAAAATAACATTGAGATCAATGCACAGGAGGTATTAAATGCATTTGGTTTTAAAACAAATATGCTTAGTCTAGTGAATGATCAGGGTACAATTGATCCGCCTAATTCTTTAAAATATAGGCCAAGTTCAAATTATCCTAAAGCTGCGAACGTAGATGCAGGTTATGAAGGAGATTTGATATTATCTCCTACTTTTGTGCAAGCTGATCCTAATAAACCTATCTGGGCAATACAAATGTCAGCATTGCATGGGAGAGGCTCAAATGAGGTAAAATTTGTTGAGCCAAATAGTACAAATAGATCAACAGGAAGTATAGCTATGGTTCATAGTGAGTACTACTATCAATCCTTATTGCCCAGAAATACCGGCAATGAACTGCTTAATTATGGCTATTCTAAATCTGTTCCGAATCCTTTCAGGATTGCTGTTAACAACTACTTAACCAGTGGTGGTAATAATTTAGTCGGCGCTAGACAGGATCTGTTAGGAGTCAGGGTTTATAAAGTAATTGATCAAAATGGAAATCTTATACCAAATGAATATATTGTAGCCCAGGATAACATTGGGAATGGTTGTGGATCTGGAGCCGCTAATTGTGACTGGCAGGATAATACAATTTACTTCATTAATATAAGACCAGAAGGCAAACCATCTGCATCAAAAATAGACTCTTATCTCGTTGCAACAAATTCTTATTTTGCCTATAATATCAGAGGATTCTTCAATAATGGGTATCCCGGTAATGAATTAAGTTTTACTGCGACACTTAGTGATGGTTCGCCCTTACCAGAGTGGTTGAGTTTAGATAATGCCACAGGCGTCTTCAGTGGAATATCGCCTTCATCAGTAGGTCTTAATTATAATATAAAAGTTACGGCAACTGATCTTAATGGTTTAATGGCATCACCAGATAGCTTTACTTTCTCTGTAGTAGAAGAATCAGCTCTAAGCAAAGAGAAATTAGCTTCATACAATCCTACGATGTTAAAAGATACAGACATAGTTATGTATCCTAACCCGGCGGCAGATAATGTAAGTATTACCATTGCAAACGGTGCAATTTCCTTAAAACAGATTGCGATACAGGATCTAAGGGGAAGCACAATTCAGGCTTTCGATCCCGCTAAGGTGAAAGAGGGGCAGCAATATATTTTGCCAGTAGAGAAATTCCAATCAGGAATATATATTATATCTCTTACTCAGGATAATGGGTCAACTCAGCAACTAAAACTTGTTATTGAACATTAATTGAAAATTTCTAAAGGATAGAAAAAGGAGGCATTTGCCTCCTTTTCTTTTTGTCATATTTCTATAAAATACTTTTGTTATATTAGTTATCATTTAGTCAACTTAATATGCAGGTAATTGAAGGAAGAATTAATAGAAAAAAAGCTGGACTTTGGATCATCTTGGGTACGCTCTTTATAGCTATCAATTTTTATAGGTTAATCTTTGAAACCTCAAATAAGATTATATTAGTCTTCCAACTTATTGTTGGTTTTTGCTGGGTGTGCTACGGAATATATCAACTGAAAAATAATGTGATAAAAATTAAGTGGGATCATCATAAGCTTACCATAAAATATTTAGATAGAAAAGCTATTGAATATAATGCTAAGGAAATAACATCATTTGTTGTAACTCGAAATAACCTTATCGTTAATTCAGGTAAAGCTAATGGCGAGATGATCGAGATCAAGTTTTTCAATTCAAAACAAAAGCAAGAACTTCAACTGCTTCAGAAAGAAATCAATGAAATATAAAAATTTAGTATCACCTCCATTTATACTTATACTATTATTAGCGTTTACTTGTTGTAAGAACGATAATAAAATCGGTTCAAAAAGCACCAAAAATGAAGATTTAGGGCTAAAAATCACCACTTCTCCTGCTACCGGGATAACTTCAGAACCTTCTTTGTTTTCTAGTGATAATTCTGTTTTTCTTAGTTGGGTAGAAAAGACAAATGACAGTCTGTATACCCTGTTGTATTCACAAAGTCGAGATTCCGTTTGGAGCAATCCAGACACCATTGCAAGCGGCACAGACTGGTTCAATAATTGGGCAGATTACCCGATTTTTTCCGCAAATAAGGAGGTTTTTATAGCTCATTTTTTACAGAAATCAGCGAGCGGTAAATACACTTACGATATAAAGTATAAAGTAAAAGCAGCAGACGGTACCTGGGGGCATTCAATTCTGTTAAATGAGGATCATGTGCAGGCAGAGCATGGCTTTGTTTCGCTAATGCCATATGGCGAAAATTTCATCGCTTCCTGGCTCGATGGCAGAAATACTGTAAATGAGAACAAAGCACTCAATCAAATGACCGTTCGAGCAGCTATTATTAACCCGGAAGGGAATAAATTAGAAGAATATCTTATTGATGATCGTGTTTGTGATTGTTGCCAGACGTCAATTGCGGTTCCAGATGATGGTCCTGTAATAGTTTACCGTGATCGTTCTGAAGATGAAAAAGAAGTGAGAGACATTAGTATCGTGCGTTTACAAGATACAATTTGGTCTACGCCAAAGGTTATTTCAAAAGATAACTGGCAACTTAACGGCTGTCCTGTTAATGGTCCTCGAGCGAGTGCTTATAAGAATACAGTTGCCGTAGCATGGTTTAGTGCTGCTAATGACAAACCTAAAGTGCAAATAGTATTTTCAGGGAATGGTGGGGAATCATTTGATCCTGCAATCAGGCTTGATAGTGGTAAACCAATAGGTCGTATAGATGTTGAAATGTTAGATGAGAATACAGCAGTGGTTTCGTGGTTAGAAACCGTAGCAAGTAAAGATGTGATCGTGGCTATGAAAGTTAATAAAGAAGGTGTAAGATCTCAACCTATACAAATAGCAACGTCAAGTGCAGAACGCTCAAGCGGCTTTCCACAAATGGCATTGCTAAATGATCATTTATACTTCGCATGGACAACAAATCTTGAGAATAAGTCATCTGTAATCACGGCTATTTTCCCTGTATCTGATTTTACCGAATAAGCTATTCCACTGGTTTCAAATTTTCATCAACCAGTTTTACTTCACCTATTCCCGTTTCCTTTAATTTCTGAAGCTGGGTTTCTGCATCACCAGCGACAACGTAAATCATATGTTCAGGATTTACATAATTAGTAGCAAGCGCTTTCATAGCGTCTAAATTCATATTTTTAAGACCAGCTTGTCTACTTAGCATATAATCATCTTTAAAATTATAGGCACTTAGATTTTCCAGAAAATTAAGTTTAGCATTAGCAGTTTCAAAAGAACGAGCGCTACTTTTTATTTCATAATTTTTAGAAAGTTCCAAGTCATTTTCGGTAAAATTGTTGCTGTAGTTGGTGATTATAGAATCGATCAACTTGAGACTTTCAGATGTTACATTGCTTCTTACCCCGCTGCTTATGACAAAAGGACCAGTAGTTTTACTCCCCTCAAAATGAGATCTTACTCCATAAGTATAGCCCTTGGTCTCCCGTAATTCCTGTGTAAGTTGGCTGGCAAAACCACCGCCACCTAGACGATAATTCATCACATCAGCATTATAAAAGTCAGGATCACTGGCGGCAAGTGCAGGGTAGCCTATGCGCAACTGCGACTGCTTTGCACCGGGAACATCAATAAAATATACGATTGGTTTCTCGGGTGCCTGCGGCACTTCAATTATGGGGATTGCAACATCTTTTGCTTCCCATTTTTGCTCTAAGTCGCTTAACGAACTCATAACAGTTTCTTTATCAACTGCTCCTACAACATGTAAATTGGCCAGAGAAGGCGATAAATTTGACTTGTAGAATGATTTTAGATCTCCCAGGGTGATTTTTTCAATCGATTCAGAAGTTCCTAATGTATTTTGAGAAAGGATATTATCTGTTCCGTAGATCGCTTTCGCGAAAGCATTGTCTGCAACACTACGTGGGTTAGATAATTGCTGCTCTATTTGAGTAGAGGCATCTTTTTTAGCCAGTTTAAATTCTTCCTCATCCCAACGCGGCTCCAGAATCATTTCTTCTACCAGAGCCATTGTCTTATCATAATTCTTGGCAAGCGAAGTACCCGAAATGGTAATATTTTCCGGTTGGGCATTTATAGAAATATAAGAACCTAAAAGCTCAATCTCCTGTTCTAATTCTACAGGCGTTTTAGTAGCGGTTCCTTTAGTCATCATTTCCGCAAGAAGATTTACCACTCCCGGTAAATCCTGATTTTCTAAAAGCTGACCACCGTCAATAGTAAGTGAGAAATTTACAAGCGGAACTTCATCATTCTCAATACCCAGAATCCCTAAACCATTCTCTAACTCATCACGCCATACTTCAGGCACTTTTATTTCCGGACTTTCACCATAAGGCGGTTCTACAGTTCTATCAAAACTTGACGGAGTACGCTCATAGGTAGCTGTAATACTGGGGTCAAAAGTTTCTTCTGCACCTTCTACAATTTTTTCTTCTTCAACTTCAGCTGGTGTAGAGTTAGCTAACGCTAATTCTGGTTCACCTTTAGGAACAAAACTGGTCGCAATAAAATTCTTATTCTTTATATACTTCTCATAAACTCGCATAACATCGTCTGTTGTGACAGCAAGCATTTTGTCTACGTCTTTATTGATGTATCCCGGGTCACCAGCAAATATATTATACTGAGCCAGCTGAAAACCCTTACCTAACACACTGTTTAAGCTGTTGTAAAATCTCGTTTCCTGTAACGCCTGAATGCGCTTAAGATCTTTTTTTGAGATTCCGTTAGCTTCGAAATTAGTTAAAGCTGTTTGTATACCTTTTGCAATGCTATCCAGATCTACACCGTCATTACCGCGTACCTGTATTGTGATTTCTCCTGCCAACTCAGAATCCTGTGAGTACATGTAGGGATTTGTAGTTAATTCCTTTTGCTCTACCAGAACCTTGTACAGCGGTGCTTCTTTTCCATCAGATAGATAAGTCGCAAGAATAGATAGGGGATAAGTGTCAGGATGATATGCATAAGGTCCCGGCCACGTCATCGTAAGTTGAGGTAATCGTGCGAAATTGTCCTCATAGTAAAATTCTTTAGTCTCAGTAAGTGTAGGGATTTCCTTTTCTAATTCAGGAATGTCTTCACCTCTTGGAATTTCATCAAAATATTTTTTCACCCATTCTTTGGCCCGCTCTTTATCAAAATCACCGGCAATTGTTAATGTTACATTATTGGGCACATACCATCTTCTGTAAAATTCTTTCACATCAGCAAGCGTAGCGTTTTGTAGATCGTCTAAAGAACCAATTACTTCCCAGTTATAGGGATGATCACTTGGGTAGAGGTTACGATGTATAATTTCTCGTTGATGTCCGTACGGATTATTATCTACACTTTGGCGTTTTTCGTTCTTTACAACCTGTTTTTCTTTAGCTAAAACCGGTTCAGTCACCGTATTGATAAAGTAACCCAGTTTATCTGCTTCTGCCCAGATCATTTTCTCCAGTGCGTCTTTTGGCACTGTTTGAAAATAATTAGTGCGATCTCGATTAGTAGATCCATTTGCTCCTGAACCACCCACCCGTGAGGTAAGTTTATCAAGACCACCTTTTCCTAAATTTTCAGATTCAAGAAATAACAAGTGCTCAAAGAGATGGGCAAAACCTGTTCTTCCTTCTTTTTCTCTCGCAGATCCTACGTGAGCGGTTAAAGCCACCGCTACTACAGGATCTGATTTGTCTTCATGGAAGATTACAGTTAGACCATTGTCTAAAGTAAATTCGTCATAATCAACTTTAAACGATGTGTCTTTTTTTTCTTCGGTATTGCACGATATTATAGCAAAACTGAAAAGGAATAGGATAGCAATTTTCTTCATTCTAGATCGAATAGATATAAGTGTAAATCAATTATTTTTAAACCAAAGGTGGTAAGTCTTCATCTTCCCGGTTTTCTTCGGCCTGATGTTCAATTTCGGCTACGTGTTCAAGAAATTCTTCAGGCGCAATAATGCGCATCGTTTTCTGAACAACTACTGTGTTAGAAAGTGTATAAACCTGATTGTTGGCATTTCGCAAGTGCAGAAAAAACAAGGTGATATTTTCAATACGACCTTCCATAGGAAAATCCTTATCAATAATCTCAACGTAATCTCCAATTTTCAAAGGGTGGTTAAAAAACAAAATCAGCCCGGAAGTTATATTGCTCAACAAAGACCACTGCGCAAAAAAAGCGACACCTAATATTGTAAGCATAGAGGTGATATAGGTAAAAACATCTCTGCCGCTTAATCCCCAGATGGCAGCAACGCAAAATGCTATCATTATAAAAAACAGCACGTTAGTTAATTTAATAGTGAGCTGCTTACGTGTGATATCAAAATTTGCTTTTAAGTATCGCTTCACCACAATCCGTATGATTATATAACGGATCAACAAAAGAATTACAAGGGCAACAATGCTCTCTAATATTCTTATTTCAAGTATATTCACTAAGGCGTTTTATTTTAAAGTCTGAATTTATTGTTGTTTACAAAGAATACTGAATTTACAACAAAGAGTTTTCCATTTTGCCAAAATGATCTAAAAAGTGGATCGTCGACCATATAAATAATGCTTCCGCTCCCTAATCTGGCTTCGCCAAAAACCAATGAATTTTTTAGTCCGGCTTTTGCATCTGCACCCGCAAAACCTGATACATTTTCCGGAGTTTCACCTATGTAAGCTACATTGTAACCATTATCAATTAGTGAAAAAGAATCGTCACCTAGTTTTAAGCTGTAATATGTATCCTCATAACCAAAAGCCATAGGATTTGTTGAATCTACTTTAGTTTTAAAGATGCTTCCGGTAATAAAATCCTTCACGCTTTCTTCCTCACGAGAAGCGTAAGGAATTAATTTCTCTTCAACGTTTGTACTGTCTTTGTCTTTTTTAGCTGAAGCGTCTTCATTTTTACTAAGACCAAAACCATCTTTTCCTGCAAAAGCGCTTACCGCGTTACCTATGGCGATCAATTTACCGCCACTCTGCACCCACGACTTAATTTTATCTGAAAGCTTGTTATTTAAATAACCATTGTAATAACCGCTAGGCATGATGATAACATCATAATCATCTAGGTTTATACGATCAAAATAATCTGTGTTGATAGAAGTTACAGGGTATTTTAATTGTTGCTCAAAAAAGAACCAGGTAGCGCCATAACTCAACGATGAAACCTGATCACCCTTTAATAAAGCGACACGTTGCTTGTTTATTAGTTTAATATCTGGTGAGCCAAAATCGGGTCCTGAAGTGGCAAAACTACTTGCTGCGGTGGCTAGTTTTCGGTTGTGTTTGTTTGCTATTTGTATAACTGTATTATCAAAACCTTCTAATTTTCTGTTATCGCTTTTTGTGATAATCAGCGAACCGCGCCCATAATCTACACCAGCATTTTTAAAGGGTTTTTCTGTAAAGCGAACTTTAATATCATTATTAAGAAGTTCTGCAAGAAACTCTGCATCTTTCATGCTGTCCCATTTAGTAATGTATCCCGCCGAATTTGAATCAGCCACATTATTGTAAACCGGAGTTTGGTTTGTTGCATTTGCAGTTACCAAAGACGTTGTAGCTACCGTTTCAAGCCCATAAGCTTCCGGTAAACTCCAAGCAGTAATATCATAAGTGATTGGTGTGTTCAGTTTTGCATTTGGTTCAAAAAGAACTTTTACCATTTTACCTTTAGGCTGGTTTGTACTTACGACCATAGCATGTTCATATTCCATACTTCCTGAGTCATTTTTCGCGTAGCTAAATCCTGAGGCTTTACCATTATCGGCATAACCATACTTGATTTCATGTTTATCAAGAAGCTCTGCTAGTGCGGCCAGTTTATCGGGATTTCCTTTCAAAACATAACTTTTATATTTCAAATCAGAATTTTGAAAATACTTCTTATACTCAGTATTTAATCTGTCTATATTTTTGCTCGCTACTTCTATCGTAGAAAGTCCGGTAGTTTTATGATGTGCAACGCGATCTACAAGTGTTAACTCAAAACCTTCATCTGTATTAATTCCTAAGCCTGCACGACCGTGACCAGCTTGTTCAAACGTCATCCCAATTGCGCCCATATACATGGGGTAGGTGTCACCATAACTAGGATATAAAAGGTCAAAACGCTCTTTGGTAAAGAATAACCATCCTTTTTCATCAAAATATTTTGCATTGTTTTTACCAATTGCGTTTTGAAATTCACTCTGCCAATCGGTTATTATTTCATGAAAAGGTTCTGCTGCAGGCGCAAAATAATAAGGCTCATTAATGCCTTGCTCATGAAAATCTACGTGAACATGCGGCATCCATTTATTGTAAACCTTAAGTCTTTGCTGCGTTTCTATTTGCGTGGCCCAGGCCCAATCGCGGTTCAGGTCAAATAAATAGTGGTTTGGTCTTCCGCCCGGCCATGGCTCATGGTGTTCTGCGGCATCCTGAGATTTATCATGAGGAGTTGCTTTTACCTGGTTGTACCAGTTTGCATATCTGTCGCGACCATCAGGATTTACACAAGGATCTATAATTACAACTGTATTTTTTAACCAGTCTTTTTTAGTAGTTATCAATTCGTATAAAGTCGCCATTGAGGCTTCTGTACTGCTGGCCTCATTACCATGTACATTGTAGCTTAACCATACGATGGCTTTGTCTGGAGTTGAATCACCGGAAACGATTCCTACGTTTTTTAGTTGATTTGTACGAATTGTTTCAAGATTTGCCAGATTTTCAGGAGTTGTAACAACCGCGTAGGTGAGTGGCCTGCGCTCATTGGTTTTGCCGTATTCCTGATAAGTCACCCAATCAGAATTTTGAGCTACGTATTCAAAATAGCGCACAACATCTGCATGTCTCGAGAATTGAGTTCCTATTTCATAGCCTAAAAATTCAGCGGGGGATTTTAAAGATTGTGCGGTTAGTACGAAAGTAAAAAGAAGAGTAAGTGTTAGGGTAATTTTTTTGATCATGAGTCTGTGGGTTTGGAAGCCTTAAAGCTACTAAAAATAGACTTATGCGGTATGCCTGAATTAACGTAACTTTAGCAGCCCAAAACACATTGTACTTTTATATTTACCGGTCAAAATAAAATTCATGCCCACCCAGCATATCCCGTATTCTGAAACGGGTTATTTCTCAAAAATTATATGTGACTATCTGGATCAAAAAGAGCAGGTAAGATCATTTTATCACAGGTTTCCAGATCTTGAAGGATTTTCGGCTCAAATAGCTGAAAAATCGGTTTTTAAGACCGAAAATCGGGAAATTTTGGTTAAAGCTTTAAGAAAGCAATACGAGAAATTAGAGATTTCAGACCTTACCAGTGAGAACATTTCATTGCTGGCAGAAAGCAATACGTTTACCATAACAACAGGCCACCAACTTAACCTGTTCACGGGGCCATTGTATTTTCTCTATAAAATAATAAGTGCGATCAAGCTTTCGCGAAAGCTAAAACAGGAACATCCCAATCACAATTTTGTTCCGGTTTACTGGATGGCGACAGAAGATCATGATTTTGATGAAATTAATTATTTCCGTTTGCACGGAAAAAAAGTAAAGTGGAACAGGCCCGATATTCAGGATAATAACAAAGGTGCGGTGGGCAATTTGTCTACCGAAGGTCTGGATGCAGTACACAAGCAATTTTGCGCAGAAATTGGCTCAACTAAGATTGCTAAAGAATTGTGTGATCTTTTTGAAAACGCATATTTAAAGCACGATAATCTGGCTGAAGCTACTCTGTATCTGGCAAATCATTTGTTTACAGCCTATGGTTTAGTAATTATTGATGCAAATTGCCGGGAGTTGAAAAACCTCTTTATTCCTTATATTGAAGAGGAATTGAACCAACAGACTTCTTTCAACGCGGTTAACCCAAAAACCGAAGCGCTTGAAGTTGCCGGTTATAACGTGCAGGTGAATCCACGGGAGATTAATTTGTTCTATTTAGGCAAAGATTACAGGGAGCGTATTATTGAGCGCGATGGTAATTATTTTGTACACGATAAAGAGATGCAGTTCACGCAGGAAGAGATTCTTGAAGAATTGCATAGCAATCCTGAGAAATTCAGTCCTAATGTAATTATGCGTCCGCTTTATCAGGAAGTTATCTTACCTAATCTTTGTTACATAGGCGGCGGTGGCGAACTAGCATATTGGTTTGAGTTGCGCGATTATTTTGAAGCTGTGGGTGTGCCTTTTCCTATTTTACTTTTGCGAAATTCTGCGTTGATCATAACCGAAAAACAGCAGGAGAAAATTGAAAAACTCGACTTGAGTTTAAAGGATATTTTCTTAAATCAAAATGATCTGGTAAATAGAAAGATCAGGAAAATTTCTAATATAGACATTGATTTTTCACCACAAAAAGAACATCTGGTAAAGCAATTTAAAGCGATGTATAAAATCGCTGAAGAAACAGATTCTACTTTTTTAGGCGCAGTAAAAGCTCAGGAAATAAAACAACTAAAAGGTCTTGACGCTTTAGAAAAAAGATTGCTTAAAGCGCAAAAGCGAAAGTTGGGTGATCATGTAAAGCGCCTTACAGATTTGCAAAATGAGTTATTCCCTGAGCAGAATTTGCAGGAACGTGTTGGTAATTTTTCAGAGTTTTATCTGGAATATGGTTCAGATCTGGTAGATAAAATCATAGACGATCTTGATCCTTTAAAGCCGGATTTTACAGTAATTACTTTGTAAGCAAAATTTTGCCTTCTATTGAGATAGGAGAACCTTCCATACACATCACAGAATCGGGTTTTTTGTGGGTAAAATCGCTGAAAGCAGCACCATAAATTGCGCCAAAATCAATATCAATCGAGTAGTTTTTTACTTCGTAAGCTTCCCATTTAGGATGGCGCACTTCATATTCTATTGATTGAATTTTACTTTTCTGGCTGTAGCCCCAATAATGTTCTGTGATAAATTCGGTAGCGCTTCCTGGAGCAAAAGGTTTAAGTTCTTTAGCCGTAGTCACGCTAAAAATCTGCCACTTTTTCCCGCTTTTCAGCTCATAAGAGAAGGTATTTTCAGTTTCGCCAAGAGCGTGTTTATAATCCATAGCGCAAAGACTATATTTCTCGTTGTAAAACGTATTGGCAATTAAGGCAATTGCAGGTTTGTTCACAATTTCAGAAATAAATACAGTGCCTCTTTTCCAGACCCCGTTATCGCGATATTTCACGTAAAATCGCAGGTTTACTTCTTCAAATCTGGTATGAAAAGGAATGGATATTCCTTTCAACTTTACGTTGTCAAATAGAAAACCTACAAAACTCACATAGCATTTACCTTCAAAAAAGTCTAGTTCGCAATGTGCCGGAAGATAAGGTTGCAGTACTTTAGGATCTACCGCGTAATTGGCAAAACATAATTTTCGCCATTCGGCAGTTAAAAAACTCATTTGGTTTTAAAGAACTTCAGTGGTGGTACGAGCATACCAAAACATTCACCATCTTCTTTACCTATGTGTTTGTGATGTATTTTATGTGCGCGACGTAGACCTTTTGCATACCAATTATTAGCATTGCGAAACATCTTAAACCGCTGGTGAATGAATATATCGTGAACAAAGAAATATGTAAGACCATAAGCGAAAATTCCTAAACCTATAGGAAGACCAATCCACACATTTTCATACTGCCATAATAAAAAACAGCCTATGCTAATAAGTGCATAAAAGATGAAGAAAAAATCATTGCGCTCCCACCAGCTACCGTGATCTTTTTTATGATGATCGCTGTGTAACGACCATAAAAAGCCATGCATTACATACTTGTGCGTGAACCACGCCATAAACTCCATGATACAAAATGTGGTGACAAAAACTAAAATCCAGATTAAGATTTGCATTTTAAATAAGGTTTAATCTATATTTTACATAGCTGCGCGCAAGAAGAGACGCTTTCACGTAATTAGGTACTCGTATGCGCGTATTTTTAATTTCTAAAGACGGCGTACTTTTTAATTTGCTCAGCAATTTACGATAATATCGATAAGCGGTATAAACACCAAACTTAGCTTCTACCGGCAGTTTGCAAATACCTTCCAGACCTTTAGCAAAATCGGCCTCAATATCTGCGATAATTTGCTGTTTGCTTAGTTCGTCAAGTTTATCAAGATTTGTGTTGGGAAAATAAGTACGGCTTAATTCTTCATAATCTGCCTTAAGATCCCTTAAAAAATTCACTTTTTGAAAAGCCGAACCCAAACTCATCGCGCATTCTTTTAGTTCGTCATACTTTTTGCGATCACCTTTCACAAAAACCGTGAGACACATAAGACCTACAACATCTGCAGAGCCGTAGATGTACTCTTTGTACTCATCTTTAGTGAGGTATTTACTCTTAGTAAGATCAAGACGCATACTCTTCATAAAAGAATCAACAAGATGTTGCTCAATACCATATTTATGATATGTGTGCTGAAATGAATTAAGGATAGGGTTTAAACTTATTTTATCAATCAGGGCATATTCAAGATCTTTTTCAAAACGGTCGAAAAGAATTTCCTTTTCATAACCATGAAAACTATCTACGATCTCATCTGCAAAACGTACAAAACCATAAATGTTATGAATATCCTGTCTTATGCCGGGAGCCAGCATTTGAGTGGCGGTAGAAAACGAAGTGCTGTAGAACTTGGTAACAGTTCTTGAGCATTTCATAGAAACAAGATCAAAAATTTCTTTCATCCTTAATGATGTTTAGCGATCAATCCTGCGGCTAGCTTCCCTGAAATTAAAGCAGGTGGTACGCCGGGCCCGGGTACGGTAAGTTGACCTGTAAAATACAAGTTCTTTACTTTCTTACTTTTTAATTTAGGTCTTAAGAACGCTGTTTGCAAGAGTGTGTTAGCCATTCCGTAGGCATTACCTTTGTATGAATTGTAGTCTTCAACAAAGTCATTGACACAAAATGATTCTTTAAATATAATATTTTTTTTAGCTGTTTGTCCGGTTAGCTTTTCAAAGCGATCCATAATTAGATCAAAATATTGCTCGCGCATTTCGCTAGTATCATGAAGTCCCGCTGCGATAGGAACAAGAAAAATACCTGCTTCCTGTCCTTCCGGAGCTACACTTTCATCAGTTTTTGAAGGGAAACTGGCATAGAAAAGCGGTTCTTGCGGCCACTCTGGTTCATCGTAAATCTCGCGGGCGTGTTTTTCAAAATCAACATCAAAAAACAAAGTGTGGTGATTTACATTTTTTAGTTTCTTATCAAAACCTACATAGAAAAGCAGGGCAGAAGGAGCAAAAGTTTTGGCTTCCCAAAATTTTTCTGAGTATTGTCTAAGGTTTTGTGGAAGAAGCTTTTCGGTGTGATGATAATCTGCACCACTTAAAATTATATCTCCTTCTACAACCTTGCCGTCAATCTCGATTCCTTCAGCATTGTTATGTTTAGTACGTATGCGTGTAACCTCTTTATCGGTATGTATTGTAATGCCAAGACCTTTAGCTAAAGTTTCCATTGCATTTATCACGGCATACATTCCTGTTTTGGGATGAAAAGTACCTATACCAAAATCGGCATAATTCATAAAACTATAAAATGCCGGAGTATCGCTGGGTTTAGCTCCTAGAAAAAGCACAGGAAATTCCAGAATTTGAACTAATCTGGGATTCTTGAATGATTTACGCACTTCTTTACTAATGGTGCTAAAAAAGGAACCAATTTTTTTAATGGTAACCGGTGTGACTAACTCAAGCGGAGAAACGCCTGGTCTGTAGACCAAATCTTTTATTGCAACGTCATAATTGTTTTTAGCCTCATCTATAAATTTTTGAAGCTTTACAGAACTTCCCGGTTCTTCCTTTTCAAAAGCTGCTTTTATCTTTTCAAGAGTATCTTCTATTGAGATGTATTCATTCGTATCAAAGTAAACACTGTATGCAGGATTGAGTTTTTCGAGGGTGTAAAAATCGGTTGGTTTCTTATGAAAATCGGCAAAAAATCGCTCAAAAACGTCTGGCATCCAGTACCAGGTGGGACCCATATCAAAAGTAAAACCGTCTCGTTTTAATTGTCGCGCACGACCACCTATGGTTTTATTCTTTTCATAAATATGAACCTCGTTGCCCATTTGAGCCAGATAGCAAGCTGCTGCCAATGATGAAAAACCTGAACCCAACACCAAAATCTTTTTATTCATTTAATTCTTTTCCTTAAAGCACTTTTGCAAAATCTTTTATAGTGTGAAAGATCTCGACATTATCGGGCAATTCACTTTGATCAACCTGCTGCGCCCGTTTGCCCAGGATGTAAAATGGAATCTTGCTACTCGATAATTCCCTGTTAAAATCACTTACGTAATCCTTTACGGTCTGGTCTTCAGGTTTTACCGTAAAATAGGATACAAAATGCAGGTTTGTCTGGTTTGTGAGCAGATATTTTAAGCTGTCCAGCTGTATGCTTTGGCCTAAATAAATGCACTTATATCCAGATGTTATTATCTCATAATTAAGATACATGAGCCCGAGTTCATGTAATTCATTTTCGGGCAGAAAAAGTACAAAGGTTTTGCTTTTGGTTGGAGAATGATCCAGTTGATACTGCTCTATTTTTAGCAGTATTTTCTGTTTGATAAGGTTGGTAATAAAATGCTCATGAGCAGGATTTATAGTATCTGTTTGCCAGAGTAAACCCAACTCATTGAGTAAAGGTACAAAAGCTTGCACAAATATTTCGCGAAAGCTTAAAACTGTAGAAAGCGATTCATAGGTTCTTGCAAATAATTGCTGATCAAAATTCATCATCGCAATTTTTAAAGAGTTGATCGCGTGATTATCTGAGAGATTATTTTTAGAAACAAGATCTGCAACGATCTCTGCAATTTCTTTAGAAGAATGTTTTGCCACCTTAGAAATCTTATACTTATTCTCAAGAAGAAAAGTAACATTCAATAATTTCTGAAGGTCTTTTAAAGTATACGTACGTATGTTAGTTGGCGTGCGTTCTGGGTTTAGCAAGTTATAGCGTTTCTCCCAGATGCGAATGGTATGTGCTTTTACGCCACCCAAACTTTCCAGATCTTTAATGCTGAATTGGGTTTTAACGGCGTTCATGTAATAGATTAATTGGTCTCATTAAGTATTCAAATTTACTATTTTGTTTAATAAGATGAAAAAATAATTAAACAAAAAAGATGGTTTACTTGAAAAGATACTAAATATTATAAATACAAAAACAGGCTAAAAACGAAATGGTCTTTAGCCTGTTGATTATTAAGATGATAATATTTCGCTTTAAGCGAAATAAATTTAAGCTGATTTAATGCACCGCTGAAGTATCAACTTTACCTGCACCTTTACGTATTAGCAGTACAAAGGGCACACATAGTAAAAACATGATACCCAGATACAGAAAGATCTCCATATAAGAAAGTACTGTTGTCTGTTTTGTAATAGTACCCTCAAGAATTTGATAAGCTCGTGCTAACGCCTCGTTTGCACTAAAGCCTTTACTTATGAACATCTGCTGTAGCCCTTGAATTCGCTGTTGAACATTAGCATTTACTGCGCTTAAATTAGGTATAAGATCAACACGATGCTGCTGATTTAACCGTGAAATCATTGTTGTTATAATAGCAATACCAAAAGAACCTCCTAATTGTCTCATCATACCGGTAAATGCGGCTCCCTCACCAATATCTTTCCCTTTTAATGAAGAAAGGGCAAGGGTGGTAATAGGTACAAATAACAATCCTAATCCTAAACCACGTACCACAAGAGGCCAGAACATATGTTCACCTCCCGTATCAGGCGTCATTATATTATGCATCCATAGGCAAAAGATGAAGAATAGTGAGAAACCTGTTGCCACCATATATTTTTGCGACACTCCACGTTCTAGCATTTTCCCAATAATAGGCATCATAAATGCTATTGTAATTGAGCTTGGTATTAATAGCAAACCAGCATCTGTAGCCGTCCATCCTAAAATTGCCTGGGTATAAATAGGTATTATAAAAGTTGTACCATAAATACCAAAACCCATAATGAATGTCATAAGCGTCCCTACTTTTAGATTGCTATCTCTCAGCACTCTCAGGTTAACAATGGGATGCTCGTACACCAGTTCACGCCAGATAAATAAGATCAATCCAAAAAATGAAGCGATACTTAACACGACAATTGTAATATCCTGAAACCAATCATCCTGCTGGCCATGTTCAAGGACAAATTGAAGTGAGCCAATGAAAACAGTAAGCAAAATTATCCCCCACCAGTCTACCTGACTTGCTTTTAATTTATCACCGTATTTAGGACTCTTAACAAACATTATCGTGAAAATAGTAGCGATAATTCCTAAAGGTATATTGATATAGAAAATATAGGGCCATGAGAAATTGTCTACTAAATAACCTCCCAACGGTGGTCCCAAAGTAGGACCAACTATAATCCCCATACCATAAATAGCCTGTGCCATACCACGTTTTGCAACCGGATAACTTTCTGTGATAATAGTTTGTGCGGTTACGAGCAAAGCACCTCCACCCATACCTTGTATGAATCTAAATACGACGAGTTCCCATATATTAGTGGCGTTTCCGCATAAAAATGAAGAAACCGTGAATATAATAATAGAAGCTGCAAAGTAATTACGACGCCCAAATTGTTTAGATAACCAACTTGTCATGGGGATGATTATAACGTTAGCAATCGCGTATGCTGTAATTACCCAGGCAATATCATTAAGAGTTGCTCCCAGACTACCACGCATGTCGTTTAGAGCAACGTTAACAATGGTCGTATCTATGATCTCAAGTAAAGCACAGAGTATAGCGGTAACAGTAATAATTACACGTCTAAACCCGTATTCTACTAAGTCGTTTTCTTCGTCCTGCATATTATTTTAGGTGTACATCAACGGTTACATTCATTCCTGAGCGTAACTTTTTCAATTCATCAGTGTTATTTTCTTCTGTGAAATCAATTTTCACTGGTAGTCGCTGAATGGTCTTTACGAAGTTTCCTGTTGCGTTATCTGGAGGCAGTAAAGAAAAACGTGCACCCGTAGCAGGAGAGAAGTTTGAAATCTTTCCTAAGAATTCTTCACCCGGGTACGCATCTACTTCTACACTCACTACCTGACCCACTTTCATTTTCTCAAGCTGGGTTTCTTTAAAATTTGCGATCACCCATTTGTCTGCTGTATTTACAAGATAAAAAAGAGCCTGACCAGGTTGAACATATTGACCGGCTTGTAAGTCTACACTAGAAAGTTGACCATCTATGGGTGCGGTTACTGTCGTGTAATCAATATTTAATTGAGCAGCATCAACTTTAGCCTGAGCGCTTTTTATATTTGCTTCTGCTACAGTTACTTGTTTTTCAGAAATATCTGTTTGTGAAAAAGCAGCTCTGCTTTGACTTGAAGATGCTTTTTGCTGATTTTGAAGAATCTGAACCTGAGCTTCTGCTTCCTGCTTTGCGGCCAGCGCCTGCTCATATTGCTGTGTGGTGATAGAGTGATTGCTATAGAGGTTCTCATACCTTTTAAAATCATCTGTTGCTCTGCGTAATCTAATCTTCGCTGTTTCTATATTGCCGCTTGCAGATTTAACCTGAGCGCTGGAAGCTGCTGCATTGGCCTGGTAAGAACCAATACTTGCCTGTGCCACTCCTAACTGACTTTGAGCTGCTGCAAGTCCTGCTTGTGCCTGCTCAAGATTTACCAGATAATCTCGCTTATCAATTGTAAACAGGGTATCTCCCTTCTTTACAAATTGATTGTCGTTAACATATACTTTCTCAACATAACCACCTACGTGTGGTATGATAGAATTCATATTTGCTTCTATCTGCGCATCATCTGTTTCTTCATGTCCCAAAGAATGTATGATCTTATAAGTACCATAAACCAGACCTATTAATACAATGGCTGAAATTATGATTATGAACTTTTTATTTGTTTTTTTCTTCTGTTCCATTTTTGATAAAATGAGTAGTTATTGTATAAATTGATCGGTTAATTGCCCTTTGGCTGTAAGTAGTTCGAAATATTTTTGCGTAATATCTGCCTGCGAATACGTTAGGTTTATTTTTGCCTGAAGTTGTTGTACATCTGCTTCAAGCAGGTCATTTGTGTCTACCAGACCGTTGTCGTACTTATCTTTAACGATCCTGTAATTTTCTGCTGCCTGCTCTTCAGATTTGGTGTAAACCTCAAATTTCTTCAGTTCTAATTGATAGTCCTGACGTTTGTTCTCGACTTGTACTTTAATCTGGTCTGAAACTTTATCTACGTTAAACTTCAATTCTTCTGCCCGACTTTGGGCAACTTTTACATCGTTTTTAGCTTTAAATATATCTGCAAGATTGTATGACAGACCTACACCTACATTCATTGCATTTTTTACAGTGAGTGCATTATGCAGATCAAGCGCGATGTACCCCCCGGTAAGAGCCAGCGAAGGATAAAATTTACTCTGTGCTACTTTGATCTGGTTTTGAGCAGCCTCTTCCTGATATTGTAAGGCATCAAGATCGCTTCTTGTGATCTCATTTTCTAACATTTCTGGCGCAGGGCCAAAACTCGCATCACTGGGATTAATTTGCGATCCTGCCGGCAATTTTAGAAATACGGTAAGTCTGTAGTTTAGAATATTGCGATTTTTAATGGCTTCCTGTAAAGTAAGAGCAACATTAGATTGTTGTAGTTGAGCTTTTAAAAGATCGTTACGAGCTAGAAGACCATTCTCTTCCATTGCCTGAAAATCTTTTACGCGCTGCTCTGTGCTTTTGAGATTTTCGGTTACCAGTTCTACAGTTTTATTAGCTTTATAAAGATTTATATAGGTGCTAATCGTTTGTAAAGCCAGTTGTTCTTTGTCATTTTTAGCCGAAGAAATTGCCGCTTTATACTGATTTTCACCCGCTTTTAGTAGGTTTTTGAGCTTAAAACCCGAAAATAAAGGCATAGAAACGGTTGCCTGACCCAGCAATAATTGGTCTACATTAGGTGTGCCGGCATCACTGGCTTCATCAGGATCAGGATCGCTTTCAGTTGTAGATATTTGCAGATTTACATCGGCATTAGTTAAATACAAATATTGTCCTGATATGTCAAAATCAGGATATTGGTTGTTTTTGGTGACGTTAAGTTCACCCATGGCAGTATTCACTTTCGCATCAGCAATTTTAGAATCATCGCTATTTGTGAGTGCAAGATCTACCGCTTGTTTAAGGGTTAATTCTGTAACCTGCTGGGCGTATGTTTGGCTTAAGCCAAAAAATACAAGCAGAACTAACAGAAGGAATCTATATTTCATAAGTTAATAAGGCTTTAATGGTTTTTTGTATATGTGGAGTTAGTTTTTTGTAGACAAAATCATCAAAAGAGGTGATATTATCAAGGCCGTGCATTCTTTGAAAAAAGGATTTGTTGTAGTAGAAGTTGAAATATGTACCCAGAATTGTGGGGAAAATAAGCGGGATATCTACGGTTTTACTAAAAACACCGGCTCGTTGCCCATCTTTCACAAAATTTTCTATGAGTTTGTAATTCTCTAGTTTCTGGTCGAGGTAATTATCAAAATCTATCTGTCTGGAAACATTAGAATATTCAAAGTGAATAATCTTGTACATCCTGCGATTGCTGTGAATGCGCTTAATGGCAAATTCTATTAAAGCATCAATACGATCAAGATAGCTCATCTCTTCGGTAAGAACAGATTCTGCTTGTATCCTAAAATGAGATGCTCTATAAATCATCAATGTGCCCAGCAATTTCTCTTTAGAGCCAAAATAATAAGAGATCATCGCCACGTTTACATCGGCTTCTTTTGCAATGTGACGCACAGATGTACCATCAAAACCATTTTCTGCAAAAAGCTTCTCGGCAACCTCTAAAATTTGTATTTGTTTATCGTTTAAATCCATTTCATTTTCTAAATCATACACAAAATTAAACGATTGTTTAAATTAAACGTTTGTTTGAATTTGTTTTTGATATATTTTAACGTACATCGTTTGCGCTGCCGTTGAGCATAAAAAAAAAGGAGCTCAATGAGCTCCTTTAGGTAAATATTGCTTGTACGAAATTAACTAGCTCTCTTTCAATGATTTCATGTCGATCACAAATCTGTATTTCACATCTGCTTTAATAACCCGTTCGTACGCTTCATTAATATCCTGCATATTGATAAGTTCGATATCAGAAACTATATTATGTTCTCCACAGAAGTCAAGCATTTCCTGAGTTTCTTTTAGTCCACCTATCATAGATCCCGCAATTCTTTTACGGCCCATAACAACAGCGCCACCATGAAATGGTTTAAGGGGCTCAATAGCACCTACTAAAACCATTGTTGCATCTCTTTTAAGTAAAGCGATATAAGGATCCATCTCGTGACCTACGGGAATTGTGTTAAGAAGAAAGTCAAAAGAACCGGCATGTTTTGCCATTGCATCAGCATCTTTAAAAATTAGGACTTCGTCTGCACCTAGTTCTTCAGCATCTTTAGATTTCTCTGGTGAGGTGGTGATCATTACGGTATGCGCGCCCATAGCGTGAGCAAATTTAATACCCATATGGCCTAGACCACCCAGACCTATGACGCCTACTTTATCGCCTTTCTTTACATCCCAATGACGTAGAGGAGACCAGGTGGTTATACCTGCACAAAGCAAAGGTGCCGCTGCTTTTTCGTCAATATTTTCTGGGATACTTAAAACGAAATTTTTATCTACTACAACTTTTTCAGAATACCCGCCAAAGGTATGGCCGCCTAAATGTTTATCTGCTCCGTTGTAAGTGAATGTAGCTCCGTTTTCACAATACTGTTCAAGATCTTCTTTACACGATTCACATTCCTGACATGAATCTACAAGGCAACCTACACCCACAAGATCACCTTCTTTAAATTTAGAGACATTGGCGCCAACTTTAGTAACGCGGCCTACTATCTCGTGACCCGGTACAACAGGATATTGAGAATTCTTCCAGTCATTGCGAATGATATGAATATCGCTATGGCAAACACCGCAGTAAGTAATGTCAATTTCTACATCGTCTGCAGTGAGTGATCTTCTTTTAATATCAAGAGGCTTTAACTCTGCAGTTGCAGAAGTTGCCCCGTATGCTTTTATATCGTTCATTTTATAAATTTTTGGCAAAATTCAACAAAGCCCGGTCACTTTTTTTCAGTTTAACTTAATTTAACAGGAAGGGCCTAAAAATTGAGTTTTAAGGCTGTTAAAGAATATACAAAATCGTAAAAGTCATCCGGCTGATTAAAAACTAAATTTTAAATTCAGGTGAAATTAAAAATCAGTCCTAACCGGATCAAAATCGCTTCTACAGGCTAAAAATTAGCCAGACCCGGTTCTAAATAAAATTACAATGGAAAAAATAAAAAGAAATGTCTCTTTTCGTATTCCTCAGGATTTTTCCGGAATACGAGTAGAGGAACCTATGGATTATGCTGCCGGTGTGCCAGCGGTACAGGCTACTTTAAAACATACATTTAAAGAAATGGGTGTTTTAAAATCATTTAAAGGACTCGCAAAATTAAATCAACAAGAGGGTTTTGCCTGTATGAGTTGCGCATGGCCAGATCCTAAACATCCTTCTAAAATAGCAGAATATTGTGAGAACGGCGGGAAAGCACTTTCTGAAGAAGCTACTAATTACCGCGTAGAGCGTGATTTTTTTGCTAAATATTCTGTAGAAGAATTATCAAGTTGGTCAGATTATAAAATAGGAAAAAGCGGAAGGTTAACAGAGCCAATGGTGCTGCGACCAGATAGTATTTTTTATGAGCCCATAAGCTGGGATGATGCCTATCAACTTATTGCAGATGAGTTACACAAAATGAACTCCCCGCAGGAAGGTGTTTTTTATACTTCAGGGAGATCAAGTAACGAGGCGGCTTTTATGTATGGTCTTTTTGTGCGGGCAATGGGCAGTAACAATATGCCAGATTGTTCTAATATGTGCCATGAATCCAGCGGTAAAGCTTTAGTAGATATGTTAGGAATAGGCAAGGGATCTGTTAAGCTGGAAGATTTTGATGATGCAGAAGTAATCATAATTGCAGGGCAGAACCCGGGAACAAATCATCCCAGAATGATGTCTGCTCTGGAGAAGTGTAAACAAAACGGCGGTAAGATAGTTGCTATAAATCCGTTAGAAGAGGCGGGTTTGGTACGTTTTAAGAATCCGCAGGAAGTAAGTGGCTGGGTAGGTTCTGGCGAGCGTATGGCAGATGTGCATTTGCAAGTGAGAATAAATCAGGATATTCCGCTTGTAAAGCTAATTATGAAAAAATTGGCTACGCTAGACAAAAAAGATCATTCGGTTTTTGACCATGAGTTTATAAAGACATATACCGAAGGTTATGAAAAGGTTCTGGCAGATCTTGACGTTTATTCTGAGCGTGAGCTTCTTGATATGTGTGGGGTAAGTGAAGATCTTATAAATCAGGTTGTAGGGCTTTTAGCTAAAAAATCCAGAATAATTATTTGCTGGGCAATGGGTCTCACCCAACACAAAAACGGTGTTGCCACAATTAAGGAGTATGTCAATTTATTAATGCTTAAAGGAAGTATGGGTAAAACCGGTGCAGGTACATGTCCTGTACGCGGTCATAGCAATGTGCAGGGAGACCGAAGCGTGGGTATAATGCATTATATAGATGAAGAGGTCAATCAAAAAATTAAAGATGTTTTTGGTTTTGAGCCTTCAGATGAAGAGGGATATGACGTTATGAAAGCTATACCTGCTATGCACGATGGTAAAGTAAAGGTATTTGTTTCTCTTGGCGGAAACTTTGTTATGGCCGCTTCAGATACAGAATACACGGCAGAAGCTATGCAAAACTGCGATCTAACTGTTCAAATAAGTACAAAACTTAACAGAAGCCACTTAATAACAGGAAAAACGGCTTTAATTCTGCCTACACTTGGGCGTTCAGAAAAGGATATTGACAACAAAGGGAACAACAGATATAATACCATTGAAAATAGCATGGGCCAGATAAGAAGGTCTAAAGGTATTTTTAAGCCGGCGTCTAACGTGCTAAAAAGTGAGACCGAAATAGTAGGAGGGATGGCAGAAGCTTATTATAAGGGAAATCATCCTGTAGACTGGAAAAATTTGTGTCAGGATTATGACCTTATACGATCTAAAATCGATCTGGTTTCGGCGGGTTTTACAGATACCAGTCTCGATTCTGAAGGTGTAGGTTATTATTTGCCTAACAATGTGAGGAATCTTGATTTTAGCATGATGCCAAACGGCAGGGCCCAATTTTGTGTAAATGGCTTACCCAATCATAAGTTGACAGAAGATGAGTTGCTGCTTATGACAATACGCTCTCACGATCAATTTAATACAACTATTTATGGTTTAAACGATAGGTATAGAGGAGTGTATAATGAAAGACGCGTAGTATTTATGAATGAAGCAGATATGAAGAAACATGGTCTTAAAAAGCTTGATGTGATTCATATGATGAGTAATTATGACGGGCAAGAACGCAAAGCTTTCAAATTTCTTGTGATTCCTTATAATATCCCTGTGGGAAATATAGCAGCTTATTATCCCGAGACAAACGTCCTTGTTCCTTACAATCACAATGCAGATTATAGCAATACGCCTATAAGCAAATCTGTGGTTGTTAAAGTAGAAAAGTCACTAGAGCAGGAAGCTATTATGCAGGATTAATTTTTATTAAAATATAAAGATTTAGAGACAAAGGTGAGCTACATAAAGCTCACCTTTTCTAGTATAGAAGACCGCTGAGGTTCAAGATTGATGATGGGGTGCTCACTTTTTTGCCTGATGTAACTACGAATTATTTTATCTGTATGATAAGTATGTTTTTGTCTAACAAGAAAACTATCAAGATGATCAACAGACGTTATTTGTTCTTCCTGACTAATGTATCCATACCCCTGATAGCAGCCATCGCTAATTAAGATAAATGCATGCTCATCTTCTGTTCTGCCCTTATGCTTTATGACATAATCCATCTTTGCATTAAAAAGTGAATCACAGGCTTGTTTTACTCTAAAATTATAAAGCGTTGTGCTTTCTTCACCCACGCATACACCTTTACAACTTGTGATTTTATAATGTGAGCAATGTGCCGTACTGGTTTGCAGACCACAAAAGCGTGGACACAAATTATATTCCAGACATAGTTCTTCCAGCTTTTCAATACCCTTAGCTCGGGTGAAAAAATAATCATGCACATTGTAAATATTTTTACCTCGGGTAAGAGCGAGCTGAATTATTCCTTTTTGATTTACATAAGAAACAATACTGTAAGGCTGTGGCGTTTTCTTCTGCGCTTTATTAAACCTTGGGTAATTCTGTGCAATTTTTTCTGCTTCAAGGAGCAGGGCTATAAGTTCACTGCCCGTAACTTCGTAGTCAATAGAATGTGTTTCCTGACCAAGTAAATATTCGGTGTTTTTTTTATCATAAAAATGACTAATTACCCGTTGCTTGATATTGATCGCTTTACCGGCATAAATTATCTTTCCTTTTTTATCACGAAATAAATAGATTCCCGTCGCTTCTGGGAGTTGGTTAATATTATCTGCGGTGAGATGAGGTGGTAGCGTAGCTTCTTTTGATCTGGCATTTAGAAAACCGTTTATCGTAGAAAGACCATTTTCCAAGTTGAGTATTTTCTGAAATAAAATAACAGTAGCGTCTGTGTCTCCTTCTGCACGGTGTCTGTCATTTAATTTGATTTTTAAAGTTTCGCATAAGCGACCAAGACTATAAGAATATAAACCGGGAATTAGCTTTCGCGATAATCTTACAGTACACAATTTCTTGCGAGTAAAGTCTTGTCCTATATTTTTAAACTCATTGCGTATGACATTATAATCAAAGTTGACATTGTGTGCTACAAATACGGCACCGGTGGTTATGCGCCTAACTTCATCTGCGATCTCATCAAATTTGGGCGCATCTTCTACCATTTCATTTGTGATGCCGGTTAAGCCTGTAATAAATGATGGTACAAATCGCTCTGGATTAACCAGCGAGGTGAATTTTTCAAGAATTTCGCCGTTTTTTAGCAGCACAATGCAGATTTCTGTAATGCGATTGCCGTTGATACCATTACCGGTGGTTTCTACATCTATAACAGCATATAATCTCTCTTCCATAAAATCAAAAAAGGTGTTCTCAAATTTACGCCAAAATTAAAAACGATTTCAGGAAAATATCCATTTTATAGGATATTTTCCTTGTAGCAAAATTAAATGAACAATTTTCCTGTATTTGGAACGGTTAATGAAACACCGTAAGTACATTTTTAACTTATAATTTAAATAAGAAAAAGAAGGTTTTACGTTTCTTATACCAAATAGAAAATAACATGACATTACTAAAATATCTATATATAGGAATATTTGCTGCAACGCTGGTTTTAGGGGGTATTTATTTTACGGTATTTAATCCTTCTGATAAAGGTGATAAAGAATATGATATCAAGAATAAATGGGAATTACCAAAAGAGTTAAACGAAGTATCAGGAATCACATGGCTTGATGATGGTAATCTTGCCTGCATACAGGATGAGGAAGGCATTATTTTTATATATAATCTCAAGGATAAAAAGATTACAAAGAAAATCCCATTTGGCGATGCAGGGGATTTTGAAGGACTATCTGCAGAAGGCAATACGATCTACGCGTTAAGAAGTGACGGAACTATTTTTAAGATTGAAAATTACAATGAGGAAAACATAAACGTGTCTGAATATGACACGCCACTGTCGCATAAAAACAACACAGAAAGCCTGGCTCTTGACAAGAAGAATAATCGCCTCTTACTTGCCGCTAAAGACGAAAATCCCGGAGATGAGAATTACAAAACCATATATGGCTTCAATTTAAATACTAACAGAATTGACTCTACAGCAATTTTAAAAATTGACCTTAAAAGCAAGATTTTTGCTGATTATGAGGAGAAAAAAATGTACAAAACATTTAGACCTTCAGAGATAGCAATTAACCCGCTCACTCATGAGACCTATCTTTTAGAAGGTGTGCGCCCCAAGCTGTTAGTTGTAGACACAGAAGGTAATCCTAAGCGCATTTATAAGCTGGATCATGATGATTTTCGCCAGCCGGAAGGAATTACTTTCAGCCCCGAAGGCAAACTTTTTATCTCTAATGAGGCAGGAAAGCATTCCGCAAATATTCTCGAAGTTGTTCTTGACTAATTAAATGATCAATCGTACTTCGCCTAATTGCTGTACTTTATATGGAAATTGCTCACCGGGTGCGCCTATAAACATAAAGTTCACAGGGATATTCCAGCGTCTTGAAAGTTCTCTAATTTTTTCGGGTCCAAATTTTCCTTCCTCCTCAATATAGTCAATGTGTATGCTGGGATAAGCACGATCAAGAACCTCAATATCAGATTTAAGTTTTGCAGTAGCTTTAGTTTTTTCATCTACTACAGCAACGATTTTTAGTCTTCTTGTAGGTTCATTCTTGATCATGTACAGCATGACCTTATTCAGGGTTTCTACATTGTCATGATTAGTGAAAAAAACAAATTCCTGACCACTTACTCTGGCGAGTATGCTCATCGTTTTGCGGTTCAGCTTTTTGAAGAAATTACTATCGTCTGGCGAAATATAATTTATAAAATACAGGAAGAATTTAAGTATCGCGATCCTGTAAAGCATAAAAAATACTACAGCTACTGTAGGTATTAAATATTCCAGAAATATGGTTACGTACTGTGGATTAAGAACAACATTGCCAATAATTGCCGCAAAAACTGCAGCGATAGCAATTATTAAGGCAATCCATGAAGCGCGTTCAGGTCGAGGTAAATTTTTACGATTTATTTTAAGTAGAATATTCCCTATGCCAAAAAGTACCATAACTGAAAGGAAAGCTATGGTGTAAACACCAGCCAGTTTTGCAAGGTCACCTTCGGTTACAAAAAGCACAGAAGTACACAGAATAAAGAATACTATGAAAATAAGATATGAACTGTTTCTTTTATTCTTTTTCAGCAAAACACTTGGTAAAATGCGATCTAGCGCCATACGTTCCATTAAACCGCCCACTCCCACAAATGAAGTAAGCACAGCACCACTTAAAACGAGAGATGCATCAAGACCCACTAAAAAAGAAAGCCAGTTACCGCCAGAAATACTACCCAAAAAAGATAACAAGGCATCCTGATTACTGTCTACCACATTCATAGGAATTAGAGCCAAAGCGAGAAAAGCAATAAGCGGATTGAAAATGCTTACCACGATCCACATATTGCGTAAGGTTTTAGGAAAAACACCCAACTTTTGTTCTTCTACATAATTGGCAGAACTTTCAAAGCCACTTATACCCAACATGGCGGCAGAGAAGCCAAAGAATAGAGCCATACCTATATTGCCATTTACAGGAAGTTTAAAATTGTCTGTTAATGTTGTAAAATCATGCGTGAAAAAGTAATAAATACAGAAACCACAAAGTATTGTTAGAGATAAAAGGTGAAAGAGAAATATTGCAATAGCAACTTTAGAAGATTCACCTATCCCCAGAATTACAAGTCCCATAAACAATAGCAAAAGACCTATGGTTGTAGGGACAATAGGGATTACATCCCAAATGCTATATGCATATTTTACAGCCTCACTTGCCGATATTACCGCGGTAGCCATATATGAAAGTACGGTTAGGGCAGCGGCAAGAGAAGCAGTAGATTTTTGAGTAGTATTGAGCAAAGCATTATAAGCGCCACCGTTAAGAGGAAGTGCGCCAACTACCTCACCATAAATACGTCTAAACAAAAACAATACGGCGGCAACTATTAGAAGTGACACCCAAGCATATTGACCGGCATAGACAATTGCGAGTGCAGAAACGTAAAGACAAGAAGAACTAATATCATTTCCGCAAATAGCGGTAGCTTCAAGTTGATTTAATTTTTTAGCCATAAAGACTTAGAATTTTCAAGTAAATTTAAAGTTTTGATACTAGGTAAAAAGGTAAGAGCCTATTAATTTCAAATCAAGGTTGAAAAGTCTCAATTAAACTGGCCTTTTAGAAGTTTATGTATAAATCGTAACTTCTCAATCACCGGGGGCGGTAAAATGAAAGGATACAGATCTGGCTGGCCCATACTGCGATTTAAACTGTTAACCGCAAATGTAAGCGGCAAACAGGCGCCAATGATTTTATCAAAATCCTTTTCCTCAAAAGGGTCGAAATTAGCCTGCATATAAAGCGGCGAATTTTTCGTATTATCGGGGTCTATTTGCAATCCAAAAGCATACGCTGTTTCCAGCGTATCAATTATGTGTAAGTAGTGCGACCAGCTTTCTGCCCAGTCTTCCCAGGCATGAGATGCTGCGTATTTACTAACGAAGGTTTTTGCCCAATCTGCCGGTGGACCGTTCTCATAATGATTTTGTAGTGCTACACCGTAATCCTGAGTCTCATCGCCAAAAACAGCGCGAAAGTCTGCTAGTATTTTTTCGTCAGTTAAAATTAAACGCTCCCAATAATAATGACCCACTTCATGCCGAAAATGACCCAATAATGTGCGGTATCGCTCCTCCATCTGTGTGCGCATATATTCACGGTGCACAGGATCTGCCTCAGCAATATTTATAGTGATTAATCCCTTAAAGTGACCGGTTTTGATGCCATTTTTCGGGTTTTTTAAATTATCTGCAGACAGGAAATCAAAAGCCAGCCCATTTTCAGGATCTTCATTCTTAGAAACCAAAGGCAGATTAAATCTTTTTAAAGTGTAGATCAACCTGTGTTTTGCACGTTCCAGCCTAAGCCATTCCTGTAGTTGGTGCTCAACTTGTAAATAGGGTATGGTCCTGTTGAGGTCGCATGCCTCACAAAGTCCCTCCTCACCCATATCTTCTAAAGCTACCAGCCAGTTACATGCATTGTAACTATGATTTTCACAATACTGATACAGTTTGCCGCTGTCGGGTTTTGTTTGCCAGGCATTTTCACTGGGTTCCAGGACAACTAAGTCATTTGTCTCACTAAGATAGCCTAATTGACTTTGGCATTTCTCACAATGGGTATTCTCAAAATAAACGGGATTTGAACAATTATGGCAATGAAAGATCTTCATTTTATTTTTGGCTTATACCTTTATTGTTCAGTCAATAAAGGATTTTAATTCTATCTGAATTTAGCAGATTAAAACCGACCAAAGCTAATTTTTTTAAGAGATATTCAACTTGTTTTTATATTGTTTAATCATTATTTAACTTAAATAGGTTTCGTTTAATAGATAAAGCACAGCTACAATATTTTTCGCTTGAAGCGAAATCTAATAGCTTACTGATTTTACTTAATTCAGCTTATTAAAACCCCTCTTTAGCGATTAGCACATGTTAAATATGTCCAAAACATTTACATAAATTGATTTTAAAATATAATTTAGATTCATGCAGATATGACTAATGAAAATGCTCTAAAATCAAGCTATGATAGAACAGTTAAAGAAACGAATCTTTTGACAGCGGTGGACGATATAAATGTTATTGACCAGCTGTCGCGAATTATTGGGAATGGTTATTTTCAAAAAAAGACAGATTTTAAAAAAGATATTTTAATAACGGTTCCCGCAAAAAATGAAGAGGCGACTATTGTTCGTACGCTTCAGTCTTTAAAAAAGCAGTTTTATTTAAGTGGAGCATGTTTTGATTATGATCTTTTTGAGGTTCTTGTGCTATGTAATAATTGCACCGATGATACCTTAAGAAAATGCAACGATTTTAAGCATAAAAACCCCGATTTTCCGCTTCATGTACTGGTTTCTAATTCTAAAATAATTAGTAACGTAGGCGTTGCCAGACGTATTTTGATGAATATTGCCTGTAGCCGTGTTTCTAAAGATGGATTCATTGTCACTACCGATGCAGATACTGTCGCAGATAAATTTTTTCTGAGTGGAATTTATCAATATCTCGATGCAGATTATGGTCTTATTTGTGGTCGCATTCTGGTAGATGACGCACATCTTGATACAAAGGCTAAAAAATACCTGCATGCCAGCAGACATTATCTAGACTTGATGTGTAAGTTAGAGTCGACACTCTATCCTGATTTTAGCGATCCCTGGCCAAAACATGCGCACAATTCTGGTCCTAATTTGTCTATCAGAAAATATGCGTATCAAAAGATAGGTGGTATACCACCGTTGGGTTTTCTTGAAGATATCGCCTTATATGAATTGGTTTTATCGCATGGTTTTAAAGTGAAACACTGCATGCAAACCGTGGTTACTACGTCAACTCGCACTACACCAAGAGTTCCCGGCGGTTTTGGTAATCAATTGCGGGAGTGGGCTGAGTTTGATGAGCGCAGAGACAGTTATAATGTAGAAAGTTTTGAAAAATTGTTTCAGAAATTTTCTGCTTACGAGCTAATAAAGCAGCTTTATTTAACCGGGAATTTAAACCTTGTAAAAGAGATCTGCGATAAACTTAAAATGCCTCATGATCAATTGAAAGAATTGTATAAAACACATGATCGCTATCAATCTTTGGTTAGATTTTTAGAATCTGCACTTCCTAACAGTTCTAAGTGGAATGTTACCTATCCCGACATCGATATTTTTATGGCTATAGCACAACTTGAAACTTATTTTATTACCGTTGAGCACGAAAAAGTTTAAGCTTTTTTCTCATAGAGAACGAGTTCATAGTTCTCATGAACGTATTTAGTTTTTAGGGAATAACCGGCTTCACTACCGGCAGCAAACTGCTCAAATAGCAGATGAACCTGTTTACCTGTAAGTGGATAATCGCCTACGTAAGAGGTCCAGTGTACCATTAAAAAGTTGCCGCCAGGTAGCAAATGTGTGTTTATCTCGTTAAAAACATGCAGGAGATTTTCTTTTTCCAAATAATAACCAACTTCAGACATAACGATAAGGTCAAAGTTTTCATTTGGAAAATTTCTTGAAACATCCATCACTTCAAATGAAACGTGGTCTAACTTAGCACATCTTTCTTTTGCTGCATTTATAGGGATTCCACTTATATCGATAGAAAGGAGTTTTTTAGTGCGCTGGGCTAATTTTTCACTTAAAACACCAATTGAGCACCCTATCTCAAAAGTTGATTCATAAATCCTTTCGCCCAGAGCTAGAATTGATCGCTCATACTTTTCATGCTCGTAATGGCTATTTTCAAAATTCCAGGGATCGTTATTATCATTATACAATCTGTTGAAATATTCTGAAGTAAGCGTCTTTTCATTCCCGCCCGGTGAGAACAGGTAATACTCATAATCTCCCAGAAATGGCTCGAGCAAATCTGGTGTAAGAATAAAACCTTCAGGATCGTCTGCGATTAACTTTGATGTTTGTGTCTGGTGACAGAATATTGCTTTTTCCTTTTTATTTTTTACACTGCTAATATTAAGACGAAATGGCTGGACATTATCACCGTCTGGCCAGTGATGAGGTTTTCCGTTTTTCCAAAGCCAAACAGGATATTCTACTATTTGCACCGGGATTTTATGTTCTTTCAAAGTTTCTAAAATAACTTTTGTACTTGCAATGTGATCCCCATGCGGGTCACGTCTCCACGGGACAAAAACAGTATTTCTTTCACTTTGTTCAACAATAGCTGCGATGTCACTTTTAAGCTTTGAGTATTCACTGTTTAAAAGAAAAGGCATTTGAGAATCCTGCCGGTGCAGAAAAAAGACCTTCTCATCTTCAACACCTAAGGCAGCGCAAGCAGCCTGTGCTTCTTGTTCTCTTGTTTTTGCCAGTTTTTTGGCAGGATATTCTTTTGAGTTGGGATGTGATGCCGAACCGCTCGTCATAAAAACAACCGTGACCGGCACTTGTGCTGCCCGTAACATAGCAATCATACCCCCGCAGCCTAAAGATTCATCATCTGGATGGGGAGCAAAAAAAATAGATGGTCCTATATCTGTTGCAATCCCTGAGCTATTTAAAAATGGAGCGTCGTAAAGATCCTGAGGTAAAATTTTATCTAACATAGTTGATGCATTCTATTTTTGTTACAAATTCACCCACACTTGTCAGAGCCAGATCAGGTCCCGGCTGTTTGAGATAAGTAGCGAGATCACGATGCAATTTTTCTATGGCATGATCATGCATAAAACCTTTTAAACCCACACATCGCTCTGCTAGTTGCATCACTTCTGTACAAATATCGAGAATGGCAGTACGCATCATATTAGCATAATTTACTAAAATATCTCCCGAAGAATCTCCCGATTTATCGGCTATTTCCCCCGATTTTTCTATCCACAGGCGACCTTGCTCAAGTAATATGGCAATCTTGCCTAAGCGCATCTGTTGGTAAGGATCTTCGGTTCTTTTTAGCTTTTTTAAATGCGCCACAGTAGCTTCGGCAACAGCTTCTGCACCTCCTAATTGTACTGCCGCAAATCGTATGGCGCCACCGGTAAATGAAGGTTGCTGTGAATAATCGTCTATATTCCCTAAGAGATTGACAGGTTCAAGAAGAACATCTGTAAAATCTATTCTTGAACTTACTGATGCTCGCATTCCCAGAGGTTTCCATAGTGAAAAGTCTTCCTTTAATTCTTTATGTTTTTCAGTTTCAATAACCACCATTTGCCAGCCTTTCTTTGTTTTCGCAGTAATGATAGGTCTGTCAATATGCAGTCCGCCGGAACAAAAGATCTTTGCACCTTCTAATTTATTTTGAGAATCGGTTTGGATTAAATGAACTCCATCAGACTTTCGCTGTGTATTCCAAACACTAAAAAGCTTGCCATTGTGTGCATCTTTAAAATAGCGTTGTTTTTGCTGAGCACTGCCGTACTGTGCAATGAGCAGTAAGGCGTTAATGTGACCTTCATAAATACGACCTACAGAAAGATCTGCTTTGCCTACCTCTTTTAGGATATTTAAAAGTTTAGCGTTTTTCTTTTCTCCATATGATTTACCCCCAAAAATGGAAGGAAGTGTAACGGTGAGCAGATTAAGTTTTTTGAGAAGCTCAAATGCTGCTGTGGGAAATGTTCTATCATCATCTTCAAGCCCAAGAAAAATTTCCTCGTGCTCTTTTAAATTCAACATACTTTGGTTAGTTATAGTATCTCTTTTATGCTTTAAGTAATTAGAGATAGTGGATAATATTTTTAAAGTAAGCGAAAAGAATTGGCACCTCAAAGAGGATTAGTAATCCCTTAAGAAATGAAAGTTTTTAAAACAGAAGGAGATAAATTAAATGTAAAGAAGCACATAAAAAAAACAACCTTAATACAAGTCGTCTTAAGGTTGTTACTAAAATTTTTCTATACCTGTATTAAAGAACAGGTTGATGCAACTTTGAACTGCTAAAGTTACTTTTGGCTCCACTAATTTGAGAATCTTTTTGCAGGGTAGGGAATCCTATGCTCCATAATTCCCTAACAATCTTATCTAAAACTTCTGGACTGTCATAGATAATTGAGATTACTCTTTTTCTTAGATCAACATTTACAATACGCATATCGAGAATCCTGCTTAGGTTTCGCTCAATTACACGCTGGCATTCGTCAGACTGGAGGTTCTGTATTTTAAGATTGGCTCTCATAACGATATAGGTTTCTTATATTTAAAGTTATGTGTTTTTGGTCGAACATAAAAGAGTTAGAACGAGATTTTAATTATGTAATTGTGTTAAAATCAGAAATGTATGCTAAATTTTCCTTAACGGAGTTTTTCAAAATAGAATAGGAAAAGAATAGTACCAATATTGATTTACGTCTGTAAATAATACCTGTAAAAAATCACATACTTTAGGCTGAAAATCGCTGAAAAAGGGCTAAAATCTGCCCATAATGAGCAGATTTTAGCCAGATCTTAAAAAGTAAGGTCAATATTTAGTCTGTCTCATCGATAAGATTGGCAACAAGAGCCGTCCAACCGGTTTGATGTGAAGCACCTACACCGCGACCATCATCACCGCTAAAATATTCATAGAAAAGAATAAGGTCTTTAAAATGATCGTCCTTATAAACTTCTGCGTGTAATTGATTAACAGGTCGCTCTCCCTTCTCATCTGGTGAGAAAATAGCAATGAGTCTTTTGCTTAATTCATCGCTGATCTCTTTTAGATTTAATTTCTTATTGCTTCCTGTAGGATATTCAAAAGAAACTGAGTCACCATAATGTGTGTAAAACTGCCTAAGTGATTGAATAAAGAGATAATTAATAGGCATCCACACCGGTCCACGCCAATTAGAGTTTCCACCAAATAGCGGCGTGGTAGATTCTGTAGGCTCATAGCTAATAGTATAATCTACACCATCAATTTTTATACTGTACGGCTTAGTATGAATTTTTGATAATGACCGAATGCCAAACGGACTTAAAAATTCATTTTCGTCAAGAATGCTACGCATTAAAATTTGCATACGATCTTTAGGCACAAGCGTTAACAGCAAGTCGTTACCTTCTTCAAAATCCTGAATTACCAGATATTTTAAGTTTTCCTTTCTATATTTTCTAAACCAAATTACACTTTTAGTGAAAACCGGTAAACGCTTAAGTTTCTCTTTATTAACCTGAAGTACAGCTGTAAGCGATAAAAGACCTACAATAGACCGAATTTTTATGGGGATAAATGACTTATCTGGAAAAACCAATTTGTCGTAAAAGAAACCTTCATCATCATCCCAGGTGCCAATATTCTCAATGCTTCTTTTATTTAAAGCTTCAGCGATATAGACAAAATGGCCAAAATATTTAGTAGCCATATCTTCGTACGTATTATCTTCTAACGCGATCTCAAGACTCATCTCCAGCAGATTAAGACAATAAAGCGCCATCCAGGATGTGCCATCTACCTGCTCAAGGTGCGCATCGCCGGGAATGCCGTTACTGCGGTCAAAAACGCCAATATTATCAAGGCCTAAAAATCCGCCCTCAAAAACATTATTCTGTGTCTTATCTTCCTGATTTACCCACCATGTAAAGTTAAGAGCGAGTTTATTAAACATTCTTTTTAAGAATGCTACATCTCCTTTTCCGGTTTTTTCTTTTTCAATTTTATAGACTTGCATCGATGCCCAGGCCTGCACCGGTGGATTCACATCACTAAATGACCATTCATAGGCCGGGATTTGCCCATTAGGCGCCATATACCATTCTCGTGTAAAAAGGATCAATTGCTCCTTGGCAAATTCAGGATCGACCAGCGCTAATGAAACGCAATGAAAGGCCGAATCCCACGCGGCATACCAGGGATATTCCCACTTGTCTGGCATAGAAAGAATATCATGATTACGCAGTGTCTTCCAGTTATTATTACGTCCTGAAAAACGCTCTGGCGGTGGGGGCGAAGTATCATCATCACCGCGCAGCCAGCGTTCTACTTCATAATTATAATACTGTTTCGTCCACAATAAACCTGCTAAAGCTTGTTTTTGAATATTTGCAGATTCTGTATTTCGTTCTTTAATGATGTCTTTGTAAAATTGATCACATTCTGAAATTCTAGCATTGAAGATATTTTCAAAATCTGCAGAAAAAGGTTCCTCTTGCTCATTTTGTGATAATCGAAGCCTGATCGTAACAGACTCATTGCCCGCAATATTTCTGCTGTATAGAGGAGCAAACTTTGTCCCTTCATTTTTTTTCGCTGCCAGCGAAAAATCATCATTTATCACTGCATCATGAAAAAGATCCTTTTTATAAGGATGATCGTTAGGGCGCCCAAAAACACGCTCGTCATTGCTTTCATTCTCAGTAAAAAGTAATTTATCTGCATCCTCATAGTATAGGTTGTAATCAGCCAGATATGGATGCGTTATTTGTACGAAAGATTGGCCATTTTTATCGACCTTTTTAATAAGCGGTTTTTGCCGTCCTTTTTTAAAACTCCAGAAATTGCGTATCCATAAAGTGGGTAACACGTGAATGTCTGCCGCTTCTGTATTACGATTTGTCACCGTGATTTTTACCAGAATATCGTCGTTAGAGGCTTTAGCATATTCGGTATACACATCAAAATATGCGTTGTCTTTTAAAATTCCTGTGTCAAGTAATTCATATTCCTGTTCGGTGCGATTTCTTTGACCATTTACAGCTACAAGATAATCATAGGGATATTCATTTTGAGGATACTTGTACAGATGTTTCATGTAAGAATGAGAGGGTGTATTTTCCAGATAGTAATACAACTCTTTTACATCTTCACCGTGATTACCACGCGGTCCTGAAAGACCAAAAAGGCGTTCTTTTAAAATAGGATCTTTGCCATTCCACAATGTGACGGCAAAACACATGTTACAATACCTGTCTGAAATTCCTGCGATACCATCTTCTCCCCATCTGTATGTGCGGCTGCGTGCGTGGTCGTGTGTAAAATAGTTCCACGCATCGCCATTTGCGCTATAATCTTCTCTTACCGTTCCCCATTGTCTTTCACTTAAATACGGCCCCCATTGCAGCCAGTCATTTTCTTTATTATAATGTTCTTCAAGTCTTTTTTGTTCTTCAGTATTGTTACTCATATATGATTTTAAGATTAACCATTAGTGGTGAAGCCGGGATAGCATGTCATGCCGCCGTCTACAAAAATTGTGGTACCGTTAATATATTCAGATTCATCTGAAGCAAGCCAGACGGCAGCACTGCCTACATCTCCAGGAACGCCTATACGTTTGTACGGTATAAGCTTATTTAGTTTCTCAAGAGCTTCTTCAGTTTCCCATGCGTTTTGATTAATGGGCGTTTTTATCGCTCCCGGCGCAATACTGTTACAGCGTACTTTTTGTGGGGCGTATTCTTGGCAAATTGTTTCCATAAGCATGACTATTGCCCCTTTAGAGGCAGCATAGTTTGCATGGCCTGCCCAGGGTATGATCTGGTGTACAGAACTCATATGAATTATTTTGCCCAAAGATTTAGAAACTTCTGGGCGCATACCTCTTTTTAGAAATTCGCGTAAAGCTTCCCGCACGCATAAGAATTGGCCGGTAAGATTTATATCTATAACTGTTTGCCAGTCTTTAAGGCTCATCTCATGTAAGGCACAATCTTTTTGTAAACCAGCATTAGGAACACAGATATCTACGGTACCAAAGTGATCTACAGTCTGTTTAAACATTTTAAGAACGTCGTCTTCTTTGCTCACATCGCATTTTATAGCAATAGCTTCACCGCCCAAATTGCTCTTAGAAATCTTGTGAGCAATCTCCTCTGCTTCCTCTTTATGTGAATGATAATTAACTACTACATTTGCGCCATCTTCGCCCATTGCCAGGGAGACAGCTTCGCCTATTCCAGAGCTTCCGCCGGTAACTATACATGTTTGTCCTTCAAGGCGTTTATTGGGTTTTTGCATAACTATCTGTGTTTAATTATTATTAAGCAATATTAAATGTAGCACTAAAAGATAGACTTGAGACACGATGTGATAAAATTGGATTTTCTTTAAGAAAAAGTCTCTTAAAAACCGGTGCAAGACTCAAAAAACCGACTTATATCAGGCAAAAATCGATTTAATTTCCGGTTTCTTTTTATGCGTAAAACAGTAAATAGTTTCCGCTATAAGCGTAATTTTAATCTGCCTTAAAAAGAGCCTGATTTTCATATCTCAAAGTCAGATTTTAGCTGCTCTACAGGCGATTTTTACAACCTAAACCCCACTAATATTATGAATTCATTGATGGAAGAGGTGAAAGAATATGTATTTAATTATTTTTCAGCTCACTATAATGGCACATACGTTTACCACAATTATACGCATACGCAACAAGTAGCAGAACATGTTCAAAATATTGCTTTAGCCGAAGAAGTTACCGCAGAAGAAGTAGAAATTCTGGAAATTGCCGCATGGTTTCATGATATAGGTTTTCATCTTGATCCTAAAAATCACGAAGCTGCAAGTGCTAAAATAGCGACAGAATTTCTAACGCGTAAAAATTTCGCGCAAAGCAAAATTCATAAAATAGAGACTTGTATTCTGGCGACAAAACCAGAACATAAACCGCAAAACCTGCTTGAGCAAATACTAATAGATGCTAATTATTATCACTTAGGTCTTGATAATTATTCTAATTATGCAAATCTCATAAAAGAAGAATCTCAAATGCTGGGCGTTGAAAGCTATAGCGAAATAGACTGGGAGCAGGAAAACCTCACTTTTTTGACTCAAAAACAGCAGTATTATACGCATTATGCGGTTACAAAATGGCAAGCGCAAAAAGCGTTGAATGTTATTGAGATCAACAAAAATTACTCAAAGCTCAAGGAAAAAGGAAGCAAGAAAAAAAAGAAGAAGGATACAGATAAAAATGGTCGTTCAGAACGAGGTATCGATACGTTGTTCAGGATCACGTTGCGCAATCATACAGCGCTAAGCGATATTGCAGACAGAAAAGCCAATATTTTACTTTCTGTAAATGCGATTATAATTTCTGTGGCGCTGTCTAATTTAATTCCAAAATTAGATAATCCCTCTAATAATTATTTGATCTATCCTACGATTCTCTTTATCACCTTTAGCGTAGTTTCTATGATCCTGTCAATAATTGCCACGCGACCTAATATTACCACGGGGACGTTTACTAAAGATGAGGTTATCAATAAAAAGGTGAATATCGTTTTCTTTGGTAAATTTCATAAAATGAAGCTTGACGATTTTGAATGGGCGATGGATGAGGTGATGAATGATAAAGCCTATCTCTATTCTTCACTCACTAAAGATCTGTATGCTCTGGGAACGGTTCTGGCGCGAAAATATAAGATACTAAGATTCACCTATGTCTTTTTCATGGTGGGCATGGTGATATCTATAATCGCTTTTGGCATTGCATTTAGGGTTACACGTTAAGCGGTTTATGGTTAATTTTGCGGCATGGAAGATTTTATAAAGCAACTCCCAGACCTTGCTAAAGACAAACACAAGGAGAATGCTGCTTATTTTAAAAAGCTAAAGCGCAAACCACCTAAAGATCTTGATTACCAGATGCAGGATTTGCATGATGAAGAATTTGCTAAAACAGATTGTCTCAATTGTTCCAACTGTTGCAAGACTACAGGACCTTTATTCACAGATCGGGATATCACGCGTATTGCAAAGCATTTTAAAATGAAAGATGCGCAGTTTATAGATACATATCTTAAGATTGATGAAGATAACGATTATGTGTTGCAGCAACTGCCTTGCCCATTTCTGGCTTCAGATAATTATTGTTTGATCTACGATGTGCGGCCAAAAGCTTGCGCGGAATTTCCACATACAGACAGAAAGAAATTTCAGCAGATCACAACTATCACCTTAAAGAATATGCCGGTTTGCCCTGCCGCTTTTAATATTGTGGAGAAAATGAAAGAACGTATTAAGCTTTAAGCTGAAATGTATTTAATAAATAACAAGATTATGAAACAAAAATTACGCTATTTAATTCTTCTTTTAATGAGTTTTTCCGGTGCTTTTGCTCAAAATATAAATGCAGAAAAAGAGGCTTTTGCGCACACCTTTTCTGTTGTAGCCAGAGATTCTGTTACCGGCGAAATGGCGGTTGGCGTTCAAAGTCACTGGTTTTCTGTGGGTTCTTTGGTTTCCTGGGGGAAATCTGGTGTGGGCGTTGTTGCTACGCAGTCGTTTGTAAATCCGGCCTACGGTCCCAACGGTCTTGAACTAATGGCAAACGGAACTTCTGCAAAAGAGGCTCTTAATATACTTATCGCGAAAGATGACGGTCGTGATTACCGCCAGGTGGCCTTTCTTGATAAAAATAGTGCAGCTGCTTATACCGGAGAAAAATGTGTAGAATCTGCACATCAGATCACTGAAAATAACTTCTCTGTACAAGCAAACATGATGCTCAATGATGACGTTGTTCCCGCTATGGCGAAAGCATTTAAAGAACACGCAGATCTGCCTTTAGCAGAACGTGTTGTTGAAGTATTAAAAGCAGCGCAGGCTGCCGGTGGGGATATTCGCGGTAAACAATCTGCAGCGCTAATTGTGGTTGGTCCTGACAAAGTAAAAAACCCCTGGGAAGAGCATAAAATCGACCTGAGAGTAGATGATAACGCAAACCCTATAGAAGAACTTGACCGACTTTTAAAAACGGCACGAGCTTATGAATTTATGAATAGGGGAGATCTTGCCGTAGAAGCCGGCGATATGAATAAAGCTCTTGAAGAATACGGTACAGCAGAAACTATGTTTCCTGATAATCTGGAGATGAAATTCTGGAAAGCTGTTGCTCTTGCAAACGGCGGTAGAGTAGAAGAAGCAAAACCTATTTTTAAATCAATTTTTGAGAGGGAGGAAAATTGGCGCACCATGATTTCCCGACTTGTAAAACCGGGACTGCTCACAGTCTCTCCTGAAGAACTTGAAGAGATAAAACAACTTTAAATATCTCAATACTTTATAAAGGTTTGGAACTGTCACACTGAGCCTGTCGAAGTGTAGGTCTTATCCTAATTACTTTTTGAATCTGGTGCGATGCTGGAACAAGTTCAGCAGGATGAAAAGTATTTAGCAAAGCTTAAAAAAATCGCATAAAAAAGCAGCAAAATCGGTTGATTTGCTGCTTTTTTCGGTTTGATATTTAATCAATATTATCGAGAAATCTGATGAAATCTGAGGAAGGGTTTAATTTTCGTCAAGACCACCTTTACGAGTAGCATCACGAGCTTCAGGCCAGGTCATCTGGCTGTTTGTTCTGCGGTTCATGGGTAAAACTGCTTGTTCACGTGAGGTTGTATCAGGATCTTCACTTGCCATGTATGCAAGAACTGCTGTAAGAATCACATTTTGGCGTAAGTCGTCAAAAACGATCTTGTCGTAAGTATCGCGGTTGGTATGCCAGGTGTAATTCCAATAATCCCAGCTTAGCGAACTCAAATTGAAAGCAGGTGCACCGGCAGCGACAAAAGATGCATAATCTGAACCGCCACGCCCGGGTGTACCGGGAAAGTTAGTTTCAATTTCGCGGCTAATTTCGTCTGGAACGGCATATAACCAACTGCCTAAATAATCATAAGCATTTAAAAATCCGTTACCGGAAATTGTGGCTACGCGACCTGTACCATTATCCTGATTAAAAACCGCCTGCACATTTGCTACGATCTCAGGATGGTCTTTTACAAAAGCGCGTGAACCATTAAGGCCTTCTTCTTCACTTCCCCAGTGACCGACCATAATTGTGCGCTTTGGGTTAGGATATATCTTTTTGAGAAGACGCATAGCTTCCATCATGACTAGAGTTCCTGTACCATTGTCTGTCGCACCGGTAGCACCATCCCATGAATCAAAATGCGCAGAAAGAATGACATATTCTTCAGGTTTTTCTGTGCCTTTAATTTGAGCGATGGTATTAAAAGTTGGCACTTCACCCAACTCTTTAGATTGTGCGACAACGCTAATTTCTGGTTTATCATCATATTCTGCCATTCTATAAAGCAGGCCATAATCTTCTAAAGCCAGATCGATCGTGGGAATCTCTTTTGTATAAGCCGAAAACACTTTATTTACACCAAAACCTCTTGACCAATACGAAGAAACGATTCCCGCCGCTCCTGCTTTTTCTAATGCAACAGGTAATGTTCTTGAGGTGTAACCGGTGTTCTTTATCTTAGTATCCCAGATTTCCTGAAGGCTATCCCTGTTTTTCTTCATTTTTTCAAACGATTCTGGTGTTGCCCATTTTTCCCAGTTATCATCTGGTCTGCCCGTAGGTTGCTTCATAGACACCAGAACAAATTTTCCTTTCACTGCAGAAATAGCATTTTTAAAAGCAATGGAATCAGTAGCTTCGGGCAAAAGAACAACTTCAGCAGTAACTGCTTTTTTACCCGTGCTCGGGCTCCAGGCCAGTTGGCGACCTTCCAAAGTTTGCACGCGCGGGCTCACAAGATCTATATGACTTACTCCGCGTTCCCAGCCGCGCCAGGTTCCCCATTGTTGATTTTCGGCAGGTATATCCCAGCTTTTATATTTCGCAACAGCCCAGTCATGCGCATTTTTCATTTGAGGCGTACCCACTAATCGAGGACCAACTACATCGAGCAGCTCGTGAGCAAGTACTTTTAATTTAGAATTTGAATTTTCTTCGTTCTGAATTTTTTTAATGACAGGATCTTCCTGAGCAAAAATTAGGGTAGGAACGCACAACGCAGCAACTATTAAAGTGCGGGTAATTAGTTTCATAGGGTTATAATTAGAAGGGTTGATCAACAGGCTTATCCTGAATGATTTTCTAAAGATAAAATTTTCGGCCTAAGTATTTAAACTTAGAGTGAAAGAAAGATTGATGAGATTAAGATTTTACTCTTTTTTGATATCTAAAAAATAGCTGAGAAACAGGTATTAGCATCAATCCGGAAGTCATAAAAAGTAAGAAAGAAACTTTTAGATTGAAGAGATGAGCCAGATAACCAATAATAGGCGGTCCCATGAGCATTCCTACAATGCCATAAGTTGCAATTATAGAAATTGCCATCCCGGCAGAATATTTTTCTGACGTCCCTGCCAGACTGAAAGTCATCGGGATAATTGCGGCAACACCTAATCCTACTATGCTAAAACCTGCAATTGCCGGCCAGAAATAAGGAAAAATGATAACTGTAAGTATTCCGGTTGAGATAAGTGCTGCGCTGATGACGTACATTTTCTCAAGACCTATTTTCTCAATAGCCCTGTCTGAGAAGAATCTGGAAAGCGCCATAAATATCATAAAAATCAGATAACCCAGGGTGAAAATATCCTCTTTCACAACTTCTTTAAAGTAAACGCCGCTCCAGTCGAACATGCCACCCTCGCAAACCGCGGCAAAGAAAACCATAAGCCCGAGGTATAAAATAAACTTATCTGGTTTGCCTAGTTTTATAGAGTTACCCTGCGGCGATCTGTCATTTGTAATAAGATATCTATAGGCTAATATTGAGGTAACAAAGGTAAAAAGAGCCACACTCAACAAATGATAACGCATGGGTGTATCCCATTTTACCATGAGCGTAGAAAAACCTACGCCAAGTAAGCCGCCGCTACTCCAGATACCGTGAAAAGACCCTATAATTTTTCGTGGAAACACTTTTTGTAAAGTGATAGATTGCGTGTTCATCGCAATGTTGAGAATACGCATACAGAATGCAAAAACACAAACAGCAGGAATTAAAAGATACAAACTGTCTGAAACCCCAATAACTATTAATGCGATAGAGAAAAAGAGGAATGCTACCTGCAGAGGTATTCTACTGTCAAAGCGCGATACTAACCATCCTGAAATGGGTAGACCAATCAATGAACTTACCGGCATTGCCAGTAGTAAATTACCCAGCTCAGCATCATTTAGATTAAAAATAGTTTTAATGGTAGGGATGCGAGAAGCCCACGTAGAAAAGCAAAATCCTGAAAGAAAAAAGTAAACACTAAGTGCTATGCGTTGCTTTAATTTTTGCTCCATTGGTTGTTTGGCTGTGGGTGCAAATATCGGTTAAGAATTTGTGAAGTTGAACAGAAGAAGTTATGGCTTTTTTAAATTTTTAAGCGCAATGAGTAGCTTCTTCTGTTGAAGTTGATTTTATTAGAAATGACGGGATATTAATGCTTATTTGAAAATAATTCGTCTAGATTTTCCATGGCCATAATAAATCCTTCTTTATAGCCCATTTGGATTATTTTTTCCAAATCTTCATGCGAATTGTACTTTACTGTAACATTTACAAAAGTAGAATCTGAATGGTCTGTAAAGTCAACATTCCATTGTGAACCAGAAAAGTATTTCGTATCTATATTTCCTTCTGCGTCGCAAAAAGCATCGTGATATTTAAAATTTGTTTTGGGAGTGATAGAAGTGTAATTTACTAAGCACCATTGCTCTTCTCCCTTAGGTCCTACCATTGCATATAAGCGTTTTCCACCTTCTACAAAGTTCATTACTTTTGTTTGTGATTTCCAGGGTCGTGGTGCCCACCATTGATCAAGAATTTCTGGTTCTCTCCACGCAGACCACACGCTTGACAGAGGTGCTTTAAATTCTCTTTTTACAATAATAGAAGTAGTTTCTTTGTCTATTAGAAACTGCATACGTAGATTAGTCTTCATTGCTTTTATTTTTAAGATTGAGTAATCCCTGATCAAGTTGGTTAAAGCGTTCTTCTCAATGTTCCCAAAGATTTCTGAGAGAATAAGAATTAGCAATTTTCACACCTTGCGGGCTTGCCCGAGGTTGTTGATTTAACATGGTGACAGATTAGATGATCATTTATAAATTAAATACTTAGATCTTATTTTTTTAAAAGTATCAAGATCTGCCTGCCAGCTTTGTCTAATCTCCTCCATGGTTAAACCGGCTTCTATTTGCTGCTGCAATTTTGCAGTTCCCGCGTGAGCGGTGAAGTTGGCTGTATTAAAGAATGCATCTTTATTGATATAATTGTTATAAGCGTCAATAATCCAATTAAGGTTTACTTCCTTCATTCTTGGCGTGTTGCGCAAATCGATCCCGTGGCAGATCTCACCATTAAATTTCGGATTTTTAGCCCCAAAATTGGGTTTTGGGGTATAAATAAGCGGATATTTTGATTCCGGTAAGTACGGCGAACCAATAACTTGAAACTGCATATCTGTACCACGCCCGGCGTTGAGGTTTGTACCTTCAAGTAAACCTAGGCTGGGATAGAGATTAATTGCTTTATCATTAGGTAAATTGGGCGATGGCCTTACAGGAAGCGAGTAGGGCAGGGCATGTTTGTAATTTTCCAATGGGATGACGGTAAGGTCACATTTTAAAGAATCACTCAACCAGCCTTCACCGTTCATCATTTGCGCATATTCACCTATTGTCATCCCGTGAACAAGTGGAACGCCGGCATGCATGCCTAAAAAGCTAGTGTGTTCTTTTTCCATAACCGGGCCGTCAACGTAACTTCCGTTGGGATTAGGTCTATCTAGAATAATTACAGGGATTCCCGCTTCGGCAGCAGCTTCCATCACGTAGTGCATCGTAGCGATATAGGTATAAAAACGTACACCTACATCCTGAATATCGAATACCAGAATATCTATTCCGTTAAGTTGATCTTGCGTAGGTTTTTTATTTTTTCCGTAAAGTGAAACCACGGGTAAACCAGTTTTTGCGTCTTTACCGTCTTTTATAGTTTCACCGGCATCTGCGGTTCCGCGAAAACCATGCTCGGGAGAGAATACTTTTACAATATTTATGTTTAGACTTAGAAGTGAATCTACGAGATGCGTATATAGCTTTTCGCCTTGAGCCGAAGTTTTAGAGAGAATAAGCGAACTGGGATTTCCTACTATTCCTACCCGTTTTTGATGCAAAAAAGGGAGGTATTTATCAGTGCGATTTGCACCAAGAATAATTGGGTTTAAGGTTTCTGGTTTTTGGTTCAAGGTTTTGTGAGCCTGTGTATTTTTCGCAGAAGCGGAACCAGTAGCACTTTTATTGGCACATGAAAACAGAATAAGAAGAAATAAAAAAACGGTACTTTTGAGCAAACGTAACGCCATAGGACGATTGAATTTTGAATATTTTATTGCCAAACGCATAATTAAGGCTGGAAAGTATAAAAGTACTGCTTCAACCCCTATAATTAAAATTGCGATTATCGCCATTGTTCTGGGAGTTGTCATGATGATGATCACTATTGCGACGGGCGTGGGGCTTCAGCAAAAAATACGTGAGAAAGTCTCTGCTTTTAATGGTGATATTATCATCTCAAATTTTGACGGTAATAACAGCGATATCACGCTGAATCCTATTTCAACTAAACAAGATTTTTACCCAAATTTTACAGCTGTGCCTGAAGTCACCCATATTCAGGGAACGGCCACAAAAGCGGGCGTCATTCGCACCGAAACAGATTTTGAGGGAATAATAGTTAAAGGTGTTGGTACAGATTATCGCTGGGAATACATGAAAGAATTTCTGGTAGCCGGCAGACTTCCTGATTATTCTAATGGACTAAATACAGAAATTCTTATAAGCAGGTATCTCGCAGATAGGCTTGGTTTTAAAAATAATGACAAGGTAATTGTCTATTTTTTAAAGGAAGACGGCGGATTTTTAAACAGGCGCTTTGATATTGTAGGGATTTATGATTCCGGTTTTCAGGAATTTGACCAGAGTTATCTTTTTGCAGATATTAGGCATATTCAGAAATTAAATAAATGGGAAGATGATGAAGTGGGCGCTTTTGAGGTTTTCGTCAATGATTTTAATAATCTACAGAAAATAGGTAATGAGGTCTATGCAAATACGGGTTCGCTGCTTAACTCGATGACTATCACGCAGAAATATTATTCCATTTTTGAGTGGCTGTCGCTTTTTGACTTCAACATCGCATTAATAATAGGAGTGATGATCATTGTGGCGGGTATCAATATGATTGTTGCGCTTCTTGTTCTTATTCTGGAGCGCACAAAAATGGTAGGTATCTTGAAAGCGCTGGGAAGTTCTAACTGGACAATCAGAAAAATATTCATGTACAATGCGCTTTATCTGGTTATACAGGGACTTTTCTGGGGGAATATAATTGGGATAGGCTTAATCCTTATCCAGAAATACTTTGGTGTGATTTCTTTAAATCCGGAAACATATTATGTAACTGAAGCTCCGGTCTATTTAGATTGGGGATACATCCTTTTATTAAATATTGGGACTTTTATTCTTTGTGCGGCAATGTTGCTGATACCATCTTATATTATTACCAAAATTTCTCCGGTCAAGACGATCAAGTTTGATTAATAGACCTTTTACATCTAGCTAAACCAATTTTAAGGTACTCATCAAATTCCCGGATTTAGATTTTGATTAACAGCTCATTTTTTACCTTCCGAAGAAGAAAAGGTATATTTAGCTGTTAAAAACCCATTTATGGATTATGTTGAAAATATCCTTGGCACGATAGGAAATACGCCACTTGTTAAACTGAATAAACTCACCGCAGAGCTACCTTGTCTTGTGCTTGCTAAATATGAAACCTTTAATCCGGGAAATTCTGTAAAGGACAGAATGGCTGTAAAAATGATAGAAGATGCCGAAAAAAAAGGACTACTAAAACCCGGCGGGACAATTATAGAAGGCACGTCTGGAAATACGGGGATGGGTCTGGCGCTTGCTGCAATCGTGAAGGGTTACAAGTTGATCTGTGTTATGTCTGACAAGCAAAGCAAAGAGAAAATGGACATACTCAAAGCCGTGGGAAGCGAAGTTATAGTATGCCCAACAGATGTAGCTTCAGATGATCCCCGGTCTTATTATTCTACTGCTAAGAGACTAGCGACAGAAATTGACAACTCCTGGTATGTAAACCAATATGATAATTTAAGTAATACTCAGGCCCATTATGAAAGCACCGGTCCTGAGATCTGGAAACAAACCGATGGAAAGATCACACATTTTGTAGTTGGCGTAGGCACCGGTGGTACAATCTCTGGAGTAGGGAAATATTTAAAAGAACAAAATCCTGATATTAAAATTTGGGGTGTTGATACATACGGCTCAGTTTTTAAAAAATATCATGAAACCGGAGAATTTGATAAAAATGAAATTTATCCTTACGTAACCGAAGGTATAGGCGAAGATATTCTACCTAAGAATGTGAATTTTGAGATTATTGATGGTTTCACAAAAGTGACTGATAAAGATGCTGCGATCTACACACAGCGTCTTTCAAAAGAAGAAGGTATGTTTTTGGGCAACTCTGCAGGTGCTGCGATAAAAGGATTACTTCAGCTAAAAGATAAATTTACTAAAGACGATGTGGTAGTGGTTCTTTTCCATGATCACGGTAGTAGATATGTAGGCAAAATGTACAATGATGAATGGATGAAAAAAATGGGTTATTTAGATGAAAAAGCGGCCAGTGAGCTTAAATAATAGAAAAGGCTGCTCAAGAAGCAGCCTTTTTTGTTATTCTTATTATTAAATTTTAAGAATCTTCACGTTTAACATCCAGAGAAGTGATTCTGTATTCACCGTCGTCTGTCTTTTGTTTCATAAGTTCTGCTGTACCGCTATAGGTTTCCTGATTACCCTGCGCAGTTGTGCCGGTATACCGTATTGGCATTTTTACAGAATAATTATTACCCATATCACTTACTGTGGGTTTCTCATCTGTAAAACTTACTTCAATATTTTCATATTTAGACTGCTTCTCTGAGAATTCTGAAAATGAACCACGATTACTACCGGGATCCATTAGATCATAAGCATCACGTGGCTGGCTTCTGCCTAAAGCGCCATAATAATCATTAATGACACCTTTAGCCTCATTGATCTCGTTTTGATCATCTGCAGATGGCATTTCATCTACTATCGCTTTTTCATACTGAGTGCTAATGTTATCTTGTTCTTCTAATTGAATTTCGTCTTCATCTTTTTGTGTTTCTCTGTTACCACAAGAAGTTATACTTATAGCCAGAAGAGCGATGAATAATAGATTTAATCGTTTCATAGTTAGTTGATTTTTGTTTTAAAATTACCAAAGCAACAGCAAATTGTTATTAAGGTTATGCTAAATTCTTATAGCTTTAAAAAATGAAAGAGGAGTTTCTTCATTATTTATGGAAATATAAAAAGTTTGCTTTCGCGGAAGCTAAATCAATCTCAGGAGAATCAATAACCTTAATTAACAGCGGTGCGCACAATCATCTGGCCGGGCCAGACTTTCTGAATGCACAGTTAAAAATCGATGATCAATTATGGGCGGGAAATGTAGAGATACATTTAAAATCATCTGGCTGGTATGCGCATCAACATGAGGAAGATCGCGCTTATGATAATGTTATACTACATGTGGTATGGGAAGACGATACGCCAGTGTATGGCCCAAACGATCTGCAGTTAACCACCCTGGTTTTAAAAAATTATGTAAACCCGGAACTTATTACAGGTTATAGAAAATTATTTTATGAGCAAAAATATCAATTTATAAACTGTGAAAATGATTTTGAAAAAATCCCCCCATATCTAATAAAAAACTGGCTAGAACGGCAATATATCGACCGTTTAGAAGAGAAAGTACTTTTTATAGAAAAGCTGCTAAAAGCTTCTAATAACGATTGGGAAGCGGTTCTCTTTACAATGCTGGCGCGCAATTTTGGTACTAAGATCAATGCGCAGGCATTTGCTGATATGGCGGGGAATATTCCTTTTTCTGTCATTCGTAAAATCTCTAATAATACCGGCGAATTAGAAGCACTCTTTTTAGGAGTGAACAATTTATTGCCTAAGGACGATGCAGAAAGACAAATTAAGCTCTGGAAAGAACAATACAGATTCATTAAGTCAAAATATGCAATTGATGAAAACGCGATTCCTATTCAATATTTTAAACTTCGCCCGCCTAATTTTCCAACTATCAGACTGTCACAATTGGCCAATTTATATGAGAAAGAATCACAGCTTTTTCAAAAGGTTGTTGCTATAAAAACTAAAAAAGAGAGTTACGCTTTGTTTGATGTGAATGTTTCAGAATATTGGAAAACTCATTATAACTTTGGGAGAAGTCATTCGCCAAGAGCGAAAAGACTAAGTAATTCATTTGTCGATCTTTTACTTATAAATACTATTATTCCTATTCAATTTGCGTATTCTAAATACATGAACCTAAATAAAGAAGCTGATCTTTTACAGCTAATCATGTCTCTTAAAGCGGAAAAGAATAGTATTGTTGAGGGTTTTAAAAATCTAAGAGAACTTGACGATCATGCACTCAACTCTCAGGCGCTTTTGCATTTAAAGAAACATTATTGTGATGTAAACAGATGCCTGCATTGTGCTGTGGGTAACTATTTGATTTCGCAATCAGCGAAAGAATAATGCAAGCTTAATTTTAGTAATTTGCAAGTGATGAAATTAATTTACGCTATTCGGCATTTTTTTGAGCGCAACGGCTTCTATGTGTCCTCACGTCTGGCAGACCGCCTGGGAATACGTACAAAGAATGTACGACTATTCTTCATTTATCTGTCTTTTGCAACAATGGGATTGGGTTTTGCTATATATCTTACGCTCGCATTCTGGCTAAAATTAAAAGATCTGGTTTACACAAAACGTTCTTCTGTATTTGATCTATAAATTATGCTAAAGCTTTTTAGATTTAAAATATATCTCGCGTTACTTTCTATATTAGGAATGGTGTCTGTAGGTATATTTGGTTTTAGGGTATTTGCGCATCACTCCTGGATAGACTCTATCTACATGACCATTATAACCATAAGTACTGTAGGTTATGGTGAGGTGCAACCTTTAAATGATAGTGGGAAAATGTTTGCTGTTTTTCTTATTATTACGAGCGTTATCACATTGGGTTATGCAATTACAATTATTACAGAATATATTTTAAGCCGAAGTAATTACGAACTTTTAAAACAGAAAAAAGTGCAAAAGAAGATAGATAGTTTTTCAGGTCATGTGATAGTTGTGGGTTATGGTCGTAATGGGAAGCAAGCTGTGCAAAAACTCATGACTTACGGTAAACCCTTTGTAATTATTGAACGTAATGATCAAATTGCAGACAGATTTGAAACTGAAGATGTTCTATTTGTACGCGGCAACGCAAATGAAGATGAGGTTTTATTAAAGGCGGGAGTAGAGCGAGCTTCTACACTTATTTCTGCTTTACCAGACGATTCTAATAATTTGTTTGTTGTTCTTTCTGCGCGCCAGATCAACTCTAAATTAAAAATAATAAGTCGCGCTTCTGAAGAAACGACTTATCAAAAATTAAAATTTGCCGGGGCAGACAATGTAATTATGCCAGACAAGATAGGAGGTGATCACATGGCCTCTCTGGTAGTTGTCCCTGATCTTGTTGAATTTTTAGATAATCTACAGGTATCGACAGAAGGCAGTGTTAACGTGCAGGAAATCACTTATGAAGCGGTGTGCCCAGATAATCGGGATCGTACAATACGGGATATTGATCTGCGTAACAAAACAGGTTGTTCTATAATAGGATATAAATCTCCCAGCGGCGATTATATCATCAATCCTGAAGCTTCGCTATTAATAGAAATGAATTCAAAACTGATAGTGATAGGCAGGCCTGAACAAATAAAAAAATTACATAAAGAATTTGCGATTTAATATTATGTTTACATTTAGCTAAAGTTGGGATCACCAGAGTGATTTTGGAAATTCATCAACTTCTGAATCATTAACTAAATTATTCTGGTAAATATGAAAAAATCCCTTTTTCTATTGGTATTTCTGTGTGCAACATTATCTTCTTTTGCGCAACAGACAGGAGAGGTAGGTATCGATGAGCAAATAAACCAAGCCTTTGCTCCTGTTTCAAATTTCTTTTCAAAACTAATATTCTTTACAGTTTTTGATACACCGTTCGTATTGATACTTCTTGTTTTTAGTGCGCTCTTTTTTACGGTTTATTTTGGTTTCCCAAATTTTAGATATTTCTGGCGCGCCATACAAACAGTACGAGGCAAATATGAAGATATAGAGAATCATGGTGCTAAAATATTATATGGAGAAGAGGGTATCGCAAATGGTGTTGATATGAATACCGTTAAAGATTTTGAATCTCATATAGAAAGTCTGGATGATGACCTTGCTATAGACGGTGATATTATCGATACAATTCGTGACGAAAGCTCTGCAGGAGAAGTAAGCCATTTTCAGGCTCTGGCGACTGCGGTTTCTGGTACCGTAGGAAATGGAAATATAGCTGGCGTAGCTTTGGCAATTGCACTGGGAGGTCCCGGGGCAACTTTCTGGATGATCATTTGCGGTCTGTTGGGTATGTCGACCAAATTTGTAGAATGTACTCTTGGTGTTCAGTACCGTGATGTGGGTACAGACGGGACTATTTATGGCGGGCCTATGTATTACTTAACAAAAGGTTTAAAAGAAAAAGGTTTTGCAACTCTGGGTAAAATTGCCGCAGTTCTATTTGCTGTTTTCTGCATAGGCGGCTCATTTGGTGGTGGTAATGCAGCACAGTCTAACCAGGCAACTATTGTGTTAAAAGAATTATTCAATCTTGAAAGTACGGGTGCAGGATTCTGGATAGGGATTGTTCTGGCCGTTTTAGTAGGAATTGTGATCATAGGTGGTATTAAAAGAATCGCCTCTGTAACCGAAAAAATCGTTCCTTTTATGGCGATTATGTATCTGGCGGCTTGTATTTACATTGTACTGGCCAACATAGGTTTGATGGATGATGCAATTGCATTGATTATTGAAGAAGCTTTTAATCCCAGAGCTATTGGTGTTGGGAGTATAATAGGTGTGCTGCTGGTTGGTTTTAAGCGAGCTGCTTTTTCTAATGAAGCAGGAGCAGGGTCTGCTTCTATTGCACACTCGGCAGTACGTACAAAATATTCTGCCAGCGAAGGTCTGGTTGCACTTCTTGAACCTTTTATAGACACGGTGGTAATTTGTACAATGACTGCACTGGTTATTATCATTTTTAATTTTAATGGTGCTTTTGAATATGGTGGTGATGGCTCTGGAGCAGTTATTATAGATGGTTTGTCATACGAAGGAGCAGGAATTACTTCAAAAGCTTTTGCTGAGTTTATTCCATTTTCTCAAATATTTCTAACAATCGCAGTTGTTCTATTTGCTGTTTCTACTATGATATCCTGGTCGTATTATGGTTTACAGGCCTGGAAGTATTTATTTGGCAGAGGGAAAACCGCTGATCTCGTTTATAAATTACTCTTTCTGACATTTGTTGTAATTGGGGCTGCAGCAAACATGAAATCGATCTGGGATTTTTCTGATGCGATGATTTTTGCGATGATTTTTCCTAACATGGTAGGTCTTTTCTTCCTCTTTCCGGTGGTAAAACAACAACTCACACGCTATTTATCTGCCATAAAGCTGAAAGAAGCTGCTATTAAATAGCAGAATTTCTATAAATAGGGAACTATATATTAATTTCTTCAGTAAATTGCTAATTAAAGGTTAATACTAATTATCAATTTATTGAGGATTTTTTTTGTAGAAAATTGAATCGTATTTCGCATCATTCTCTACCGATTGAGTATTTTAACTGGTTTTGTCTTTGAAGCAGACTATTTTTTTAGCATCTTGCCGTTTTCATCTAAAAAATATAATAACCCAGAATTTCTCATGAATAAATTTATACTCTCGATTTGTTGTTTAATATTTCCTTTTTTCAGTTTTGCCCAAGAAAGTCAAAGTTTAGGCGAATCAATTAATGAGTCTTTTGCAAAATATACAACTCCCATAGTAGACTTAATTTTTTACCCTGTACAAATTGCAGGTAAAGATCTGCCCATCGTAATTATTCTTTTATTATTAGGTGCGATGTTCTTTACTATTTATTTTAAAGGGGTAAACTTTATGTATACCAAAACCTCGTTAAAAACTGCTTCTGGTAAATATGATGAACTAGATCATCATGTTCCCGCAGATGAGGAAATCGTGGTTGAAGATGGAAAAATTAAAGATACCATTCACTTAACTGGTGAAGTTCCCGGTGAGGTTACACACTTTCAGGCATTAACCGCTTCTCTTTCTGCTACTGTAGGTCTGGGGAATATTGCCGGTGTAGCCGTAGCAATAGCATTGGGTGGTCCAGGTGCAACGATCTGGATGATACTAGCCGGAATTTTAGGTATGGCCTCAAAATTTACAGAATGTACTTTAGGTGTTAAATACCGTGAAGTTGATGAAGAAGGTAAGACTTATGGTGGTCCCATGTATTACCTGTCTAAGGGTCTAAAAGAAATGGGTATGGCCGGTCTTGGTAAAGTTCTCGCCGTATTCTTTGCAATAATGTGTATAGGTGGCTCCTTTGGTGGGGGTAACATGTTTCAGTCTAATCAGGCTGCTTCTCAATTGATCCAGATGATGGGGTGGGAAAATCCTAATGCTGGTCTTTATAGCGGTATTGTAATGGCAATAATCGTTGGGCTTGTTATTATAGGTGGTATAAAAAGAATAGGTTCTGTTACTGAAAAAGTGGTTCCATTTATGGCTATCATTTATATTCTGGCAGGTCTAATAATTATCTGTATCAATTATGATATGATACCTTACGCTGCTAACCAGATTTGGCAAGGTGCAATAAATCCTAATGCAGCCTTTGGTGGTGTAGTAGGAGTTTTAATTGTAGGTTTTCAACGTGCGGCGTTTTCTAATGAAGCTGGTGTTGGGTCTGCGGCTATTGCACATTCTGCGGTAAAAACTCGTTACCCGGCAAGTGAAGGTTTAACTGCACTGCTTGGGCCATTTGTAGATACAGTTATAATTTGTACTATGACTGCTGTTGTAATTGTTATTACAAACGCAAAGCACAACTTATTTACCTATGGTAATCTTGATGCTGCAAGTAATGTAATGCTTAATGCTACAAATCAACCCATAAATGGTGTAGATCTAACTTCTGTAGCTTTTGATTCTGCAATACCTTATTTCTCTATAGTACTTACTATCGCAGTTATTTTGTTTGCAATTTCTACTATGATCTCATGGTCATATTATGGTCTTCAGTCCTGGAAATATTTATTCGGAAAAGGAAAAACTTCTGATGTTGTTTATAAAGTTCTATTCTTATTATTCCTTATCGTAGGAGCATCTTCAAGTCTTGGTGCGGTGATCGCTTTCTCTGATGCGATGATCTTTGCTATGGTATTTCCCAATATAATTGGTCTGTTGCTGCTTTCGCCAAAGGTTAAAAAGGAATTAAGAAAATACCTCAATGCCATTAAAATAGGTAAGATGAATGCTTCTATAGATCATGAAAGCAAAGAAGTAAAAGAAATATAAATCACGATTAAAAATGTCTTTAAAATCCCACTTGCTTATGGATGTCCAGAAGCGTAGTGGGATTTTGATTTTAATCATACTCATTGTTGCAGGTCTTGCTGTTTATATATGGGTTGATTTTTCGCCAGAATTAGATTATAATAAAGAGCGGGTAGTTACAATTCAGCGGCAGATAGATTCTATAAAATCAGCCGAAAAACAGGTTGAAAAACCCGATTTTTACCCGTTTAATCCCAATTTTATTAGCGATTACAAAGGATATACTTTAGGGATGTCTCCTGAAGAAATTGATAAACTGCATCGCTTTCGCGAAAGCGATAACTGGATCAACTCTGCAGCCGATTTTAAGCAGGTTACAGGCGTTTCTGACTCACTTTTAGCCGATATTTCCCCATATTTTAAGTTTCCGGAATGGGTTACCAACTCAACTTCAAAAAATAAATCTGTCACTACCAGCAAAGAAAATCCTAAGAAAGCTCTCAATAAAATTACGCATGATGAATTGATGAGTATTGATGGGATGACCCAAAAAGCAGCGCGTGATATTCTATATTTTAGGAAACGTATAGGTGGCTTCTTAGAAGATAATCAATTATTTGATGTTTACGGGGTGCCAAATAAGGTGGTTTATGCTATAAAAGACAAATACACAGTTATAAATGAGCCACAAATAGAAATAATGAATGTGAATACCGCCAGCGCTTCAGATCTTTCTACGCTGCCATACATCACTTTTGACGTGGCAAAAGAAATAGTAGATTACCGGCTGCTGCATGAGGGGATTGAAGACCTTGATGAATTGAATAAAATACCGGGAATAACGCCATACAAATTTGACCGAATTAAATTATATTTGTCGACCAACCAAAATTAGTTCAGGTTTTTGAATTTAGACATCTTTACCTGCCTGCAACCTCTGCCAATTGAATTTTTTATAAACCCAAAAAGCGGTACATGAATAACACCTATTTTTCAGAAGAGCACAGACTCTTTAGAGAAAGTTTGCAAGATTTTTTAAAAAAGGAAGTTGTCCCTCATATAGATGAGTGGGAAGAAACCGGGATAATAGATAATCGTATCTGGAAGAAATTTGGCGATATGGGTTATTTTGGCCTTGCCTATCCAGAAGTTTATGGTGGTCTCGATCTTGATCTTTTTTATACCGTAATACTTCTTGAAGAGTTACAGAAAATAAATTCTGGTGGCTTTGCTGCGGCAATATGGGCACATGCTTATCTGGCGATGACCCATCTTAAGGCTGAAGGAGATGAGTTTATAAAATCTAAGTATCTCGCAGCAAGTATTGCAGGAGATATGGTAGGCTGCCTTTGCATTACAGAACCCTTTGGTGGTTCAGATGTGGCAGGTATGCGCTCTACAGCGGTACAAGACGGCAACGACTTTATTATCAATGGCTCTAAGACCTTTATTACTAACGGCGTTTATTCAGACTATCTTGTGGTAGCGGCAAAAACAACTCCAGAAAAAGGTAATAAAGGTATTTCGTTATTTGTAATAGATAGGGAGACCAAAGGCGTAAGCGCTACTAAATTGAATAAATTGGGTTGGCGAGCTTCAGACACGGGTGAGATAGCTTTTGATAATGTACGTGTTCCTCAGGAAAATGTTTTAGGAGAGATTGATAAAGGTTTCTCTTACATCATGCAGCATTTTGCCCTTGAGCGCTTAATTATGGGTGTTAATGGTCATGCGCGTGCAGAATATGCACTTGATTATGCAATGAAATATGCTTCAGAGCGAATGGCTTTTGGTAAGACGATAGATAAATTTCAATCAATGCGTCACAGTATTGCAGAGATGGCTAGTGAGATTGAGATGTGTAAAGCATTTAATTATGCTGTTGCGAAAAATCTTGATGCCGGGGATTATGTCGTTAAAGAAGCAAGTATGTCAAAATTACTTTCAACAAAAATGGCAGATGAAGTAATTTATAAATGCCTTCAAATATTGGGAGGCTATGGTTATATGGAAGATTACCCAATGGCCAGAATGTTCCGCGATAGTAGACTAGGGCCTATAGGCGGCGGTACATCTGAAATTTTAAAAGAAGTTATCGCTAAGATAATTATAGATAAGAAGGAATATAAGCCTGCAGCAGAGCAAAGCAAGGTAGCAAAGTAGTTGCAAAATGTTTTTTTAATATTAGTTGTAGCTTCTATTAAATAAATTATCTTTGCAGCCTGAAAACAGTAAGAATCAAAAGAAAGGAGGTACCACTATGTTAATTATACCAGTAAAAGACGGAGAAAATATCGATAGAGCGCTTAAGCGTTTTAAAAGAAAGTTTGACAGAACAGGAACAATGCGTAAGCTGCGTGATCGTCAGGCCTTCACAAAACCATCTGTATCTCGCAGAAGGGAAATACAGAAAGCATCTTACATCCAGGGTCTAAGAGATCAGGAAGATATTTAGTAAAATCTGTCTAATCCTATTTTTAGGATAATGGGTTTTTAACGGAAAGACTTATCCTCTTTCATTATAAAAGAAATCTGCCTAGATTAAGGTTTACCTTAATTTATGGCAGATTTTTATATTTATAATCTTTATATTAAAGTAAAATTCTCAATGTATATAAATCCCTTTTTAGAATATCTGCAGCTTGAGCGTAATTATAGTAAACACACTGTTGCTGCCTATCATAATGATATAGCGGGCTTTTTTGAGTTTGCTGAAGCTAATTTTAATATTACAGAGCCGGCAGAGATAAGTTATACGATAGTGCGCAGCTGGATCGTAAAATTGGGTGAAGAAAATATTACTACCCGAAGTATTAATAGAAAGATTTCTTCTCTTAAAACTTATTACAAATTTCTTCATAAAATAGGGCAGGTGACAGATTCGCCTTTAAAGAAGCATAAAGCGTTGAAAATGTCTAAGAAGATCCAGATCCCATTTTCTTCTTCAGAAGTTGACGATGTCTTTAAGCTCATTGATGATCTAAAAGGTTTTGAAGTTGTAAGAGATAGATTGATCGTAGAACTTTTTTATGGTACGGGAATGCGTCGTAGCGAATTGATTAATTTAAAGAATGTAGATGTAGATATTGAGTCGGCTACTGTAAAAGTATTGGGAAAGCGTAATAAAGAGCGCCTGTTACCACTGCTTAATCCCGTATGCGATAGTTTAAAGCTTTATGAAGAAGAAAGAGCACTGCGCTGGCCACAAAATACAGAGCCATGGCTTTTGTTGAATAATAAAGGCGTTAAAATGCATGAAACGTTTGTTTACAGAAAGATAAAAAGCTATTTTAGTAAGGTTTCCCCCAAGGTAAAAACAAGTCCTCATATGTTACGACATACTTTCGCGACTCATTTACTCAACCACGGGGCTGATTTAAATGCTGTGAAGGAATTGCTGGGGCACACGAGTCTAGCCGCTACTCAGGTCTATACGCACAATAGTATAGCAGAACTGACGAAAGTACATAGTGCTGCGCACCCTCGCAATACCGAGCAGTAGTAACTCTTTTTATTAACTTAAAATGGCAAACTATGAAAGTAAGTGTGCAAACTCCGAATTTCGATGCAGATCAAAAATTGATCAATTTCATTCAAAAAAAAATGGATAAGCTCGAACAGTATTATGATCGAATTATTTTTGCAGATGTGTTCTTAAAAGTTCAAAACACGAAGAGCAGAGAGAATAAAATAGTCGAAATTTTATTGAGTGTCCCTGGAGATGAGATAATTGTAAAAAAGCTTGCTAAGAGTTTTGAAGAGGGTACAGATAACTGCGCACAGTCACTGGAAAGATGGTTGCTAAAGCGAAAACATAAAATTAGAGCAATTGCCTAAAAAAAAATCGCAAAAAGTTTTGTTAGATATAAAATTATTCTACATTTGCAGTCCGTTAGAAATAGCGGACTTTTTTACGCTCAGTTAGGCGTTTAAAAGCCGATGTAGCTCAGTTGGCTAGAGCACGTGATTTGTAATCTCGGGGTCGGGGGTTCGAGTCCCTTCATCGGCTCAAAATCAAAGCGTTAGAGAATTTCGCTTCGTTTTTTGAAATACTGGAAATACCAATAAAATGGGGAGATACTCAAGCGGCCAACGAGGACAGACTGTAACTCTGTTGTCTTTCGACTTCGCAGGTTCGAATCCTGCTCTCCCCACAAAATTATTTAATGATTAAGCTGATTTTTTAATTTATACTTCATAAATTTGCAGCCTGAAAATTAAAAGCGGGAGTAGCTCAGTTGGTAGAGCGTCAGCCTTCCAAGCTGAATGTCGCCGGTTCGAACCCGGTCTCCCGCTCAACAGAACTTCTTTATTGAAGTTTATAATGAGGCGCAAGCCTTTTCCAAGCCCTTTTAGCTGAGTAGGTCAGCCCGGGCAAAATTTGTAAAACTTCTATAGTGGAAAGATTTTGCACATTAAGCCGACGTAGCTCAGGGGTAGAGCGTTTCCTTGGTAAGGAAGAGGCCACGGGTTCAAATCCCGTCGTTGGCTCAAGAGCAGAATAACTGCTTAGTAAACGGGTGTTTTTTTAACGCTCCGTTTTTTTGCATGCGTAAAAAATCGTAGCATACTCGTTAGCTTAAAAAAATTGAACACTAATAATAACTAAGATTAAAATTATTTAAATCATGGCAAAGGCAACTTTTGATCGTTCCAAACCCCACTTAAATATTGGTACTATAGGACACGTAGATCACGGTAAAACTACCTTGACTGCTGCTATTACTACAGTACTTGCTAATGCAGGTCTTTCTGAATTAAGAAGCTTTGATTCTATTGATAATGCTCCTGAAGAAAAAGAAAGAGGTATTACAATTAACACTTCTCACGTTGAGTACGCAACTGCTAATCGTCACTATGCTCACGTTGACTGTCCAGGTCACGCGGATTATGTGAAGAATATGGTAACTGGTGCTGCTCAAATGGACGGCGCTATTCTTGTTGTTGCTGCTACAGATGGTCCAATGCCACAAACACGTGAGCACATCCTTCTTGGTCGTCAAGTAGGTATTCCTCGTATTGTTGTTTTCATGAACAAAGTGGATATGGTTGATGATGAAGAGCTTCTTGAGCTAGTTGAGATGGAAGTGCGTGATTTATTAAGCTTCTATGAATATGATGGTGATAATGGTCCTGTTGTACAAGGTTCTGCTTTAGGTGCATTGAATGGTGAGCAGCAATGGGTTGATAAAGTTATGGAGCTTATGGAAGCTGTTGATAATTGGATTGAGCTTCCTGCGCGTGATGTTGATAAGCCTTTCCTTATGCCTATAGAAGATGTATTCTCTATTACAGGTCGTGGTACTGTTGCAACTGGTCGTATCGAGACTGGTGTTGCTAACACTGGAGATCCTGTTGAGATCATTGGTATGGGTGCTGGTAAATTAACATCTACTATTACGGGTGTTGAGATGTTCCGTAAGATATTAGATAGAGGTGAAGCTGGTGATAACGTTGGTATCCTACTTCGTGGTATTGAGAAAACTCAAATCACAAGAGGTATGGTAATCACTAAGCCAGGTTCTGTAACTCCACACTCAAGATTCAAAGCTGAGGTTTATATCCTTAAGAAAGAAGAAGGTGGTCGTCACACTCCATTCCACAATAACTACCGTCCTCAGTTCTACGTACGTACAACTGACGTAACTGGAAACATTGCGCTTCCTGATGGTGTTGAGATGGTTATGCCTGGTGATAACTTGACTATTACTGTTGAGTTGATTCAGCCTATCGCTCTTAACCTTGGTCTGCGTTTCGCTATCCGTGAAGGTGGTAGAACAGTAGGTGCAGGTCAGGTGACTGAAATTTTAGACTAAACATTAGTTTATAGATATAAAGACTAAGGCGTTCGTTTTTACGGATGCCTTGGTTTTATAAACGGGTTTAGCTCAGTTGGTAGAGCACTGGTCTCCAAAACCAGGTGTCGGGAGTTCGAGTCTCTCAACCCGTGCATTAAGATACGAGCATTTTAATTCTTAAAATAGTTTGTATGTAAAGGAGTAAATATCCTTTTAAATCAAAAAATAATTATGGCTGGATTAATTAACTACATTCAAGAGTCTTATAACGAACTCAAAAATCATGTAACCTGGACTCCTCTTTCTGAGGCGCAACGTTTAACTGTTGTTGTTGCTGTTTTTGCTATAGTTTTCTCTCTGGCAGTTTGGGGTGTAGATACTGTTTTTAGCAGGGCTATTAAAGCTTATTTTAATCTTGTAGGTGCTTAATAATAACACAATGGCTAAGACAAACAATACCAAAGATTGGTACGTGGTAAGGGCCGTGAGTGGTCAGGAGAATAAAATTAAGGGATATATAGATCAGGAGGTTTCAAGATTTGGCCTTGAAGATTATGTTGAGCAGGTTCTTGTTCCTACTGAAAAAGTTATCCAGATACGCAACGGTAAGAAAGTTAATAAAGAGCGTGTTTATTTTCCTGGTTATATAATGGTTCATGCAAACCTTGGTGGTGAAGTAGCTCACATGATTAAGTCTATTAATGGTGTGATAGGATTTTTAGGAGAAACTAAAGGTGGTGATCCTGTGCCTTTGCGCATGTCTGAGGTTAATCGTATGCTTGGTAAGGTAGATGAGCTTTCTGTTAAGGCAGATAATGTAGCTATACCATTTATTACAGGTGAAACGGTTAAAGTTATCGATGGTCCTTTTAATGGTTTTAATGGAACTGTTGAGAAGATTAATGAAGAGAAGCGTAAGCTGGAGGTTATGGTTAAGATTTTCGGAAGAAAGACGCCTCTTGAGCTTAGTTATATGCAAGTTGAGAAAGTATAAGTGTTACACATATATTAGATATAGTTCTTCTGCTTCCAACTGATAGAACGTATCAAACTAAATTATTTAAAATGGCAAAAGAAGTAAGTAAGGTTGTTAAGTTGCAAGTAAAGGGAGGCGCCGCAAACCCCTCTCCGCCTGTTGGACCAGCTTTAGGTGCTGCCGGTGTTAATATCATGGAGTTTTGTAAGCAGTTTAATGCGAGAACTCAAGATAAGCCTGGTAAAGTACTTCCTGTTGTTATTACTGTTTATGGAGATAAGTCTTTTGACTTTGTGGTAAAAACTCCTCCTGCGGCAGTCCAGTTATTGGAAGCAGCTAAATTAAAAGGTGGTTCTGGAGAGCCTAACCGTAAAAAAGTTGCTAATGTAACATGGGATCAGGTTAGATCTATTGCAGAGGATAAAATGCCAGACCTTAATGCGTTTACTATTGAAAGCGCAATGAAAATGGTTGCTGGTACAGCGAGATCCATGGGAATAACTGTAAAAGGGCAAGCTCCTTTTTAACATCCAAAAAAAGCAATTAAAATGGCAAAAGTAACTAAAAAGCAAAAAGAATCTCGCGCTAAGATTGAGGGTGGAAACACTTATAATCTAGCCGATGCTTCTGCTTTAATAAAAGAAGTAAGCAGCGTAAATTTTGACCCTTCTGTTGACTTAGCTGTACGTCTTAACGTAGATCCACGTAAAGCGAACCAAATGGTTCGTGGAGTGGTGACTCTTCCTCACGGAACTGGTAAAGATGTAAAGGTTCTTGCTCTGGTAACTCCAGATAAAGAAGCTGAAGCGAAAGAAGCAGGTGCAGATTACGTTGGTCTTGATGAATATCTTGAGAAGATCAAAGGTGGGTGGACAGATGTAGACGTAATTGTAACCATGCCTAGCGTTATGGGGAAATTAGGTCCTTTAGGTCGTGTTTTAGGTCCTCGTGGCTTGATGCCTAACCCTAAAACTGGTACAGTAACAATGGACGTGGCTAAAGCCGTTTCTGATGTGAAAGCTGGTAAAATTGATTTCAAGGTAGATAAAACTGGTATTGTACATGCTGCTATAGGTAAGGCGTCTTTTGATGCTGAAAAAATAGCTGCTAACGCCAGAGAATTGATAACGACATTAGTAAAGTTGAAACCTACTGCTGCAAAAGGTGTTTATATTAAGAGCATCTTTATGTCTAGTACTATGAGTCCTAGTGTAGAGGTAGATTCTAAAAGATTTGCTGAGTAGAAAATAGTATATTATGACAAGAGAAGAAAAATCACAGGTAATTGAAGATTTGACTGCGCAGTTGGCTGAAAGTACTAATATCTACTTAACAGATATTTCTGGTTTGAATGCAGATGCTACTTCACGTTTAAGAAGAGCTTGTTTTAAAGCTGGTATACAACTTGCAGTGGTTAAGAATACATTGCTTGCAAAAGCGATGGAAACATCAGAAAAAGATTTTGGAGAATTACCTGAAGTATTGAAAGGTAATACTTCTATCATGCTTTCTGAAGTTGGAAATGCACCAGCAAAGGTTATTAAAGAATTTCGTAAGAAATCTGACAAACCTTTTCTTAAGGGAGCATTCATAGAAGAGGCTATCTACGTTGGTGATGATCAATTAGAGTCTCTGGTTAATATCAAGTCAAGAGAAGAATTGATAGGCGATATCGTAGGTCTTCTACAGTCACCAGCTAAGAACGTTGTTAGCGCTCTTAAATCTGGAGGCGGAACAATTGCTGGTATTATCAAAACCCTTTCGGAAAGAGAAGGTTAATCAAGTACGCACTTTTTAACATATATAATTAGAATAATTTTTTTTAAAACGATAGAAAATGGCAGATTTAAAAGAATTCGCAGAACAGTTAGTTAACTTAACAGTAAAAGAAGTTAATGAGTTAGCTACTATTTTAAAAGATGAGTATGGTATCGAGCCTGCTGCTGCTGCAGTAGCTGTTGCTGGTCCTGCTGGTGGTGGTGATGATGCCGCTGAAGAGCAAACTGAATTTGATGTAATCCTTAAAGCAGCTGGTGCTTCTAAATTAGCGGTTGTAAAACTTGTTAAAGAACTTACCGGAGCTGGTCTTAAAGATGCTAAAGAATTAGTTGATAACGCACCAAGTCCTATTAAAGAAGGTATTGCTAAAGATGAAGCTGAAGCAATTAAATCTCAACTAGAAGAAGCTGGTGCTGAGGTTGAGCTTAAGTAAGCTCACAATATATAAATACAAAGGTTTAGGTCTTCCCAATAATGCGGGATGGGCCTAAACCATTTGTCGTATATGGTGATTACATCATAATTAGGACAATAAATTGAATGCCTTAGGAGTTAAAATTTAGCTTCGAAACCCATATAGGGTTAATAATTTTACTTTAATTAAATTCCGTTCGTTGAAGATGCAAGCAAAACAAGCTGAAAGACTGAATTTCTCATCGGTAAAGAACAGGCCTGAATACCCTGACTTTTTGGATATACAGATCAAATCCTTCCAGGATTTTTTCCAGTTGGAAACCAAGTCTGAAGAAAGAGGAAAAGAAGGACTTTACAACACATTTCTAGAGAACTTCCCAATTACGGATACCCGTAACAATTTTGTACTAGAATTTTTAGATTACTTTGTTGATCCGCCAAGATACTCTATCCAAGAATGTATCGAGCGTGGCCTTACTTATAGTGTACCTTTAAAGGCACGTTTGAAACTATACTGTACTGATGATGAGCATGAAGATTTTGAAACGATCGTTCAGGATGTATATTTAGGTACTATACCTTATATGACGCCTAGCGGAACATTCTGCATCAATGGTGCAGAACGTGTTGTTGTATCTCAGTTACACCGTTCTCCTGGTGTTTTCTTTGGTCAATCTTTTCACGCTAACGGCACAAAATTATATTCTGCCCGTGTAATACCTTTTAAAGGTTCATGGATAGAATTTGCAACCGATATAAACAGCGTAATGTATGCTTATATCGACAGAAAGAAAAAGTTACCTGTAACTACTCTTTTCCGCGCGATTGGTTTTGAGCGTGATAAGGATATATTAGAAATTTTTGACCTAGCAGAGGAAATAAAAGTTTCTAAAACAGGATTAAAAAAATATTTAGGACGAAAGTTAGCTGCACGTGTTTTAAATACATGGCATGAAGATTTTGTAGATGAAGATACTGGTGAGGTTGTTTCTATTGAGCGTAATGAGATCGTTCTAGATCGTGATACGATTTTAGAGAAGGAACACGTTGATGAGATCTTAGATTCTGGTGCAAAAACTATTCTTTTACATAAAGAGGATAATCTGCATGCAGATTATGCTATTATTCACAATACTTTACAAAAGGATCCTACTAACTCTGAAAAAGAAGCAGTAGAGCACATCTATCGTCAATTACGTAATGCTGAACCGCCAGATGAGGAAACTGCTCGTGGTATTATAGATAAATTATTCTTTAGTGATCAACGCTATAATTTAGGTGAAGTTGGTCGTTATAGAATGAACAAGAAACTTGGTCTTGATATTGGTATGGATAAGCAAGTGCTTACCAAAGAAGATATCATAACTATTGTAAAATATTTAATCGAGCTTATCAATTCAAAAGCAGAGATTGATGATATTGATCACCTTTCTAACCGTCGTGTGCGTACGGTAGGTGAGCAATTATCTTCTCAGTTTGGTGTTGGTCTTGCTCGTATGGCTCGTACTATTCGTGAGCGAATGAATGTAAGAGATAACGAGGTGTTTACGCCTATTGATTTGATCAATGCGAAAACTTTATCGTCTGTTATCAATTCATTCTTTGGTACAAACCAGCTTTCTCAGTTTATGGATCAAACCAATCCGTTAGCAGAGATCACGCATAAGCGTCGTCTTTCTGCATTAGGGCCTGGTGGTTTATCAAGAGAAAGAGCAGGGTTTGAGGTGCGTGATGTGCATTATACACATTATGGTCGTCTTTGTCCTATAGAAACTCCGGAAGGACCTAACATTGGTCTTATATCTTCTTTAGCTGTTTATGCTAAAGTAAATGGTATGGGCTTTATTGAAACTCCGTACCGTAAAGTTGTAGATGGTTCTATTGATCTTAAGACAGAACCTCAATATTTAAGTGCAGAGGAAGAAGAGGGTATGTTAATTGCTCAGGCAAACAACCCGATGGATGATAATGGTACGATTGAACCAGAACGTGTAATTGCACGTATGGAAGGTGACTTCCCGGTTGTTGAACCAAATACTGTTCATTACGCCGATGTATCTCCTAACCAGATCGCTTCTATATCTGCATCTTTAATTCCGTTCTTGGAACATGATGATGCAAACCGTGCTTTGATGGGATCTAACATGATGCGTCAGGCAGTACCACTTTTACGCGCAGACTCACCTATCGTAGGTACAGGTCTTGAGCGTCAGGTAGCTTCAGATTCAAGAGTATTGATAAATGCTGAGGGTGATGGTGTTGTTGAGTACGTTGATGCCAACGAGATTACTATTAAGTATGACAGAACAGATGAAGAGCGTTTAGTAAGTTTTGAAAGTGATTCTAAGAATTACAAGCTTATTAAATTCCGTAAAACTAACCAGAGTACTTCTATCAACCTTAAGCCTATTGTTAGCAAAGGTGATCGTGTTAAGAAAGGTCAGGTACTTTGTCAGGGTTATGCAACTGAAAAAGGAGAGCTTGCTCTTGGTAGAAACATGAAAGTAGCTTTCATGCCTTGGAAGGGATATAACTTTGAGGATGCGATTGTAATTTCAGAAAAAGTAGTACGTGATGATATATTCACATCTATTCATGTTGATGAGTATTCATTAGATGTTAGAGATACTAAATTAGGTAATGAAGAATTAACTAATGATATCCCTAACGTTTCTGAAGAAGCAACTCGTGATCTTGATGAGAACGGAATGATTCGTATTGGTGCAGAGGTTAAACCTGGAGACATTCTTATTGGTAAGATAACTCCTAAAGGTGAATCTGATCCTACACCAGAAGAGAAATTATTACGCGCGATCTTTGGTGATAAAGCGGGAGATGTTAAAGATGCATCTTTAAAAGCTTCTCCATCACTTCGTGGTGTGGTTATTGATAAAAAGTTATTCGCGAGAGCGATTAAAGATAAGCGTAAGCGTGCAAAGGATAAGGAAGATATTTCTGCTCTTGAAGCCGATTACGATGTGAAATTTGACGATCTTAAGAATGTTCTTGTTGATAAGTTGTTCCAACTTGTAAATGGCAAGACAGCTCAGGGTGTTAAGAATGATCTAGGAGAAGAGATTTTACCAAAAGGTAAAAAGTTTACTCTTAAAATGCTTAACTCTATAGAAGATTACACACACCTTACACAAGGAACGTGGACTACAGATACTGTTACTAATGAAATGATAGCAGATCTGTTACACAACTACCGTATTAAGGAAAATGATCTTCAGGGTAACTTAAGACGTGAGAAATTTACTATTTCTGTAGGGGATGAGCTTCCTGCTGGTATTATTAAACTGGCTAAAGTTTATGTTGCTAAGAAACGTAAATTAAAAGTAGGTGATAAAATGGCGGGTCGTCACGGTAACAAAGGTATTGTTGCTCGTATTGTTCGTCAGGAAGATATGCCTTTCCTTGAAGATGGAACTCCTGTTGATATCGTGCTTAACCCACTTGGGGTACCATCACGTATGAACATTGGTCAGATCTATGAAACGGTTCTTGGATGGGCTGGTCAAAAATTAGGTCAAAAATATGCAACGCCAATTTTTGACGGGGCTACTCTTGATCAAATTAATGAATTGACAGATTCTGCCGGAATTCCAAGATTTGGTCATACTTATCTTTTTGATGGTGGAACCGGAGAGCGTTTTGATCAACCTGCAACTGTAGGTGTGATTTACATGCTTAAACTGGGGCACATGGTAGACGATAAGATGCACGCGCGTTCTATAGGGCCATACTCATTGATTACTCAGCAACCTTTAGGTGGTAAAGCACAGTTTGGTGGTCAGCGTTTTGGTGAGATGGAAGTTTGGGCACTTGAAGCTTATGGTGCTTCTGCTACTCTTAGAGAGATACTGACGGTAAAATCTGATGATGTTATTGGTAGAGCTAAGACGTATGAGAGCATTGTAAAAGGAGAACCTATGCCAGAACCAGGCTTGCCAGAATCATTCAATGTATTGATGCACGAGCTTAAAGGACTAGGACTAGACATTCGTCTGGAGGAATAGATACAAATTAGGCTACGTTTTTTCGGAAACGTAGCTTTATAAGGTATCAATGATGTTAAAACGATTAATTTTCGACATAAGGTATTATGGCAAGAAATAATGATAAGAATGCAACAGTAACGAGATTTAATAAGATCTCTATTGGTCTTGCGTCTCCTGAAGCGATTTTGGCTGAATCGCGTGGTGAGGTGTTGAAGCCTGAAACTATAAATTATCGTACACACAAACCTGAACGTGATGGTTTGTTTTGCGAGCGTATTTTTGGTCCTGTGAAGGATTATGAGTGTGCTTGTGGTAAGTACAAAAGAATACGTTACAAAGGGATCGTTTGTGATCGTTGTGGGGTAGAGGTAACTGAAAAGAAAGTACGTAGAGATCGCGTTGGGCACATCAATCTTGTTGTTCCTGTTGCGCATATCTGGTATTTTAGAAGTTTACCAAATAAAATAGGCTATTTACTAGGTCTTCCTTCCAAGAAATTGGATATGATCATTTATTATGAGCGTTACGTAGTTATACAAGCCGGTATCGCCAAAAATGAAGAAGGAGAAGATCTTCAAAAAATGGATTTCCTTACAGAAGAGGAGTATTTAAATGTACTTGACACGCTTCCGCAGGAAAACATGTATTTAGATGACAGTGATCCCAATAAGTTTATTGCTAAAATGGGAGCTGAATGTTTGATTGAATTATTAAGAAGAATTAATCTTAATGAACTTTCTTACGATCTAAGACACAAAGCAAATAACGAAACTTCTAAGCAACGTAAAACTGAAGCTTTAAAACGTCTTCAGGTTGTTGAGGCTTTACGTGATGCTAATAAAAATCGCGAGAACCTTCCTGAGTGGATGATCATGAAAGTGGTTCCTGTAATTCCACCAGAATTACGACCATTAGTGCCATTAGATGGAGGTCGTTTCGCAACTTCAGATTTAAATGATCTTTATCGCCGTGTTATTATTCGTAATAACCGCCTTAAACGTTTAATGGAAATTAAAGCACCAGAAGTTATCTTACGTAATGAAAAACGTATGCTTCAGGAAGCAGTAGATTCATTATTCGATAATACGCGTAAGTCATCTGCTGTTAAAACAGATTCTAACAGACCTTTAAAGTCTCTTTCAGATTCATTAAAAGGTAAGCAAGGTCGTTTTCGTCAAAACTTACTTGGTAAGCGTGTAGATTATTCAGCTCGTTCTGTAATTGTTGTAGGACCAGAATTAAAACTCTACGAGTGTGGGCTTCCGAAGGATATGGCAGCTGAGCTTTACAAGCCTTTTGTAATTAGAAAATTAATTGAAAGAGGTATCGTAAAAACGGTTAAATCTGCTAAAAAGATTATAGATAAAAAAGAGCCCGTGGTTTGGGATATTCTGGAAAATGTTCTTAAAGGACATCCAGTACTTCTTAACCGTGCTCCTACGCTTCACAGATTGGGTATACAGGCATTTCAGCCTAAACTTATTGAAGGTAAAGCGATACAACTTCACCCATTAGTTTGTACGGCATTCAACGCCGATTTTGATGGTGATCAAATGGCAGTACACTTGCCTCTTGGTCCTGAAGCTATTCTTGAATGTCAGTTATTGATGCTTGCATCTAACAACATACTAAACCCTGCTAACGGTGCTCCTATTACTGTACCTTCTCAGGATATGGTACTTGGTCTTTATTATATGACTAAGGAGCGTAAGTCTACTGCAGATTATAAAGTAAGAGGTGAGGGTATAACTTTCTATAGCCCTGAAGAAGTTGTAATTGCTTACAACCAGAAGATTGTAGAGATTAATGCCAGTATTAAAATACGTACCAAAGACTTTAATGAAGAAGGACAACTTGTTACAAAAATCATAGACTCTACTGTAGGTCGTGTATTATTTAATGAGGCTGTACCAGAAGAAGCTGGTTATATCAATGAAGTATTGACTAAAAAGTCTTTACGTGATGTAATTGCGGGTATATTAAAAATGACTAGCGTACCTCGTACTGCAGAATTCTTAGATGATATTAAAACTCTGGGATACAATTTTGCATTCCGTGGGGGTCTTTCTTTCTCTTTAGGTGATATTATTATTCCTGAAGAAAAGCAGACTATGATAGAAGAGGCAAATACTCAAGTTGATGGTATTATGTCTAGCTATAACATGGGTCTTATAACAAATACAGAACGTTACAATCAGGTGATTGATGTATGGACTTCAACCAATGCTACTCTTACAGAGTTAGCAATGAAGAATATTCGTGAAGATCAACAAGGTTTTAACTCAGTGTATATGATGCTTGACTCTGGTGCAAGGGGTTCTAAAGAACAAATTCGCCAGTTAACAGGTATGCGTGGTTTGATGGCTAAGCCTAAAAAATCAAATGACGGTGGTGGGGCAATTATTGAAAACCCGATTCTTTCTAACTTTAAGGAAGGTCTTTCAATTCTTGAATACTTTATCTCTACTCACGGTGCACGTAAAGGTCTTGCAGATACCGCTTTAAAAACGGCAGATGCGGGTTACTTAACACGTCGTCTTGTTGATGTATCGCAAGATGTTATTGTAAACAGTGAAGACTGTGATACTTTAAGAGGTGTTGAAGTTTCTGCTTTAAAGAAAAATGAGGAGATCGTTGAAACATTAGAAGCACGTATTATTGGTCGTATTTCTTTAAATGATGTTGTTAATCCGCTTAACAGTGAAGTTATTGTTAGAGCTGGTGAAGAGATCACTGAAGAATTAGGACGTCTTATTACTGAAGCTCCTATAGAATCTGTAGAAGTAAGATCACCTTTAACCTGTGAGGCTAAAAAAGGTATCTGTGCCAAATGTTATGGTCGTAACCTTGCTACCAATAAAATGGTACAAAGAGGTGAAGCTGTAGGTGTAGTTGCTGCTCAGTCAATTGGTGAGCCGGGAACACAGCTTACATTGCGTACTTTCCACGTAGGTGGTATTGCAGGTAACATTTCTGAAGAAAATAAAGTAATTGCCAAATTTGGCGGTAGACTAGAAATAGAAGATCTTAAGACAGTAGAAGGAGAAGACAACGAAGGTAACCCTGCCCAAATTGTAATCTCTCGTACTTCTGAAGCTCGTATCGTAGATGCTAAAACTGGTATTCTGTTAAGTACAAATAATATTCCTTACGGTTCACAACTCTTTAAAAGAGAAGGTGAGGTATTAAGTAAGGGAGATGTTGTTTGCCAATGGGATCCATATAACGGTGTAATTATCTCTGAATTTGCAGGTAAGATTAAATATGAAAATATTGAGCAAGGTCTTACTTATCAGGTAGAAACCGATGAACAAACAGGTTTCCAGGAGAAAGTTATATCAGAATCTCGTAACAAACGTATGATACCAACCTTACATATTTTAGGTAAGAAAGGTGAGATCATTCGTTCATACAACCTACCTGTAGGTGCCCACTTGATCGTTGATAATGAGGATAAAATTAAAATCGGTAAGATTTTAGTAAAAATCCCTCGTAAATCAGCAAAAGCGGGTGATATTACCGGTGGTCTTCCTCGTGTGACTGAATTATTTGAAGCTCGTAATCCTTCTAATCCTGCTGTAGTAAGTGAGATTGATGGTGTGGTTTCTTTTGGTAAAATAAAGCGTGGTAACCGTGAGATAATCGTTGAGTCTAAACTTGGTGAGGTTAAGAAATATCTAGTTAAACTTTCTAACCAGATCCTTGTTCAGGAAAATGACTTTGTGCGTGCAGGTATGCCACTTTCTGATGGTTCTGTAACTCCGGAAGATATCCTTTCTATAAAAGGTCCTTCTGCAGTACAACAGTATCTTGTTAACGAAGTGCAGGAAGTATATAGACTGCAGGGTGTGAAAATTAATGATAAGCACTTTGAAGTTGTTGTACGTCAAATGATGCGTAAAGTAAGAATTAACGATCCGGGTGATACTATCTTCTTAGAAAACCAACTTGTACATAAAGATGATTTCATCACAGAAAATGATGAGATATTCGGAATGAAAGTGGTTGAAGAAGCTGGGGATTCTGCAACTTTAAAACCAGGACAGATTATTTCACCACGTGATCTGCGTGATGAGAATTCAATCCTGCGTAGAGAAGATAAGAATCTGGTTACAGCAAGAGATGTTGTTCCTGCTACTGCTACGCCAGTATTGCAAGGTATAACACGTGCTTCGCTACAGACTAAATCATTTATCTCTGCAGCATCGTTCCAGGAAACTACTAAAGTACTTAATGAAGCTGCTGTAAGTGGTAAAATTGATGACTTAGAAGGTTTAAAGGAAAATGTTATAGTAGGGCATAGAATTCCTGCTGGTACTGGTTTACGCGCTTATGAAAACATTATCGTAGGCAGTAAAGAAGAACTGGAAGAATTAAATGCAGCTCGCGAAGAGGTTAATTTTAATTAATAAATAATATTAGCACCGACTCATTTATAGGGGTCGGTGTTTTTATTTTATAGATATTTTAGAAATGGCAGAGGATAATAAACCTAATAATGCCCAAATAAATATAGAACTTGATGAAGAGGTCGCTCAGGGGCAGTATTCTAACCTGGCGATCATAAATCATTCTGTTTCTGAATTTGTTGTAGATTTTATAAATATAATGCCGGGAACGCCTAAAAGTAAGGTTAAGTCTCGCATTATATTAACTCCTCAGCATGCCAAACGCTTGTCAAAGGCTTTGCAAGAAAATATAAAGCGTTTTGAAAAAGCTCATGGCGAAATTAAAGACTATGAAAAGCAACCTATACCGCTCAATTTTGGGCCTACGGGACAAGCATAAAATAAAAAACCTCGAGATTTAATCTCGAGGTTTTTTTATATCCTATATTGAAAAATCAGCTTCAAAATAAACGATTTTTAGCCTCACAAGTCGATTTTAGGACGATTTAATGAGGTTTTACTTATATTCTGATACAAAGTGCATAATTACATTAGGATATTTTTGCTGAGTCATTTGCAGCGTAAATGGTGAATCTGCAAGAAATACGAGTTGGCCTCGCTTATCTTTAGCCATAAATCGCTGTTTTACGCGTAAAAACTCCTTAAACTCCTCACTTTTCGCATTTTTAGGTTCAACCCAGCAAGCTTTATGTACATTTAAGGGTTCGTACGTACATTTCGCCCCGTATTCATGCTCAAGACGGTATTGTATAACTTCATATTGTAAAGCTCCTACAGTTCCTATAACTTTTCTTCCATTAAGTTCGAGAGTAAATAACTGGGCAACACCTTCATCCATTAATTGATCAATGCCCTTCTCTAATTGTTTAGATTTCATGGGATCTGCATTGTTGATATACCTAAAATGCTCTGGGGAAAAGGCAGGTATACCTTTGTAATGAATTATTTCTCCTTCTGTAAGTGTATCACCTATTTTAAAGTTTCCGGTATCATGTAAGCCTACAATATCACCGGGATAAGATATGTCTACTATTTCTTTTCGCTCTGCGAAAAATGCATTGGGACTAGAGAATTTAAGTTTTTTACCATTTCTCACATGAAGATAAGGAGTATTACGCTCAAATACGCCCGAAACAATCTTGACAAAAGCCAGGCGGTCTCTGTGTTTAGGATCCATATTGGCATGTATCTTAAAAACGAAGCCACTAAATTCTTTTTCATCAGGGTTAATAATGCGCTCTTCACTCTGTTTAGGGCGGGGTGGGGGAGCTATTTCTACAAAGCAATCAAGTAATTCTCGTACCCCAAAATTGTTCAATGCTGAACCAAAAAAGACTGGTTGTTGTTCTGCTTTTAAATACGCCTCACGGTCAAAATCAGGATATACACCCTCTATTAATTCTAACTCTTCTCTAAGTGTATCAGCAGACTGATTTCCTATGAGGTTGTCTAATTTCTCATCAGCTAGATCTTTAATTTCTATAGTTTCTTCAATATTTTTTCTACTATCGCCACTAAAGAGGTTGATATTTTTTTCCCATATATTGTAAATACCTTTAAAATCATATCCCATACCAATTGGGAAACTCAAAGGTGTAACGGTCAGGTTTAATTTTTGCTCAATTTCGTCAAGAAGTTCAAACGCATCTTTACCTTCTCGATCCATTTTATTGACAAAAACAAGCATGGGAATTTTACGCATCCTACAAACTTCAACAAGTTTTTCAGTTTGCTCTTCTACACCTTTTGCCACGTCAATTACTACTATAACACTGTCTACAGCTGTAAGGGTTCTAAAGGTATCTTCAGCAAAATCCTTGTGCCCTGGCGTATCTAGAATATTTATTTTAATACCTTGATAATCAAAGGCTAAAACAGATGTTGCTACAGAAATACCTCGCTGTCTTTCAATTTCCATAAAGTCACTTGTAGCGCCTTTTTTAATCTTATTAGACTTTACAGCACCGGCTTCTTGTATAGCTCCACCAAAGAGAAGGAGCTTCTCAGTTAGTGTAGTTTTACCGGCATCCGGGTGAGAAATAATTCCAAAAGTACGTCTGCGGTTAATCTCTTTTTTAAGGCTCATCAAGCTTATTTTTTGAAGCTGCAAATATACATTATAACTCAGGTTTTTAAATATCAAATTGGATGCAATTATAACGGCTTTTTAAGCCTTTTGTCGTAGTGCTAACGTTTATAACTTGTTAATTTTAAAAATTTTATCAAAATTTTATGTATTTAATCGATTATTTTATTACGTTTGTCTAATAATAATAAACGTATAACACCCCAACTTATGCTTTACAGTACTTTTACTTCGCCCAACTTAAGTGACTCTATGTCAAAAACTCAACATGATCATCTCGATCATTTTGTTTGTTTGATTCAATAATCTCATAGAGTTATTTAGGTATATTATGGGATTTTTACTTTCCGGCAAAAACTTTGCTTAAAGAGAACTTGACGTTTTTTTTGCATTCTATACTTAAATATTATTACCGATTTAATTATTGGAAAAATATTACTGTAAAGGATGGCAAAAACTATTACTCGACAATTTAGCGACATTCCGTTTAGATTTCAATTAACAGATTTCTTATTGAGCGTATTAATGTTCTGTAAGGAGTTTAGAGTTATCGCTGTGTCTAGACACCTTTCTTCAGTATTTATTTCTCGTAATAAAGTCGCAGAGAATTCATTTTCAAAAATTAAACATCTCATATTCCTTCCGCGTATCTATCAATACGCGATGAAGTATAGTAATTATACGTTAAAAGGATATTTTTTAGCTCTTCAATAATGGAAAGATCTAACATTTCAGAAACAAGTAGTTTCGCGGCAGCTTCAAATTGCAGAATGATGAACTTATTTATAATAAAATCTTTGGCTAAGGTAAAAGGTGCTTTAATAGCATTACTTCTATTTTGTGCAGTTGCTTCTTATGGCCAGTCTGGATCCTGTACTATTTCTGGACCAACCTTAGAGACATATTACATTCCTGTAATGACTATTCCAGATGGTGGTGTGCTGTGTTATAACACCCTGGGTTATCAGGATAACTTTACAATAGGCAGATTAATTGTAGGCAAGAATAGTAAATTATATGTAGGGCCCGATTTTCGTCTTATGATAGATGATATTTCCACTATAGCCGGTAATGACTTTGAGATAGAAGTTGATGGTACTTTGCAATTTAAAACTACACCACCTGATTTTAAGGCAAACCTGTCTCTTCTCGTTAATGAAAATGGGATGGTGTCTTCTGGTGATGGACTTAACAATATTAAATTTAGTGGAAACGGATCTAACAATATTACAAACTACGGCCAGATCACAGCAAGTGTGGTAACCTTTCAGGGATCCTCTTCAACAAACGTTATTGAGAATTCTGGATTTTTTAATATAGGTAGTAATCTTAATCTGGAAAATACAACAACACAGATAAGAAATACAGGTGACCTGCATATTGGGCAAAGTTTTAATGGGAATAGTAAAAGTAGCTACGTTAACTGTGGTTATATAGAAACAGGAACATCTTTTAACCTACAGGGAGGTCTTGTAGTAAATACGGGAATATTTAACTCTTTGGCAGGAAGTATTGACTTTGGCAGTAATACTGCGCGTTTTGAAAACTATGGTGAAGTAAATGTCATTGGTATTAATCTTGGCGGAAATGGCAGTAGTATTTATAATCAGGGAGTTTTTACATTAATCGGCAAATTTCAGAACAATGGTAATTTTGAAGGTCCGGCCGAAGCTGGCTTTTTAGGTTATTTTAAAGTAGGTGAAACGGGTGCCGTTAATAGCGGGACTGTAGGTCCTAATCTAACTTTTGAGAATACAAACATAAACGGTAAGTCAAAAAACACAGATATATTTGGTACAAATGCTAATAGTTTAACCTATTTAGCAGGTGTTGCTTATAGCTGCGAAAAGAACGGAAAATGTGCTGCTCCGCCGGTTTCCTCAGGAGTTAGTTGTCCACTTCTTGATGGGAGTTTTATTTCGTGTTCAATTACAGATGTTTCTTTATCGAATATAGAATGTAGTAATAACGGGACTACAGGTACTTCTTCTGATGATACTTTTTACTTTTCGTTAAATCCGAAGGGTGAAAACTTAAGTGAAACTTATTCTGTCTCTGGAGATGTGGTGAGAAATAATATTCCTTATGGCACTCGTACAGTATTTGGGCCGTATCCTATTATTGATAATACGATGTACATTACCGTTACAGATGCTTCTGGTTCATGTGTGATGGAAAATATTGCAATAACACCTCCTGGTACATGTTCTTACCCTGAATCTACTATAGATACAGATGGTGATGGGGTTTACAATGATGTAGATCTCGATATTGACGGGGATGGTATTCCCAATGATAAAGAGCTTGAAGATTGTGATACAACAGCAAATCTATTTTCTGAGACTTTTGGTTCTGGTAATAATTATGGTCCTGCTTTACCAGCAGGAACTACAACTTATTCTTATAGATCTAATGTTGGTATAAACGATGGGCAATACACAATAGCAAATACACCTTATGCCGGTAAAACCGATTGGCAGGATATGACAGATCATACACCTGGTGATACTAATGGGTATATGATGGTTGTAAATGCAAGTTATGATCCTGGTGAATTTTATAGGGTTTCTGTGCCTGTTGAGCCTAATACATATTACAAATTCTCGGCGTGGCTCGTAGTTGTAAATACTCAAAAAACTATCGATGATATTTGCGGACCAAGTATGATACTCGCTGATGTGAAATTTCAGGTAGAAGATCAGTCTGGAGTTTTAGGTACTACTTCTACCGGAGAGATTCCTTTTTCAGATCCTGCTAACTGGAATCAGTTTGTATTTACCTTTAGAACTGCACCAACAGATTCGTCTATAGATATTGTTCTTATTAACAATGCTCCAGGAGGTTGTGGTAATGACCTTGCGATTGATGATATACAACTTGTTCCTCTGTGTGATTCTGATGGGGATGGTGTATTGAATCATTATGATCTTGATTCTGATAATGATGGAATTTATGACATTATTGAAGCAGGTGGTGTTGATAATGATAACAATGGTATTGGTGATGATTATAATGATAAGAATGACAATGGTCTAAGTGATGTTTATGATCCATATTGTATTGGTTCTGCAACGATCACTGGTTTTGCCACTTCAATATATTCTAATTCTGATGTAACTAATCCGGCTAATGCAATAGGTGCATTTAATAATTCTTATGCCAGATTAAATAACGCAAATGACTTTATGGTTCTCGAGATGGACGGAGTAATTCCTGCCGGAACCAATATTGTAATTAGATATAATGAGTTTGTTGATGTAAGTGGTGGTAACACAATTAGAGTAGAACAAAGCATCAACGGTTCAGACTTTTTCAATTCACAGAGTTTCAGCGCTAATTCTACTGCACCTGTAAATAGTAGCTATTTACTATCAAAAAACGCTAAATACATCAAAATATCGAAAAACGGGAGTACAAATTCCGATCCGGGGATTGATGCTCTTAGCTATTCATATACAGATCCCTGCGCGGGAATTGTAGGTGAAGCACTACCTGTGCCAGATACAGATGGTGACGGACTTTACGATTATCTAGATCTTGATAGTGATGATGATGGCTGTAGTGATGCCAATGAAGCTTACCAGAACGGAAGCGCAGATGGTAATGTTTCTGGTATGGATGATATGCGCTACGGTACTTCTCCTGTGTTTCAGGATCCTGATGGTAGTGTAAGTAGTGCTTCTTATCCGGGTACTTTACCTGCGGTAACAGATGCAAATTCTTATGCTACTTGTTTATCAGATCTGGAGTTGGTTAAAAGTGTAGATAATGCTAATCCTACGGTAGGTGATTTAATTTTCTTCTCTGTGACGATTAAAAATGTGGGCCCAAGTGCCACAGGCCAAATACAGGCAAGAGATATGCTGCCACAGGGCTTGGCATTCAATTCTATCAATTCAAGAATACCCAGAGGTACGTCTTACGATTCTGCAACGGGCGTATGGGATTTAAAAAACACAGTGCTAATCAAAGGCACGAGTTTAACACTGAGGATAGCAGCAGACGTTGAACCGGGCTGCGGGGAAATAACAAATTTCGCAGAAATAATCCGAAGCTCTAAGGTTGATCCGGATTCTACACCCAACAATGGTAAATAAGTATAACAGCTCTGAAAATAAAAAGTAGATGAAAATAATTTTACTTCTTTTAAATCAAATAAAACAGGACCTAAGGAGAACTTCGGCTTACTTCTCTTTTATTCTGTTTGTAGTTATTTCAGGTGCTTTTACACTTGATGGTTACGCACAAACTCCTGTTGAGGATGATGCAGATATTGCCACTATAACGGTAAAAACGAATCTTGCTGTGACTTTCGTAGTTACAGATGTGGCGTGTTATGGTGAAGCTTCAGGAAATATTGACCTTGTTGTAAATGGCGGGCGAACACCTTATACCTACGCATGGACAAATGGTGCGACTACTGAAGATCTCGCAAATATTGAAGCCGGAGAATATTTTGTCACTGTCACAGATGCCGCAGGCTGCACAGTTGAAGGGAATACAAAAATAAATGAACCAGCTAAGGCATTATCTTCTTCCTTTAAAGTAAATAATATTTTATGTAATAGCAGTTCTACAGGGGCAATAGATTTAACTGTAGAAGGCGGTACAGCCCCATATACATATGAATGGAATAATGGTGAAACCACCGAAGATATTAGCGATTTAGCAGCAAATGGTTATACCGTTACTATAACTGATGCAAATGGCTGTCAAATAATAGAAAGTACTACGATATCTGAGCCTGATGCACTTTCGGCTACATTAAATGTTACTGATGTATTGTGTAAAGGAGGTAATGATGGTGCAATTGATCTTACAATTCAGGGCGGTTCTTCACCGTACACCTACTCATGGAATAATGGTGAAATTACAGAAGATATTGATGCTCTTGAAGCAGGTAATTATGAAATTACTATAACAGATGCAAATGGTTGCTCATTAATAAAAAATGTAACAGTAGCCGAACCAGCTGAGGTATTGACTGCTGGTACTTCAAAAGAAGATGTAAATTGTTTTGGAGGTTCAGACGGTTCTATAAATTTAAGTGTTTCAGGAGGAACAGCGCCATATGCTTATGTATGGAGTAATGGCGAAACTACAGAAGACATAAATGGCCTCATTGCTGGAAATTATTCAGTATTAGTAACAGATGCACATGGGTGCGAGGTTAATTCTGAAGTGACTATTAATGAACCAGAAGTAATAAGTGTCTCTTTTGATATTTCAGATGAAAACGGTTTTGAAGCTAATGATGGAGAAGCAATTTTTACAATTACCGGTGGTACCGGAAATTATACATATACAATAAGTCCTTCTGCTACATTTGATTCATCTACAAACACATATTCAAATCTGGATACAGGTGATTATAACTTTACCGCTACTGATGATAACGGGTGTATTTTTTCTGAAGTTTTTACAATTAAAACTATTAATCAGATCCCTGTGGCTAGCGATGATGTTTATACGGCAGGAGAAGACAGCGGAGCAACGACACTTACACCTGCAGTAACCGGCAATGATGATTTTGGTGGCGACGGTGCTGGCAGTACAGCAATCACGATCACAGTTGAACCTGAACATGGTACAGCGAGTGTGGATGATAATGGTACACCCACAGATCCAACAGACGATACGATCATTTACACGCCTGAAGCTAATTACAACGGAACAGATAGTATTATTTATGAGATCACGGACAGCAATGGTGACAGTGATAGTGCAGATGTAACGATTACAGTAACCCCTGATGCTTCCGATGCTGATGTCCCTGTAGCTACTGATGATGCTTATACAGTTGGAGAAGACAGCGGAGCAACGACGTTTACTCCTGCAGTAACCGGCAATGATAATTTTGGTGGCGACGGTGCTGGCAGTACAGCGATCACGATCACCGTTGGCCCGGAACATGGCACGGCGAGTGTGGATGATAATGGTACACCCACAGATCCAACAGACGATACGATCATTTACACGCCTGAAGCTAATTACAACGGAACAGATAGCATTACTTATGAGATCACGGACAGCAATGATGACAGTGATACAGCAGAAGTAACGATTACAGTAACTCCTGATGCTTCCGATGCAGATGTACCTTTAGCTACTGATGATGCTTATACAGTTGGAGAAGACAGCGGAGCTACAACTTTAACTCCTGCAGTAACCAATAATGATGATTTTGGTGGCGACGGAGCAGGCAGTACAGCGATCACGATCACGGTTGAACCTGAACATGGCACGGCGAGTGTGGATGATAATGGTACACCCACAGATCCAACCGACGATACGATCATTTACACGCCTGAAGCTAATTACAACGGAACAGATAGCATTACTTATGAGATCACAGACAGCAATGGCGACAGCGATACCGCAGACGTAACGATTACAGTAACCCCTGATGCTTCCGATGCTGATGTACCTGTAGCTACTGATGATGCTTATACGGTAGGAGAAGACAGCGGAGCGACAACTTTAACTCCTGCAGTAACCGGTAATGATGATTTTGGCGGAGACGGTGCTGGCAGTAGCCCCATCACGATCACCGTTGGACCGGAACATGGCACGGCGAGTGTGGATGATAATGGTACACCAACAGATCCAACAGATGATACAATCATATACACACCTGAATCTAATTACAACGGAACAGATAGCATTACTTATGAGATCACAGACAGCAATGGTGACAGTAATACAGCAGAAGTAACGATTACAGTAACTCCTGATGCTTCGGATGCTGATGTCCCTGTAGCTACTGATGATGCTTATACGGCAGGAGAAGACAGCGGAGCAACGACACTTACACCTGCAGTAACCGGCAATGATGATTTTGGTGGCGACGGTGCTGGCAGTACAGCAATCACGATCACAGTTGAACCTGAACATGGTACAGCGAGTGTGGATGATAATGGTACACCCACAGATCCAACAGACGATACGATCATTTACACGCCTGAATCTAATTACAACGGAACAGATAGCATTACTTATGAGATCACAGACAGCAATGGTGACAGTGATACAGCAGTAGTAAGCATTACTGTAACCCCTGATGCTTCGGATGCTGATGTCCCTGTAGCTACTGATGATGTTTATACGGTAGGAGAAGACAGCGGAGCTACAACTTTAACTCCTGCAGTAACCAATAATGATAATTTTGGCGGAGACGGTGCTGGCAGTAGAGCGATCACGATCACAGTTGAACCTGAACATGGTACAGCGAGTGTGGATGATAATGGTACACCCTCAGATCCAACCGACGATACGATCATATACACGCCTGAAGCTAATTACAACGGAACAGATAGCATTACTTATGAGATCACCGATAGCAATGGTGACAGCGATAGTGCAGAAGTGATTATCACAGTAACTCCTGATGATTCAGATTTGCCAATTGCTAATGATGATAATTACACATTATTAGAGAATAGTAATTCAAATATTTTAACTCCTGCAGTAACCAGCAATGATGATTTTGGTGGCGACGGCGCTGGCAGTAGCCCTATCACGATCACAGTTGGCCCGGAACATGGCACAGCGAGTGTGGATGATAATGATACACCAACAGATCCTACTGACGATACTCTTATATATACTCCCAATGCGGATTATGATGGAGTTGATTCTATAACATACAAAATTGAAGATGCTAATGGAGATTCTGATACAGCGGTAGTTAATATTATTATATCTAATTCTCAAATCGGTCTTATCAAGACGGGAGTATTCGCGGATGAGAGCGGTGACGGTTATGCGCAGGTGGGTGAGACGATCAGCTACAGCTTTAGTGTGACCAACACGGGAGATGTGACCATCAGCGGAGTAAAGATCGAAGATGCTTTGATCGGCATCAGTGCCCTTGCGATCACTCCGGCTACTTTATTACCTGGCGAGACGGGCACAGCCACAGCGAGCTATACCATCACCCAGACAGATATCGACCAGGGTCAGATCACCAACACGGCACTGGCCAGCGGAACAGACCCCCAGGGCGGTACGGTAACAGACACTTCGGATGACAACAGCAATTTAGAGGATGACCCCACGGTAACGAACCTACCCGGGGCAGGTGCTATTGGTCTTATCAAGACGGGCACCTTCACGGATGAGAGCGGTGACGGTTATGCGCAGGTGGGTGAGACGATCAGCTACAGCTTTAGTGTGACCAACACGGGAGATGTGACTATCAGCGGAGTAACGATCGAAGATGCTTTGATCGGTATCAGCGACCTTGCGATCACTCCGGCTACTTTATTACCTGGCGAATCGGGTACAGCCACAGCGACTTATACCATCACCCAGACAGATATCGACCAGGGACAGATCACCAACACGGCTATTGCTACAGGTACAGACCCTGCTGGACAACCTGTAACCGACACTTCGGATGACAACAGCAATTTAGAGGACGATCCAACGGTCACTACCTTACCCGGAGCAGGCACTATCGGTCTGATCAAGACAGGCACCTTCACGGACGAGAGCGGTGACGGTTATGCGCAGGTGGGTGAGACGATCAGCTACAGCTTTAGTGTGACCAACACAGGCGATGTGAGCATCAGCGGAGTAACGATCGAAGATGCTTTGATCGGTATCAGTGCCCTTACGATCACTCCGGCTACCTTATTACCTGGCGAGACGGGCACAGCCACAGCGAGCTATACCATCACCCAGACAGATATCGACCAGGGTCAGATCACCAACACGGCACTGGCCAGCGGAACAGACCCCCAGGGCGGTACGGTAACAGACACTTCGGATGACAACAGCAATTTAGAGGATGACCCCACGGTAACGAACCTACCCGGGGCAGGTGCTATTGGTCTTATCAAGACGGGCACCTTCACGGATGAGAGCGGTGACGGTTATGCGCAGGTGGGTGAGACGATCAGCTACAGCTTTAGTGTGACCAACACGGGAGATGTGACTATCAGCGGAGTAACGATCGAAGATGCTTTGATCGGTATCAGCGACCTTGCGATCACTCCGGCTACTTTATTACCTGGCGAATCGGGTACAGCCACAGCGACTTATACCATCACCCAGACAGATATCGACCAGGGACAGATCACCAACACGGCTATTGCTACAGGTACAGACCCTGCTGGACAACCTGTAACCGACACTTCGGATGACAACAGCAATTTAGAGGACGATCCAACGGTCACTACCTTACCCGGAGCAGGCACTATCGGTCTGATCAAGACAGGCACCTTCACGGACGAGAGCGGTGACGGTTATGCGCAGGTGGGTGAGACGATCAGCTACAGCTTTAGTGTGACCAACACGGGAGATGTGACTATCAGCGGAGTAACGATCGAAGATGCTTTGATCGGTATCAGTGCCCTTACGATCACTCCGGCTACCTTATTACCTGGCGAGACTGGCACAGCCACGGCGAGCTACACCATCACCCAGACAGATATCGACCACGGTCAGATCACTAATACGGCACTGGCCAGCGGGACAGACCCACAGGGCGGTACGGTAACAGACACTTCGGATGACAACAGCAATTTAGAGGATGACCCCACGGTAACGAACCTACCCGGAGCAGGTGCTATCGGTCTTATCAAGATGGGAGTATTCACGGACGAGAGCGGTGACGGTTATGCGCAGGTGGGTGAGACGATCAGCTACAGCTTTAGTGTGACCAACACGGGAGATGTGACCATCAGCGGAGTAACGATCGAAGATACTTTGATCGGTATCAGTGCCCTTGCGATCACTCCGGCTACCTTATTACCTGGCGAGACTGGTACAGCCACGGCGAGCTACACCATCACCCAGACAGATATCGACCAGGGTCAGATCACCAACACGGCCCTGGCCAGCGGGACAGACCCCCAGGGCGGTACGGTAACAGACACTTCAGATAATAATAGCAATTTAGAGGATGATCCCACGGTAACGAACCTACCCGGAGCAGGTGCTATTGGTCTTATCAAGACGGGAGTATTCACGGATGAGAGCGGTGACGGTTATGCGCAGGTGGGTGAGACGATCAGCTACAGCTTTAGTGTGACCAATACCGGAGATGTGAGCATCAGTGGAGTAACAATCGAAGATACTTTGATCGGTATCGGTGCCCTTGCGATCACTCCGGCTACCTTATTACCTGGCGAGACTGGTACAGCCACGGCGAGCTACACCATCACCCAGACAGATATCGACCAGGGTCAGATCACCAACACGGCATTGGCCAGTGGAACAGACCCCCAGGGCGGTACGGTAACAGACACTTCGGATGACAACAGCAATTTAGAGGATGACCCCACGGTAACGAATCTACCCGGAGCAGGTGCTATCGGTCTTATCAAGACAGGCACCTTCACGGACGAGAGCGGAGACGGTTATGCGCAGGTGGGTGAGACGATCAGCTACAGCTTTAGTGTGACCAACACAGGCGATGTGACCATCAGCGGAGTAACGATCGAAGATGCTTTGATCGGCATCAGCGACCTTGCGATCACTCCGGCTACTTTATTACCTGGAGAATCGGGTACAGCCACGGCGAGCTACACCATCACCCAGACAGATATCGACCAGGGCCAGATCACCAACACGGCTATTGCTACAGGTACAGACCCTGCTGGACAACCTGTAACAGACACTTCGGATGACAACAGCAATTTAGAGGATGACCCCACGGTCACTACCTTACCCGGAGCAGGCACTATCGGACTGATCAAGACAGGCACCTTCACGGATGAGAGCGGAGACGGTTATGCACAGGCAGGGGAGACGATCAGCTACAGCTTTAGGGTGACCAACACGGGAGATGTGACCATCAGTGGAGTAACGATCGAAGATACTTTGATCGGTATCAGTGATCTTGCGATCACTCCGGCTACCTTATTACCAGGGGAAACAGGAACAGCTACGGCGAGCTATACCATCACTCAGACAGATATCGACCAGGGCCAGATCACCAACACGGCTATTGCTACAGGTACAGATCCTGCTGGAAAACCTGTAACCGACACTTCGGATGACAACAGCAATTTAGAGGATGACCCAACGGTAACTGTTTTACCACAACTTGTTTCTCTAAGTCTTGAAAAAAGCGCAGTACTTAATGATGAAGATGGTGATGGCATTCCGGAAGTAGGAGAAACCATAACCTATTCCTTTAGAGTAATCAATAATAGTCAAGTAACTATTTATGACATAATCATTGAGGATCCTATAATAGAAGTGGAAGGCGGCCCAATAGATCTTGAGGGCGGAGCTGAAGATTCTATAACATTTACAGCCATTTATACAATCACAGAAAGTGATATTGAAGAAGGTTCTGTAATTAATCAAGCTACCGTTAGTGGCACTAATCTGGCAGGCGCTTTATTTGAAGATCTATCTGATGATCCTAATGATTCTACAGATTATGATGCAAATGGTGACGGTGAACCAGACGATCCTACAATTGTAGAATTTCAGGGTGTGTTACCAATAGAAGATATAATTATTCACAACGTTATGACGCCTAACGGTGATGGGATGAACGATATATTCATGATTCAGAATATCGAGAATTTCCCTAATAATACTGTTGAAATATTTAACAGATGGGGAGTACAAGTGTACAAGGCTAAAGGTTATAACCCAATGACCGATAACGTCTTTAGAGGATATTCTGACGGAAGAGCAACCATACGCAGAGGAGAAAGATTACCTACAGGTACCTATTACTATGTAGTTAATTATGAAACCAGCGAAGGAGAAATTAGAAAATTGGCAGGCTTCCTTTACATTAATTAATGATGGGTAAGCACAGAAGTATATTTACTATGAAAAGAAAATATAGCATACTTTTATTATTAGTCACTTTACTGCTAATGGGTTCTGTAGGATTTGCACAACAGGACCCACAGTATACTCAATATATGTATAACCCATTGGTTATAAACCCGGCGTACGCAGGTAACCGTGGTGTGACCAGTATAATGTTACTTCACAGAAGTCAGTGGGTGGGTCTTGACGGAGCTCCTACAACTCAAAATCTTTCGGTACACAGCCCAATAGGAATTAGTAATATGGGTATGGGGTTTAGTATTGTGAATGACGCTTTGGGTCCTGCCAGGGAAACCTATTTCAATGCAGATTTTAGTTATACAATAGAAACAGGACCTACGGGTTTTCTGAGTTTCGGTTTAAAGGGAGCTATAAATTTATTAGATGTCGATTTTACGCGCACTAATCCTTATAATGAAGGTGACCCTGATCTGCAAAACATAGACAATAAATTATCTCCTAATGTGGGGGTTGGTTTATTTTACCATGATGACAATTTCTACGCAGGATTATCTGCTCCTAATTTACTGCAGACTGATCACTTTGATCGCAGTGGCTCTAAGAGCGCATCAACATTTGTTCAGGAAGAATTAATACATTATTATGCGTTGGTAGGTTATGTTTTTCCTCTAAGCTATAATGTAAAATTTAAACCTAGCACCATGGTTAAAGCGGTTGTAGGAGCTCCTTTACAAGTAGATGTAAGTGCAAACTTCATGTTCTATGATAAGTTTACTATAGGTGCAGCTTACAGATGGAGCGCAGCTTTAAGCGGTTTAGTAGGTTTCCAGGTATCAGACGGTCTGCTTGTAGGTTTTGCTTATGATAGAGAAGCAACAGATTTAGGAAATGCCACCTATAACAACGGTTCCTATGAGGCTTTCATAAGATTTGAGCTTTTTAAACGCTACGACAGAATGTTAACACCGCGTTTCTTCTAATTCAAAAACTGGTTAAAATGAGCTAAAAATCGCTCTTTAATGTTTAAAAATCGCTTTAAAATAAATCTGTTTTTTGGGATAAAAAACCAGCTTTTGTTGCTGTAAAAGGGATTTTTTATTTTCGTTAAATAATAATGAAGCCTTCCAGTTTTGGGAGGCTTTCTTTTTTGGTTCAGGATAGTCGTATTTTGTAACTTTACCGCAAAGTGAAAATTTTAGAACCCCCGAGGTCTGCCTCGTATTAATTAATTAAGATTTACCTTCATATTTTTCGAGGTCCCTGATTCCCTATAAAAAGCTATGACAGAAGAACTGGTTATTCTAGTAGATGAAAATGATAATAAAGTAGGACTAATGCCAAAAATGGAAGCTCATGAAAAAGCGCTCCTACATCGTGCATTTTCAGTTTTTGTTTTTAATGATGACAATGAGCTTATGCTACAACGCAGAGCTCTTAATAAATACCATTCTCCCGGTCTGTGGACAAATACGTGCTGTAGTCATCAACGTGATGGTGAAACCAATATAGAAGCCGGCGTGCGACGTTTACAAGAAGAAATGGGTTTTAGTGTTCCCTTGCGGGAGGCTATGTCATTTATCTATAAAGCACCCTTTGATAATGGTCTTACAGAGCATGAGTATGACTATATTTTGCTGGGAGAATTTAATGCAGTTCCAGACATAAATCCGGCAGAAGTTGCAGAGTGGAAGTGGATGAAACTAGAAGATGTAAAAGAAGATATGCAGACCAATCCCGATATATATACAGAATGGTTTAAGATCATTTTTGATCAATTTTACAATCATATTGCTGTATGAGAGTAACCGTTAAGCGCAAGGCACATTTTAATGCTGCCCACAGACTTTTTAAAGCAGACTGGAGCGATGCCAAGAATATGGAAATTTTTGGTAAATGCAGCCATCCCAATTATCATGGTCACAACTATGAGCTTACCGTAGGAGTAACAGGAGAAATAGATCCTGAAACAGGCTATGTTATCGATCTCAAAATTGTAAAAGATCTTATCAAGTCTGAAGTTGAAGATCCTTTTGATCATAAAAATCTCAATCTTGATGTGCCAGAATTTAAAACACTCAATCCTACGGTAGAAAATATCTGTGTCGTTATTTACAACAAGCTCAAGGCGAAACTTGATAGTAAATTTGACTTAGAGATAACACTCTATGAGACACCGCGCAATTTTGTAACCTATACAGGAGCATGATAAAAGAAGGAGATAAAATTCCAGATTTTGTACTTAAGGATCAGGAAGGTAACGCTTTCAATTTAGCTTCAGTAAAAAGTGAAAAAATTCTAGTCATTTATTTCTATCCTAAAAATTTCACACCCGGCTGCACAAAAGAAGCCTGCAGCTTTCGCGATAATTATTCAGGATTTAAAGAATTGGGAGCAGAGGTTATAGGTATAAGTAATGACAGCGAAAGTTCACATTCAAGATTTACTACAAAATACGATTTACCATTTACAATGCTTTCAGATCCTGATGGTAGAGTAAGAAAGCAGTTTGGTGTAAAATCTGAATTATTAGGTCTTATTCCCGGCAGAGAAACTTTTATATTTGATAAACAAAGAAAGCTGGTCATGCGCTATAATAGCATGAAAGCTCAATCTCATATTACAAAGGCTCTCGCAGCCGTAAAAAATCTAACTAATGACAAGTAATCATTATCCGCTTACATTTACACCGGTCTTAAAAGAAAAGATCTGGGGAGGGCAAAAACTATATAATCTTTTCAAAAAAGGAAATGATGCTAATGCCAAAATGGGTGAAAGCTGGGAGATCGCAGATCTTACTGAAGGGCAGAGCATTGTAAACAATGGCGAACTTAAAGGTTTAACATTAAAAGAAGCGATAGCTGTAGATCCTGAAGGTTTATTGGGTAAAACTGTCTATGAGCGTTTTGGTCAACAATTTCCGTTACTTATCAAGTTTATAGATGCGGCAAGTGACTTGTCAATTCAAGTACATCCATCTGATGAAACTTCGCCCACAGGTGTTGGTAAAACAGAGATGTGGTATATTATGCAGGCAGATAAAGGCGCAGAATTAACTGTAGGGTTTAAAGAAGGAGTTACTAAAGAATCTTTTAGTAAGGATATTGAAAATCTTACTGTAGTAGATGCGATGGATACACACGTGGTAAAACCCGGTGATTCATTTTTTATTAATGCGGGCAGAATACATGCAATAGGTGGCGGAGTACTTTTAGCCGAAATACAGCAAACCTCAGATGTTACTTATCGCGTTTATGATTATAACCGCAAAGATGACCACGGCAATTTAAGAGACCTTCATGTAGAAGAATCGCTGGAAGTTCTGGATTTTAATCCCACTCAGGATTTTAAGTTAGAATATGACAAAGAGCCTAACAAACCCCAGACGTTAAAGCACCATACTTACTTTAAAACAGACTGGCAAAAGTTAGAGAATCAAAGTTATTCTATTAATAGGAAAGAATCTTTTACAATCCTGATCGTTGTTTCTGGCAAGCTGGAATATGCATTTAATGGTGAAAAAACCGCCCTAGAAGCAGGAAAAACGCTGTTAATACCTGCAAAATCAGAAGATGTGGAAGTTTCTGCAGAAGCTTGTGAATTTCTCGAAGTATACCTTTAAAGACATAAAATAGCCGTATTTTTGCCGAAAATTTAAAGTATGGCAAGTATACGAGATCTTAAAAAAGATATCAATTATGTATTAGGAGATATTATTGACGCTGTTTACATCTGGCAAGCAATAAATCCTACAGAAGATCAAACAGAAGCAGAAGCGATCATTGATGACGCAATTGCAACTTTTGATACGCTTATAGCGAAAGTAAACGATAAGAGCGTTGAAGATCGCAAAGCAAATTTAAAAAGCGTTCGCGTTGAACTAGAAGAAAAAGGCCGCGCGCTTATTGATAGAATAAATGCGCTTTAAGCTCATTATTCTTTTTCTTCTTCTATTACTTCAGAAGATTGTATAGGAGTTTGTTGATCTGTGTTTTTACGCTCTTCAATAAACTCCTTTAATGTTTTACCATATTTTGATTTACGCACCTGAGGCGTTAAAGAAGAGTAAATAGTATCAAGGTATTTCACATTAGCATCAAATATTTCTGAAACTGCCAGATAAGGCGCGATCTCAAGATCTTTATTATTCATTGCATAATTTACCGTGTACAGATATTTTCTGCGTGTTAGGTTTTGCAATTGCTTGTCGTACGCAATAATAGAATCTTCCATTTCATTTTTACGCGCGTCAAAACTCTTTTTTATCAGATCAAGGTTTGCACTGTTAAAGCGCATTGCCATTTTCTTATACTCATCAAGCTTTAATTGATTTCTGGAGCCTGTTATAGCTGCCTGACTTTCAAAATTCTTTAAAGAAGTCGTGAGTGTCATCTCACCAGGTTCAGCAAAAATAATGATGCGGTCATCATAATCTGAATCGTCAATTTTCTCAAGGTTCAAATAAACTATCTGTGGTTCTTTAATTTTCGCTTCAAGCGTAAATTCCGAATCTCCATCAACCACCACACTATCAAGGTTAACAAGTGTTGTATCTTCTATACGTTGCAGATAAAGTGTTCCTTTTTTAAGGCCATTAACTTTACCGTTAAGCACAAAGTCATTATCATTATTACAGCTTACCAGGATGAGGCTTATAAAAGAAAAAAGGAGAATTTTTTTGATCATTACTTTTAAATTATGGGCTACAAATATGCCTAAATTTTGATTGATATACTAACTCGCCGAAGCAATTTGCATTAAAAGCACGCAACCATAAGCACCCCAGGTACCTACCACATAACCCAGAACAGCCAGAAGCACGCCTACTGTAGCGAGTGAAGGATGAAAGGCTGCAGCCACTACAGGTGCAGATGCTGCGCCGCCTACATTTGCCTGACTACCTACTGCAAGGAAGAAATACGGTGCTTTAATTAATTTTGCTACTAGTATAAGAAGACCGGCATGTATTGCCATCCAGACAAGGCCAATTGCCAACAGACCGGGATTATCGAATATCATGGTTAGATCCATCTTCATGCCTATAGTCGCCACGAGAATGTAAATGAAAATACTGCCAATTTTACTGGCGCCGGCACCTTCATATTTTTTTGCAGGAGTGAAAGAGATGATAATACCAATGGCAGTGGCTATTGTGATCATCCAGAAAAAAGTAGACGTAAATGATGAAAAAGCGGAACTTTTATCACTAAAAACGGCAAAATTACTTATTAAAAATGCCGATATTTTTTCTGAACCCCAATGAGCAAATCCTACAGCGCCAAAAGCCAGACCAAGCATAACCATAAAATCAGTCAAAGTGGGATTACGTGTTACTGAAGCCGCATAAGCCGAAACTCTTTCTTTTAAGTCTGTGATTGCTGTGGCATCTGCTTTTAACCAGCGGTCTATACGGTCTGTTTTACCAATTCCCATGAGGATTATTGCCATCCATAAATTTGCAACAACTATATCTACAAATACCATCCCGCCGTATTTTGCAGGATTAAATTTAAATATCTCTAGCATTGCTGCTTGGTTTGCGCCACCGCCTATCCAGCTACCCGCAAGAGTTGCTAGTCCGCGCCAGATAGCATCAGGCCCGGCACCGCCTACTACATCTGGAGCAACGAATGAAATAAGTAAAATAGCCAGTGGACCACCAATTATAATACCTACAGTTCCTGTTAAAAACATGATTAAAGCCTTTGGGCCCAGATTTACTATAGCTTTAAGGTCTATACTTAAAGTCATTAATACCAGAGAGGCGGGAAGGAGGTAGCGGCTTGCAACAAAGTAGAGTTGAGAAGTCTCTGCACTTATTAGACCGGCCGTATTTAAAATTGCCGGTATTAAATAACACATAAGCAAAGCAGGAACTACTTTGTAAAATTTAAACCAGAATCCCTTTTTAACTGAAGAGGTATAGAAAACAGCAGCAACAGCCACCATTAATAGTCCAAAGACAATAGCATCGTTTGTAAATACGGGGAGTTTTTCCATGAAGAGATTTTATCTCCCGCAAAATATGAATTTTAAAATTTGCGATTGTGGTGGTTAATCGCTTTTGGTATCTCTATTTTTATTCTTGATCATTGATCGCTTTTGCTTTTTTAGCGATTCATTCAAGATCCATTCTATCTGGCCATTTGTGCTCCTAAACTCATCTGCTGCCCATTTTTCAACGGCTTTAAGAATATCTTCGTTTATGCGTAGCGCAAAAGCTTTCTTTTTTGGCATTCTTATTCTTTAATGAATTCTGAAATTACGGTAATAGCTTCAGGCATTACAGGTAAGTATGATTCACTGTATGTCTTTGAGTTTTCTATATCATCATCACCTTTCACTTCTTTAAGAATGTGATTCATATTCTCAATATTTACATACTTAGCATCGGGTTTTGCTGCAGAGAGAATTTCGCCATCAGCTGGCGGCACCTGTAGATCTTTTGAACCTGTAATTATAAGAACGGGAATCTCAAGACTCTTAATGATCTCTGTAGGATCATAAAGCATCCAGCTACGCATAAATGGCTGCACTGATGGGCGTAATAGTGAAAATAATCCCGGACTGAATTTTTCGGCTTTACCGGTGGTTTTTAGGTCTTCAAAGGCTCTTTCTGCATCTTCTTTTAGAGCCGGAGCTTGTTGCTCGAGTTGCTTAATTATAAGTTCATCAACACTTTCTGCAGCTCCATTTAGAGAAACAACTTTTGCCACATCGGTTTCTTTCGCGGCAAGCATTGCAATTAAAGCGCCCTGACTGTGACCCACTAAAATTATCTTTTTGTATCCCTTATCTTTGAAGTATTTAGCTACATCAACAGCATCGTTTACAAAATCTTTGAAATCGAGTTCTTCTTCTTTTAAATTATTTTGTGCTACTAATGCAAAAATGCGCTTGTCATATCTAAAAGTAGAAATACCATTTTTAGTAAGACCTTCTGCGAGCAATTTTAGACTGTTATTTTGCATCATGCGCTGGTTCCCGTTGCGGTCTGTAGGCCCTGAGCCGGGAATTATTATAGCTAAAGTTGTGGTATCTGTGGCGGTGGTTAATAAAGTTCCGTTTATAAGTGGATTTATTTTTATCTCTTGTTCTTTAGTTTCAGACTGTGCAAAGCCACAAGCAATAAAGCAGATAAAAAATATATTAAAGAGACAACTGTTCAACTTCATTTTATGTGGTATTTATTAATCATTTCATTTACTGCGTCTGGATTTTGAGTTCCCAGCAGGAGTTCTTTACCATTTTTAAATACAATCTGAATGCCAATTTTACCCTTAATATTCAAGGCCTTTTTTTTGTGTAAGGAAATGCGATAACCCCACCCGCCATATTCAAGAATAGGATTATAAGTGCGTATAGTTACCTGTTGCATATCTGCCCAGGAACTAAACCTAAATCTTCTTTGAAATGGATAAAATCTATATGAGATCCCGTTCTCATCAATTTGTGTCTCCAGTTTAAACAGAAACCAAAAAGCAAGAAATACAGTGAGAATTATGAGAATACTAATAATAACAGACATTAATTCAAAACGTGAGTTTATTAAAGTGTCATAATGCAAAATCAACGGACTTATAGCAACTGCTATTACGGCAAGTAGCAAAACACGAATCCACCATTGATCAAAACGCTGTACCTCTTTGTAGACTTTCATATTATCTGTTTTTATCTCTTTCGAAAATGACTTTGTAATGGGCGTCCATAAATTTAAACACCCAGCCATCTTTAGCAAATCTATTGAGAAACAGCTCTAATTTCTCATCATTCTTACTTAAGCTTAACTTAAAACTTTCTACTTTATACTCTTTCATAACCATTAATGATTTAAAGTCCCGGCATTAACCACAGGAGAAGCGTCTTTATCACTACACAGAATAACCATAAGGTTACTCACCATAGCCGCGCGGCGATCTTCATCCAGATCTATTATCTCTTTTTTACTTAATTCATGCAGTGCCATTTCTACCATGCTAACTGCACCTTCTACAATTTTGTGGCGAGCAGCGACTATGGCAGTAGCCTGCTGGCGTTTTAGCATCGCGCTTGCAATTTCCTGTGCGTAGGCCAAATAACCTATACGCGCTTCAAGTACCTCAATACCAGCAATAGCAAGGCGCTCTTCAAGTTCTTGCTCAAGTGCTTCACTTACTTCATTTACACTTGATCTTAGTGTTATATCTTCATCAAGACCTTCATCTGCAAAATTATCGTAAGGATACATACTGGCTAATTTGCGTACTGCGGCATCAGTTTGTACGCGTACAAAGTTCTCGTAGTTATCAACATCAAAAGCCGCTTTGTGCGTATCCATCACGCGCCAGACCAAAATCGTGCTTATCATTATAGGATTACCTAATTTATCGTTCACTTTTAAACGCTCACTGTCAAAATTACTGGCTCTAAGAGAGATTTTTCTTTTTGTAAAAAGTGGATTAACCCAATACAAGCCATTCTTCTTAATAGTGCCCTGATATTTTCCAAAAAGAAGTAATACGCGAGAATCATTAGGATTTACCATGACCAGACCAAAAAGCAAAATGATTGTAATGACAATGACAATTGCGGGTAATATTGATTTGAGGTAAAATATAGATGCTATACTGCTAAAAAATACTAGTAGCAATACAAATAACATTACATAACCGCTGGCGGGGACGATAGTTCTTTCTTGGCTCATTTTAATTTGATTTTGAAATGATATTAAATTGATATCACTAAGTTAATAAAAAATACGATATGGCTGGTTTTTCATATCGCTAAAGTTTTTTCCGGTTTAACCGGGATAATCTTTATTTATTTCCTGAAAAAAATTTGAATATTATTTTAGAACAGGATTACCTCTATAGGTAGTGAATGTTTTAGATTTGTTACAAAAATTTTACAATGCGATATATACTCCCTATTTTCATTTTTTTATTTATTTCTACAAACTCCTATTCTTATGACTGGGGCCAGAAAGGCCACCGCACCACTGCTGCAATAGCAGAGCATTATTTAAACAGAAGAACTAAAAAGCATTTAAAAGATTTGCTGGGCGAGGAGACACTCGTTACAGTTTCTACTTATGCAGATGAGATTAAAAGCTATTCAGAATTTAAAAAATACAGTCCGTGGCATTATGTCAATATTACTCCGGGAAAAACCTATGCAGTAGACAGTAAAAATCCGTCAGGTGATCTATACATGGCGATAGAAGAGTGTAAGAAGGTTTTAAAATCTGAAGAAAGTTCTAAAGAAGACAAGATCTTTTACCTGAAGTTTTTAGTTCATCTTCTGGGAGATCTGCATCAACCTTTACACGTAGGCAAAGCAGAAGATCAAGGCGGAAACAAGATACAGGTACGCTGGTTTAACGATGGTACTAATCTACATTCGGTATGGGATACAAAGATGATTGAAAGTTATGGGATGTCTTATAGCGAACTAGCAGATAATTATGGAGCGCGCGATAAAGATAAATACAAAGCCATCTCTTCTGGTAGTGTTATGGACTGGGTGAATGAAGGGCGTGCACTTGCAGATACAGTTTATGCTTCTGCGAAAGTGGGTGAAAAATTAAGCTACAGATATCAAGCTGATAATTTTGAAATTATAACAGAGCAGCTTGAAAAAGGTGGAATACGCCTTGCCTCGATACTAAACGAGATTTTTGGCTGATTTTGACAGATTTTTGACCTTTACAGGCTGTTTTTATAGCCTTTTGGGGTGGTCTCAAAATATTTTTTAAATATTCTTGTTAGGTGACTTTCATCTGTAAACCCTAGTTGATAAGCAATCTCAGACACAGTAAAATCTGTATGTTCCAGACGGTATTTTACCATATCTAGTTTATGTAGTAATATGTAATGATGCAGAGACTTGCCTGTTTGCTTTTTAAAGTAGTTGCTTAAAGTACTGTTAGTCATGTTGAAGTTACTGGCAAGAGCAGAAATTTTCATACGTTGTGACTCATAAACATATTTATGTATGTAGGCGAGGATATCATCTATAAGTTGATGCTTGTCTTTTTGTGGGAGATCATATTGCTTATAACCCTCATTTATATTTCGTGCTATTATACTTAATGTGGTACTTATCATATTAGATATAATATGTCTGTAGTACTCCTCTTTACGCTCATTCTCTTTGTGAATCAAGCTGTGTATTTGCCAGATTAAATCTCGTTCTACATTGTTTCTTATTACGTCTCCCGGTTTTAAATTGGGATGTTGCAGGATAAAATCTATACGTCTTAACCAGTAGGACCTGTCTGGCAAGTTTACTTTGCTTGAGAATAATGAATTGGTAAATAAGAAAGTACAGAAAGTAGTTTCAGATTCTATATTGAAATAATGATTATCATCTGGAGCAATGAGAAAAATATCTTTAGCCTTGTATGCTATATCTACATTATTAATACGATGCATACCCTTTCCTTTCTCTATGAAAATAATTTCAAGATAATTTCTGTCATCAAAATCTTTCACCCATTCTTTAAGGGTGTAAATCTTTATAATGAAAACTTCCTCTAGGTTGAACTGTACCATTACGCATTCATTTATGAAATTATAATAGCTCTTTCCTTTTGTATAATAGTGGGTAGAGAAAAAGGAGTAAAAATGCTAAGGAAATGCTAATCCTTAGAAAGTTACGAATTTTTTACAATTTTAAATTGATTTTTTACAACTATAAATTTACTATGCGTGCATACATTTGCAGCCGTTAATGTGATTTCATATTAATAATTGGTGAGAGCCTAATAATAGCATTTCTATTATGAAGTTTTCTGGTACTTGTGGTGAGGTACCATGGTTAAGTTAACGCCGGAAGTTGAATTGTGATTAGGTAGCCCCTAGCTTTATCATAAAAGAACTTCCGGTTTTTTTATACTACTTAATAATTCTGAAGGTAAGATTTATTCTTGGGCCTATTTCTAATCTGGTTTTAGGCAGCTCGTGCTGCCAGTGGTGCTGTGTTTCTGCCTGCATAAGTAAAAGGCTCCCATGTGCGAGTTTAAGCTTTATAACGTCCCCTTCTTTATTCTTTTGGCGCATTTTAAAAAACCGCTCTGTACCCAGACTTACAGAAGCTATTATAGGATTTATACCTAATTCTTTCTCATCATCAGCATGCCAGCCATTGCTATCCTGCCCATTGCGATACAGATTAAGTAAGCAAGTAGTGAATTCTATATTAGCAATTTTTTCTACTCGCTCTTTTATTTGTTGTATGGCTGGTGTAAAATTGTGAGGATGCATGGTTATACCGGAATAGGAGTACGCCAAACCATTGCTTGCATAAAGGGCGGTAAGTCTGGGTTGAGGATAAGTCTTGCCGAATATTGTTATATTATCCTGTTGCCAGGGAGTTTCTCTATATAACTCTCTAAAATAAAAATCACTTTCTTCTTTGCTAAAAAGTGCAGGATAATATGTAACGGAAGCATTTTTTAGGTCTAAATGCTGTGGTGCTTCCGGGTTTTCATTAAACAAATCTGGCATATCTATTAAGATACCACAAATTTTAATTCGTTACGATAGGTTGATGGGGTTTTTGCAGTGAACTTTTTAAACTGCTTGTTGAAGTGTGAAAAGTTATTGAAACCACTTTCAAAGCAAACATCTGTGATACTAATTTGCTTTTCATGCAACAATTTTGCAGCATGTACGAGTCTGTATTCATTAACAAACTGCGTAAAAGTTTTTCCTGTGATTTTTTTAAAGTATCTACAGAATGCAGGAACAGTCATACTAACGAGATCAGCTATTTCTTCTAAAGAGATCTGGCGTTTAAATTCTTCTTTCACAAAATTAAATACCACATTAATACGGTTATTATCCTGTAATTCTGTTTCCAGAATAAATCCCTGTGCATTTAGTACTGTATATTGATCTGCCGCTTCCAGTAGTTTTAAAACTTCAAGTAAGCCCAGCAATCGTTCATAATTAGATGCATTTGTAAGCGCTTCTATCTTTGCACCTATGCTTCGCTTAGTATCGCCATGAAAAACGATGCCCATTTTTGCCCGTTCAAAGAGAGCTTTTATGCTGCGCATCTCAGGTATTTCTAGAAATGATTCGCCTAAAAAATCTGGACGCATTTGTATTACAGTCTCATTTTCATAATTACGAAGTGTATCTGTAAAACCACAGTGGGGTAAATTAGAACCTATTAATATAAGATCACCGTTGCGGTAATATGATATATGACTTCCTATTTGCCTTTTACCTGTACCGCCATTTACATATACAAGTTCTAATTCAGGGTGATAATGCCAGAAGTTATGGTTGTTATTTTCATTATCCTGATTATAAGTGCGAAAGGAAAAAGAACTGCCAAAGCCGGGTTCTATTTTCTCAAAGGCGGGTTTAGGTGATTTTGACATGAATGAATCTGTTTTACTCGTCTAATTTACCATCACTAGAACAATCAATTATGTGCTAGATTAACTTAAATGTGTTTTGTTTTCACCAAACACCCATTTTAGGTAGTCATTGTAGTTAAAATAGAACATTTATCTGCACAACCGCTTCTATTTTAGGGTGCATTATGGTGGTATGTTTGTACTGTAAAATAAGAAAAAACCCTAAATAACAAATACTATGAAAACTCTAATTAAAAAATCAGTACTTGCTCTGTTTCTTGCCTTAGGCTTGAACATGACCGCAAAAGAAAACTTTGATGTAGTTGTAAAAGATAATTTTATAGTTACTGTCGCTTTTGACAGCACAACTGCAGATTCAAAATTAAAACTAGAAGATCGCAATGGTGAGATTCTTTTTAGTGAAGTATTAGGTGCTAAGCCATCTTTTAAAAAGTCACTAAGTATGGAAGCTTTACCACAAGGTACTTACTATATAGTTCTTGAAAACTCTTACCGCGTTGTAACTACTACTATTGAGAAAGACAGCAAAGGTCTTGTTGTAGTAGAAGACAATGATAATGTAATCTTCAAGCCTGGCTATAAAGTAGAAGGTAATGTAGTTTTAGTATCTGTTACTAATCCTACTCAAAAAGAAGCATTACTTCATGTTTATGATACAAATGGTAACGTAATAGGTTCTGTAAAAGACTCTGCACTTGTAGTAAAACAAACTTTAGATTTCTCTAAAGTACCTGCAGGAGATTATCTAATCTCTGTTAAAATAGGTAAAGAAACATTTAATAAAACCATCACAATAGGATAGTTTAGAAAAAGAAGAAATTCTTCAAACCTTAAATCCCGGCTTTCGTCGGGATTTTTTTATTGTCCTAAATATGAGTAAGACCAATACATTAGGCCTAATTGTAATGGCAACCTTAAAACCAATAACCATTTAGGCAATTTAATATTGGCTTCTGGCGTAAGCATATAAAAATGTACGGTGAGAAAAACTATTAGCATCGTAATAATTCCCCAGATCGCCATGTCTTTTGTTTCAGGAAAGCATAGGCAAATACCCAGCGTAATTTCTGCAATGCCGCTTACAAACACCAATAGCTTGTGACTGGGTAAATAACGGGGCATAATGCGCATATATGTGCGCGGTTTAATAAAGTGCATGATACCGGCAACGATATACATAACCGCCATAAGATATAAATGCCAGGGGTATTTCATATTTAACTATTTCCAGCTAAAAGTAAACAAAAAAGCACCTGCAACTTTAAACAAGTGCAGATGCTTTACTTAAAAATGGGCGTAAAAGCCTAGTTTATTAGCTTTTTTGTGAGGAAAAACCCAACGACCAGCGCGATACCACCCATTAAAAAGAGTGTTGCGGGGTAAGCAACTTCCTCATCAAGATCAAAAAGGCTCACAAGAGAGGCCGCTAGTAAAATCCCAATCCCAATCCCTATCATCAGCAAACCGAGGTTAAGTATAATTACCTTCCAGACTGGTGGCGCTTCCCTGTTTTGATATTTACCAAATATTGTTGCATCTGCGCCTTTTTCTATTAAGGCCAATCGCTCTTTATTACGCGTAGTATAATGCAAATAAAATATACCAAATGCGACTAAAAAAAAGCTTACAAATACGATTACTTCTCCTCCCATAACGGTTGTTTTTTGAATGATTACTAATTTTGTTCTGAGGTTATGACACGCTTCAGGGAGATTTGGTTACACTTTTAACCGATTTTCTTTATAAAAAGGCCGATTTTTTCTTTTCGAGAATTATATGAAAAATAACAACACTTTTCTGTAACCAATTACTGTTGCATGAAGTCATATAATTGAATGAACCAAAAGGACGATAAGCAGATTATAGAAGAAATTCTCGCGGGCAGAGTAGAGAGGTACGGTCTTTTGGTAAAAAAATATGAAACTTTAGTTTTCACTTTGGCGTTGCGTATGATAGCTAACAGAGAAGATGCAGAAGAAGTTGCTCAGGACGTCTTTGTTAAATCATTTCATGCCTTAAATACGTATAAAGGTGATGCTAAATTCTCAACCTGGTTATATAGAATAACCTATAATACCTGCCTGGATATGCTTTCGCGAAAGCGGCGCCAGCCAGCATATTACGATCTTGATAATTTACAACACACAGATCTGCAAGAGGTAGAAAACGCTCTTGATAAGATGGAAGCTGGTGAAAGAGAAGAACAGATTAAAAAAGCAATAAACATGTTGCCAGAAGATGAAGCCTTTTTAATTACAGTCTATTATTATGACGAGCAAAGCGTGAAAGAACTGGCAGAAATAACGGGCTTAAGCGAAAGCAATGTAAAAATTAAACTTTACAGAGGGAGAAAAAGATTGTTTACCTTGTTAGGGCCATTAATTAATGCTGAAAAAAAAAGTAGTTATGAGCGCACATGAAGATGAATTACTAAAAAGGCTTTCAGAAAAGCATATAAAAGCACTAAAAACTGAATCACCAAAGACCGATTTTATGGCTGAGGTCATGCTAAAAGTGACTCATAAACCGGTAGATACTTCAGTATTTGTGTACAAATCACCAATTACTACACCTGTTTGGGCGGCGATTGCGCTTGCTTTTATAGCTTTGGTTCTATATGTAATTAAAGGCCAGATAAGTATAGTTGCACTTGAGAAGTATCTACCCAGAAATATAGAGTTGAGTTTGTTTGATAAATTCAGTTTTGTTGAGTCGTCTCAATTGCCTTTTGTAGTAGTCTCAGTAGCTGTTATTTTTACGCTTCTCACTTTATTAGAAATACCAATGATGAAAAAGTTGGTAAATCATAATCGTTAGAACATGAGCTTTTTTACAGTTTCGATCTCATCTTGAAGAATGGTGTGAGGTCTTCCCGGGTAAACGTTAAGCGTAACATTAGCGTTTAGTTTTTCTAAAATTAATTTAGATTCTTCAACCCGCTTTAGCGGAACATGCATGTCTTTATCTCCCACACCTATAAATACGGGTGTGTTTTTAAAATCACCAGAATAATTGGCGACAGAAACATTTTCTCCTATTAATCCCCCAGTAAAAGCGGCAATTCCGCCGAAAGGTTGCGCAAAACGCGCGGCAGCTTCTAATGTAAGACAGGCACCTTGTGAAAAACCCATAAGGTAGATTTTTGAGCTGCTGAGGTGATTTTTGATGTTTTCAAGCAGGTTTTTAACGATATTGACAGCAGATGTTAGCCAGGGTTCATTTTGACTTTCAGGAGCTAAAAAACTGTATGGATACCACGTGCTGTTTGTTGCCTGCGGTGCAGCGATATAAAAACTGTCATCTATAAAATGACTTGCTAATTCTATAATATCGTGGGCGCTTGCTCCCCGACCATGCAAGAGGATAATTGCTTTTTCTGCCTTCTCAAGTGGTTTACCGGCCTCAATTATTTCATATTTATGCATTGTCCATATATTTATGTAGGTCAATTTTAATAGGGGTAAGTCCGCTTTCTATTTTTAAACGATTCGGTTCTTCCCAGGATGGTAATTTTAAAGATTCGCCTAAATTCTCTTTAGCTTCATCAATCGTAAAACCAATATCATTTGTAGCAACTTCAAATAAAACTCCGCCCGGTTCTCTAAAATAAACCGAATGAAAATATTGCCGATCCAGAACAGGAGTAGGGTTAACAAGGCCTTTACTCAATAATTCTTCTCTTAACTCAAACTGGGTGGCATCGTCTGGTGTGGCAAATGCGACGTGGTGTACAGTACCGGCACCGCCCAAACCGCGTAAGGCTTTTGTGTCTGTAATAATATCTACAAAACTGCCGGGCTTGTTAGTTGAGGTATAGCGTTGTCTGTTTCCTTTTTCCTGCAGCATGGCATGGTTCATCTGGCCAGTTAAAAGTTCTATTGTGGCATCTGGTCTGCTTTCGCCCAGAGTTACACTGTAAAAACCTTTTACCGCATATTCTAAGGGAATTTGACCATACGAAAACCCTGGTCGCTCGTCTTTATCATTAGCGACAAGTTCTATACCCATCCCATCATAATCTTCAAAATAAAGAGAAGTCTCGTCATCAAAATGCTGTACAGGTGTCTGGTATTTAATATTGAATTTATCAAGCCTGCGCATCCAATATTCAAGAGCGTTAAGCGGAATTGAAAAAGATGTTACAGTTACCTGACCATTACCTTTTCTACCTTTTGCGATACCATTAAATGGAAAAAAAGTAAGTATCGTACCCGGGTCACCAACCTCATTACCATAATAAAGGTGATAAACATCTGGAGCGTCAAAATTCACAGTTTTCTTAATCATGCGCAAACCCAGAATACCAGCGTAGAAATCAACATTGCGCTGGGGATCTGAAGCAAATGAGGTGACGTGATGTAAACCATTTATATAACTTGACATGATCGTATATTTTAATTAACTGTACAAAGATAATAAATTGTGCATACAATTGTTGTATATACAACAATTAAATTTTTAGTTTCTGAATTATAAATTCAATGCCTAATTGATAGGGGCGTAATCTTTTGGTTTTGAAAAGAAATCAGCCTCAGGTTGCACAAAATGAATATCGCTTATAGTGGCTTCACCTAATGGGTCACCTACCAGACCAAGTTGTTTATCGTAATTATAAAATTTCCAATTTGTTGCGATAGGTACACCTTCAATATTTTGATAATCTGAATAAACTATCGCATGCGGAGCTTTTTCGGCAGAAGCCAAATCACTTTGAAAAGTTACAACATAGCCTGCCGCGTGTAAAGTATTGTCTGCATTTGTGTAAAGCATGTACCAATCATCAGGTGAATCACCTGTTCCTTCTTCAAAAGTCATGTTTAATGTTTGGCGGTCCTTTTCATCAAACCGGGTTTCTGGCAATACTTTAATATTTACGCCATCGTCACTTAACTTAAACGGCATGGCAAAAAAATAGGCCCAGGTAAACATATCAAAGCGGTTGCCTTTCTTGTTAGCTTTTGCCGGAGTTAGATATGCCGAGGTACCATCAAAGATAAGACTGCTTCCATCTGTCTTATCAATTCTTATTTTTCCGGTGTTTGTGAGCACTGTGAGATTACCATTAATGCGCTCGTTGCCGCCAAATTTCAGGTCAATTTTAAAAGAAATCGCCTCATGACTTAAAAAATCGGTTTTATTATGGGCTTTTTCGATTGTAGATACTACGCTGCGAGATAGGGAAGGAGCTCCATTACCTATACCGTTATTTTTCTCAACCGGTATCATTTCGTTGTTCTCACGTGTACGTGCTTTATTATCGCAACTTAAGCTTAGAAGAGAGAGTATATATAAGAGTAGTAAGTTTTTCATCCTGAATATTAATTATTCTAGATAAGACGGTAAAACATATGAAAATTACAGATGTTGCTTTAGTTTAAAGCTCTAAGAGATTTTATTTCTTAAACTTTGTTTCAACACTTTGTAAATGACCGGTGCGCATAAAATGAGTAATACTGCGCATATTAGTAATATCATCACCAGGATCGTTATCAAGAACAATTAGATCTGCAAGTTTTCCCGCTTCTAGTGTGCCAAAATCATTTGCACGACGCATAGCTGTTGCACCATTTTTAGTAGCCATAACTATGAGATCTTTTGCAGGTATACCTGCGCGCTGCATTTGTTCCATCTCGTCGTAAATAGAAATACCGTGTACGGTACCGGGATTCCCGGCATCTGTGCCTACCACAATAGGGATTCCTGCTTCATAAACTCTTTTTAAATTAGCAAACATGATAGTATCGCGCTGGTTTAAGCGTTCATTATAAGCTTGCATATTCTTTCGGGTTTGCAAAGTATCTTCAAAAAACGATTTAAACCCTTCGGCATTTGTCAATTGCTCTCTGGTTTTATCATCAACGACATGGTGAGGATCATTTAGCTCAAATTTTTCGCCTAAAATAGCCATATACGTGTTATAATAACCTCTGGCGACTACAAGAGTTGGGTCATAATAAGTATTATTGGCTTTAGCCAAATCAATAAATTCTTGATCTATCAAGGTATCTTCAACACTGTGAACTAAAAGTTTAGCCCCGTCTTTTAGAGCTGCTTTGGCTTGTTCTAAAGTTGTGGCGTGAACTATTAACTGATTACCTTGTTTTTTAACTTCATCTGCAACCGCATCAAGACCTTTCATAAAAAGCGAGTCTGAAGTATTTAAACTCCAGATTTTAATTCCGGTTGAACCGCGATTTGTCGCTTTTTTCACATAATCTCTTCCGGTTTTTTCATCGTGCAGAGAGATCATAACAGTATCTCCTGAAGTATTAAATGATGCAACAGCTTCCTCAGAAAAAGGCGTTAATAATGGTCCCGCAGTTGCAACATGAGGTGATAAACTATCGGCTTCCGCTTTAGCTGGCATATCATAGGTCCAGGTGAAATCGCCCACATCATAAACAGCGGTAACACCAGATCTTAAATAGGCTTCGTAATATCTGTTTGCATGTTCTTTTTGATAGTTATATACATTTTCATACGGTAAAGAATCTTTTAAATTCAAAGCATCAGGACGCGCATCAAAAAATGCTGTCTGAAAAAAATGTATGTGTGCATCTACGAGTCCCGGCGCGATAAACTTGCCATTTAGGTCGATTTCTTTAGTGTTTTCAGGGATTTTTATATCCTTTCCTACAGCTGATATTCTATCGTCTGTTATAAAAATTGTAGCATCTTCTAACTTATTTCCTGTGCCGTCATAGATAGTGGCATGAGTTAATGCCAGTGTTTTAGCGGTTTTTTTATTTTCTGCACAAGAAATTATAAACACGCTGCATAGAAGTAGTGAAAGAATCTGGTTAGATCGCATAAGAGGAAGTTTTATAACAAGATAACCAATTTTTAAGAACAGCTGAAAAAAGAGCGACTAGCTCATCTTAGAAGTATTTTGCTAAAATATGTTCAAGCATTTTAATATTTAAAGGTTTTCTTTCATAGCCGTCAATCTCTGGGATAGATTGAGCCTTTTTTAAATGGTCTGGGTTAGGGGAGGTTGTAAGCATTACAATTACTATTTTTCCTTTTTGCTCAGCAGGCAGCTTTTTGTATTCATCCATAAACTCCCAGCCGTTCATGATGGGCATATTAATATCAAGAAATATGAGATCTGGTTTGGGATATTTTCCGTCTACTGATTTAGAGAGGAAGTCAAGAGCGAGGGCTCCGTTTTTTTTAATAAAAATCTGGTTTGCACTATTGGTGCGTTCAATAATCCATTTATTTAAAAAATTTGTTGCGTTATCATCGTCGATTAGCAACACACAATTTAATTTTTGCTTCATAAATATATTTAATTCAATGCTGGTATGGTAAAAAAGAAAGTACTGCCTTCACCTGGCTGAGACTCTGCCCATATCTGGCCACCATGAAGTCGCACTACCTTTTTGCAATGTGCAAGACCTATGCCAGTACCTTCAAAGGTATCACGGTCGTGTAGTCTTTGAAAGATGATAAAGATTTTTTTGAGATATTTATCGGCTATCCCTATACCGTTATCTTTAACAGAGAAAACCCATTTTTCAGGTTCCTCATGAGCTGATATTTCAATTATAGGAGCGATTTCTTTTTTTCTGAATTTTATCGCGTTATGTATCAAATTTTGAATTAGTAATCTTAGTTCAGTTTCATAACCATTTACGACAGGGAGATTTTTATATAAAATAGTCGCGTCGTTTTCTTTAATAATTTTATTTAGATCGTTACTTATTTGAGAAACAAGCAGATTGCAATCTACCGGGGCTAATTCTCTATTACCCCCAATTCTTGAATACTCTAACAGGCTATTAATTAAATTACGCATACGGCAACTTGCCTGTGATATAAAATCAAAATATAGGCGTGCCTGGTCATCAAATTGGCTGCTGTACTCAGTTTCAAGCAATTCTACAAAACTTGATATTGTACGTAGCGGTTCCTGAAGATCGTGAGAGGTTATATAATTGTATTGATCTAATTCCTGATTTTGATGCTCTAGTTTGTTTACATACTCCTTTAAAATACCTTCTGCTTCCTTCTCAAGTGTAATATCCTGCCGTATAGTTAGAAACTTATATACTTTACCAGATTCATTTGCGAAAGGAACTATAGTAGTACGCAGCCACATTAAATCCCCATTACGAGTCTTATTATTGATCTCACCTATCCATATTTCGCCTTTAAGAACGGTATCCCATAAGGTTTTGAAAAAATCAGCAGTATGATAGCCTGAATTGAAAATGTTATGAGTCTTACCAATTATCTCCTCTTTTGAATATTGGGATTTTTCGCATAATTTATCGTTGACATCAAATATAACATCATTCTCATCTGATGACGAAAGCATAAAACTTTCGTCAAGAGCTTTTTTAAAATAACCCAGTTGCACATTAGCCTCACGCAGGGATGTTTCCAGCTTAAGGCGCTGTTTGTGAGTATTGTTTAAGCGTACCGAGTTAAATGAGATGTAAACAGCACACACCAGAATGAGCAGAACGGTGTAAATGGCAATACCAAAATCTTCTTCAAAATAGTTTGCTTGAGTTAGATCTATCAGGATATAACTTAAAACCAAAGGAACCAGAATAATAAACGGCAATAAAAACCGTAGTGATTTACTGCCTTCGTATTTTCCTAAAAACAAACCTGTAAAACCCAAAGTAGGATTTTTAAATGAAAGTCCTGTGGCTATTAAAAAGAAAAGAAGAGACGTATGAATCGCCATTGAATCTAAAAAAAATAATCTCTTTGAGGTAGGAATTTGCAGGAGATACGCATCAAGCGAAATGAGCGCAATTATTGATACGGCCAGCAGACTGTATTGTGTAATTTCTCTTACAAACTTTTTTTTGGCATCAACTCCTAATATTGCACCACCTATAACTATAAAACAGACTGATGTGGCCAGAGACATTCTACCAGGTATTGAGTGAGACAGAGTATCTTTAAGAATTAAGGTGTCTATCGTGAATTGAGTTTGAAAAATATATTCGGCAAGTGTTTCTGCTCCTATTAATATAACGCCTAAAGCTAAAATTAGCTGAAGTGGTGATATCTTTTTTTCAATTCCTCTATTGCGCGTAGACCATAAAATAGCAAGGCCACACATAGCAAATGAGATAGCCGTGTTCAACTTCATTGTGGCTGCAGACGGGATAATATTAAGTAAGGCTGGTATTTTTATTAACCAACCTATGATAACCAGCAGAGCAACTACGAGACTAGAAATTGCAATGCTTTTCAATAAAAGATTTATCTTTTCCTGAGTAGCAATACGCATGCACTTTGTTTAATAGATTAAAAATACTGCTTATTGGGTTTATAATTTTAGATAATAGATTTAATTTAATTAAGTATTTATAAGATTTTGATTTGAAGAGAGTTATTTATCATCTTGAATTTTAATCCTCAATTTTATAGCATTCATAATGGCTTATACCATTGAAAATTGTAATTTATTTCTTGTAAAAAGTTAAACAGATCTTATACACCTCGTTTGTTTCTGTGCTCTGGGAGCAAAAATGCGGGCAAAAATGGCATAAAAAAACCCGATATTTAATACAAAATACCGGATTTTTTAACTGAATTATGACCTTTTTTTAGACGGTCACAACTATTTTACCTTTTTGTTGATTAGACTCCATATACTCATGTGCTTCAACTATATCTTCAAAGTCAAAAGTTTTGTCTATTAAAGGTTTTAATTCTCCTGAGGCTAATTTGTCAAAGATAAAATCACGTGCTTTTTTCAAGCGCTCAGGATTTGTGGTGATTTCAAATAAAACATAACCTCTTATGGTAAGTTGTTTTGAAAGTACATCTGTAAATGGGAAATTAGTCTCTTTAGATGACAACATTCCGTATTCTATGACCATTCCGCCTTGAGCGGCAGCTTTTGTAAGTTGGTTTACTATAGGCCCGGTAATAGGATCAAAAAGAAGATTTGCACCTTTACCATCTGTAATCTCCATCGTGCGCTCTGCAAGATCCTCATCATTTGTCACAATTACATGATCTGCTCCTGCGTCTAGAAGATCCTGTTTTTTATCATTAGTTCTTGTTGTAGCGATAACAGTCGCCCCAACAGATTTTGCAATTTGTATTGATGCTATGCCTACACTACTACTAGCGGCTGTAAGAAGAACGGTTTGACCTTTTTTAAGATTACCTATTTCAACCAGAGCGCCGTAAGAAGTTAAATATTGCATCCAGATAGAGGTCGCCTCTTCACTGCTCAAATTATCAGGATAAGAGGTTACGGCATGTGCAGGTACAATTGCTTTCTCACCATACACACCATATTTTGTCATAGAGAATGAAGGTATGGTACTTACTTTATCTCCTACTTTAACATGATCAACGCTACTGCCTATTGCTTCAACAATTCCGCTGGCTTCATAACCCAGTTCAGAAGGTAATTCTGGAGTTTCTAAATATTGTCCTGCTCTAAATGCTACTTCTGCGCGGTTTAAACCAATAGCACTTACTTTTATTAAAACTTCATTATCGCCAGGTTCCTTTTGAGGTACCTCTTCTATTTGTAGCACGCTTGCTTTTCCTGTCTCGTGAAATCTTACTTTTCGTATTGTTTTATCTGTACTCATAATAGTATTTAAATTTTTGACAAATTTTATGAATACAAGCTGTATTAAACAACCTAATGCTATAACTAATTCCTATAGTTTGTATGTTGTAATTCTCTTAAAAAAGAAAAATAATTTAAGAGTTTAGTCTGGAGGTAAAGAGCGCACCCATTTTAGAGTTCCGGCTTCCATCCCTTTAAATTTTGGGTGCTCTTTTAATTTGCCCACAAAGAGATTTTCTGGCTCAACTGCCCATTTTATTTTATGGTACAGCTTTGATTGTGTAAGTGAAGACTGCACCAAGAACAAACCAAATGAAAGTTTGACCATATTTAATTCTTCGGCAATTGCAGAAGGATCTGTAGCGCTTTCAAAAAAGACGACAAAAAGTTGTGGCATAGATATTTGATCCATATCCAAATTTAAATCAATTTAATTTGGATAGATCTAATCAAAATATTGTTTGAAAATTATTTAAGAATTTTCAATTTTTCTACGCTCTTTAAAATACAGCAAAACAACAATAATCAAAACAAGACAGAAGCCTGATATTTGTTTATAAGGTAATTCAAAAGTAGACTTAGATAATTGATGTTTGATCCCGAAAATAAATAGTAGAGTCAACGCCGCTACAAGAAATGAGAACGCAATCGTAAGTAGGATTTTTTTCATGCCTTAGAAATTTGGGGTTTCTAAATTAGTTGTAATTGTTTATGAATTGTTACTCACTAATCATCGGGGAAAATGAACTAATTGAGTTCTGGTAACATGCCGAAGGGGAAAGCAAAAAATACCGGCACGAATATATTAATATATTTAGAAGTAAGTGCTACAATTTTCTATTAACAGAATATTTTCACCAAATTTTAATTTTTGGTAATTATAATTTAATAATATGATAAATTTTGAGGATAATATTTAAGAGTTCTGAAAATGTTGATCCCATTTTAGAATTTGAAGCTCGATTAAGACTTATGTAATTGTCTATTAATTTAATAGCTAAATTTTTACGCCCAAAAAAGTTTTGTAGGTAAACGCTTACAGCGAAAAGTGCTACGTTAACTAAATGGATTTACTCAAAATTGATTTTTAAATTAGTTTTGCCCTCCCTCATTCTTCAATACGGTCAACTCTGACCTAAATGATTTTTCTTTTAGACTAAGACTGACCTATGAATCTATTGTTTAAATAGAGATATTCTGTTTAAACATAGAATTTATTAGTAATGATAGATTTTTTAAGAAATAATTGGGATGCTGAAAACGTTAGAGTAGGCTAACTAAACTAAATTTTATAATGGCTACATACAGATGTAGAACTTGTGGAATAAGAAAGAACGACAAATTATTGTCAAGATTAACCGTACCTAAAAAGTGCAAACAATTTAATACCTCTACTATTTTGCCAGAACACAACTGGACTAAAATATCTAATCACAATTAAAGAATATCTAAGCGCTCTTCATTTGGGCTAACTCATTAAATTCTTTATTAAATAATTCATTAAAAATGGCCAGAGTAAGCGCGGCAGCTTGCTCTGGCTTAAATGCCGTATCTGAAATTCCTGATACAACTCGTGAAATATCATGATCTACCCACCTTTTTTTACTCCAGGCACTATAGGGCGCCGCTGTTAAATAAGTAGAAAAATTATGATGACCAGAACCTGGGCGCTCACCAATAATGTGAATGATGCCTTTATTACCTAAGGATGGATTTTGACCAAAAAGTAATTCGCCACATTGATAGCCTGCACGCACTCTACCATGGGTGATAACTACATGCTGATCGCTTACGCTATAACCTTTAGTTTTTAAAGAGGCCTTAAGCATTTTCAGATAAGGCTCAAGATGACCGTCATCCATCAGAGCTTTAGCATTGAGTCCGTCAGAAATTATAATTTGAACGTCTGGTATATTTGAGTTCCAGCTTTCGCGAAAGCTTTTTAGTGATTTTATCGCATCATTGCTGAGGTTTTCACCACTTTCGGGATGGTACACATAATCTTTACGATCTGATGATCTGGTCAAAATGGGAATAGCTGCCGGTATTGTTTTAATGAACTCCTGAGGCATTGGTGTCCATAAACTTACTTTTGCATCCTCGTAGAGCGCTTCTACTTCGGCTTTTAATTGTGGGTCAAGATCCCAAATGTTTTCACCGTAACCTTCTGCTATAGAAACTCCCCGTTGTTTTATTTCCAGAATTCGTTTTTCAGCTTCAGCATAAATTTCATTTTTATCTCGGGTATCACCTTTAGCTTCACAGTATTTTAAATAAACCCACTTAGGATCACCAAAATGTGAGGTAGGTTTATTCTCAGCATCAATTATTTCAATATGTTTAAAGAAATCCCACATGGCGTCATTCACTTTGTAACCAAATTGCTCTCTAATCTTTACATGATCACTAAATGAAGTCGTGAGATAACTAAGCATGGGATCATTTTTTGTAGGCAGCGCCATTAAATAAGCGGGATTTACGGGCATGATCTGCTCGATACACCAGTCAAGATCGTCGAGTGAAACATCCATATGCAGGGTAGAGCAGATGTCTAGACCAATCGTGAGGTCGTGTAATTTTCCCATCACGGTATCTTCGAGACAACAGCGCACAAGTTGCTCTTTAGTTTTAAAAACCTCAGGGCCTATAAAGCCTGCCACGTCGTTAACATGTGTCCACGGTTTTTTATTTCCTAATTGATTTTCTTCCATTTGTTTTTTAAGAGCGCGCACAAAACCATACTTGCGCGACTCGTGAATTAGCATGTCAAAACCTTCGCCGTGACCATTGGTAAGATCTGCGCCTTGTCCGGTTTCGGCATAAAGGCCATATTGTCCTTTTCGCTGTAAAGCATAATGCTGCATTTTTTCGATAGAGACGTCAAAGGTTTTATTTGCATTTACCGTCCCTGCCAGACTTTGAAACCAAATGCCTGTTGTGCCTGGTTGTATTTCTTCAGCTTTCGCCTGAATATCTATATGTGACAATACGCAGTTGGGGATGGTTTTTTCAAGACCAAAGGTTGTAATAATATCAAAAAGCGCCTGCTCAATTTTTGCGACAGATTGTGGTTCGCTAGAGACCGGATTTGTACCTAAAACCAGATCACCCACAGCATAAGACCAAGCATCAAAAACCTGCCAGATGATGTCGTCAATATTATCTGTAGGCGAATTAGGCTGAACGCGAGCGCTTAAATATCCCTTGCTGCCTATTTTACTGTTTGGTAGGGGATTAAAAACCTTTTGACCTATCTGTATGAGCTCGTCATTACTCATAAGTTTTACAACGCAGGCGATAATATCGCTGCTCAAAGCTGGCATTATCAGTTTGATTTCTGCTTCAGGTTTTTCCAGCAGATACGATTTTAGTTGACCAAGTGTCCACGAGTGAACATTTTCATTATTTGAAGTTGAGTTTACAATCAACTCATACAGTTCATCCTGAAAAACAGGATATTTATTAAGATCAGCGATTTTTGTTCTGGAAAGGAGATTTTGGGCATTTTTCCGGGATTTTTCATCAGCTGCTGCAATACCCAGTGTGAGATCACCTTCTTTAAAAGCATTTGCAGATCCTATAATTTTTCGATACAGCGTAAAATCCATTTTCCCAGCAGTGCGGTGTATATATTTAAAAATATCTTCTTCGTTTTCAATTCCCGGAATAACTACACCTTTTCCTGATAACTGATTCTCTTCTGGTGAAGCAAAATTGCAGCCGTTGATCATCATTATGGAAGTACTCATAAGTCCAAATTTGATTATAAATTCCTTTCGGGTAATTTCTTGCATCAATTTGTTTTTAAACTGATTCTTATAAAGTTACACGAAAAATGCCTTAAAATAACCGATTTTATTTACTTGCGACCCGATTTTTGGAATTCTGAATTCCTGCAGCAACTTTTAGAGATATGATAATTTTTAAATCAATACACATCTTATTTTGTAGTGTGAAAATTTTTTGTTTTCCATGGTAATTTGTGTATTTCAGGTTAAAGTTTTTTAAAACTTAGTTCTATATATGTGAGTTGAATTTTATGTTTTTTAACTTCTGCTATAATTCATTTACAATCACTTAAAAAACTTCTTATATGCCAGATTCCGGGAGTAAGCTTGGGCCATTATCAGTATGGGCTTTAGCAGCAGGAGGAATGGTAGGTGGTGGTATTTACACAGTTTTAGGAGTAGTAATTGCAGTTTCTGCACAATGGGCGTGGCTGGCATTTGTACTCACTGGTTGTATTGCCGTACCATCTGCATATAGCTATGTTTATCTCACGCAAAAATTTCACAAAGAGGGCGGTGCTTTTGTGTTTCTTGAAAAAGTAAAAGACAAATCTATGGCCGGCAATCTGGCCTGGCTGCTTATTCTGGGCTACGTGCTAACAATTTCAGTCTATGCCTTTGCTTTTGGGCACTACTTATCTTTTGCTTTTCACGGCAATCCGTTTTTAATGCGACTTCTGGCAGCAGGAATTGTGATAGGTCTGGTGGCACTTAATCTCGCCGGTGTAGGAAAATTGACTAAAGTCGAAATTATAATTGTTTCGGTTAACCTGCTTGTATTATTCGCTCTTGGCGCTTATGGAATTTCGCAGTGGGATAGAACACAATTCATCGCAGGTATAGAACCGCGTCCTGCGTGGTCTGCTTTTATTGGCGGGGCAGCGATTTTTATGGCCTACGAGGGATTTCAGTTACTTACTTATGAATATGATAAGATCAAAAATCCTGATAAGACATTTATGAAGACCTTGCTTAGTGCCGTGATCTTTGTGGTCTTTCTTTATATTCTGGTTGCGATAGGGGCAACTATGCTGGGAGGTGCTCTTTCACTTGTGCGGTTTAAACAAATAGCACTTACTATTGCTGCAAAGAGCGCCTTTGGTGAAGTAGGGGTAATTGTCATGACCGTAGCTGCAGGTTTCGCGACAGCTGCTGCAATAAATTCTACGCTTTTTTCGACGGCAAATCTTTCGCAACGCATTGCAGATCAAAAAGAATTACCAACATGGTTTGATCATACAAATAAGAACGATGTGCCAGATCGCTCGATTATGGTGCTGGGCGGTCTTGCGGGTATTCTTGCTGTTGTAGGGTCGTTAAGTTCACTGGTAGAAGCTGCTAGTCTTGCCTTTTTGTGCACGTTTGGCATTGTAAACTGGATCGCTTACCGCGAAATAAAAAAACGTAAATGGATACCGATTTTAGGTATAATTATGGCGATTTTGATAGGTATGGCGCTGTTTTTTAGATTAGTGATCTCAAAACCGGTCGCTCTGGGAGCTATGCTCATAATTGTGATGCTTATCATGTTTGGCAGACCTTATTTACTTAAGAAAACAGGAAAAGATTAAGACCAGCAAGATGAAGATTAAAAACGCGCTAATACTTGTTCTAATTACTTTTTGTGGCTGTAGCCAAAACAATGAAAAACCGGCTCATATAAGATTAGGAGATTTTTTATTTGGCAATGATGCAGTAACCCTGACTTTAGAAAGCGCAAATGGTGACAGCGAAAAGTATAATATAAATTATGCTCAAATTACCGAATATAATAATGTAAAACCGGGTGAATACACCATAAAAGTAAGCAGTGACGGTAAACAACTTCTGAATAAAAAATACGGTTTGGCTAAAGATAAATACTACACGATTTACGCGTATGGCGCACCGGAATATAGCAAAGAAGTCAATCAAAAAACAATATCTACTAAGTTGCAGCACATTGTTTCCGGCGAGGATGCTGCAACAGAAAATGGTGGTCTGCCTCAACTTAAAATTCTTGATGATAGTTTTCAGGGTGGTAAAGGCGAAACTCAACTTCGCTGGCTACACGTTGCACCTTTGGCTGAAGCCATTTCCGCGGAAGCGAAAAATATTCAAAAGGATAAAAAACAAAGTCTGTCCAGTCTTAAATACGGAAAGACAGCTAAGGTTATTTCTTTAAAATCTGGCAGTTATGATGTAAAATGGAAATTAAAAGGAAGCCCTTTGCAGGTAGCTTATTTACAAAAGGAATTTAATGCAGACTCGTTATATACGCTTTTCGTGACTCCACAGCCGGGACAATATGCAGATAGTTTACAAGTGATAGTTGGCGCTAGTCATTAAGTATTCCAGGCATCTGCAATACCTTTTATAGAATCTACAATCGCCTGTTGATTGGTACTTATAATTGCTGCACCCAGCGTTACAATGGCAGCAGCAACATTGATGCCTTTTGGTATGTCACTTATAGCTTCAATAGTGCTTTTTATATCTGTAGTAATATTTTCGATTTGCGTGAGAGAAGTTTCAACTTCATCTAAAACGAGGTTTGTTGAAAGAGCCAGAATATCTTCACCGTAGTTTAGAATAGACCATTGAAAATTTCCCAAAACCTTATTCTCCTTTTTACTAAGCGCGTCCCAATTATTGTAGCGAAAATTACCAATAGCCTGCGCCAGACCCAGAAAATGCGCTGAAAGTTCGTTAGCCTGTTTCGAAGTTAATTTTGCCATTATTCTTTTAATTTTTTAAATGCGGTACCCATATCTCGCAATGCGCTGCCATAATTAGACATTTCCTGTTTTAGAACATCAGTTGATAAGGCGCTGCGCTTATCATACAATTCCTGATGTGCCATGGCAATTTCTTTAAGGCTCGCAGCATAAATTTCAAGCTTTTCCTGCTGGTGGTCTATCTCTAGTAATTGATCGTAATAACTGGTAATTGATTCTACTTTTTCAAAATCTGAAAGGCCGTCATTGAGTTTTAATTCGGTATAAAAAGCATAAAGACGTTCTTTTTTAAAATCTAATTCTTCTTTCAAATTTTGCCCCAGAATAAAGCTGAATTTATCTAAAAGCAGTTGAAGTGGCGCATTTGCTTCTTTAATATATTCTTTTATTTTTTTGCGTTTATAAACATCTGTAGAAGCTCTAAAAAGCAGATTAGAAATAGAAGAATATGCGTCTGCCTGCTCAGGCTGAATTATTACTTTGCCAAAGGTGCCTTCCTGCAAAGGTTTATTAACTGCATCCAGATTATAACCAGATACATCAAGACCGGCGATGTCTCCCAGACTTGTAAAATACCCCAATATAGAATTATAAATTTTTATACTTACACTATCTGCCTGCGCATAGGTTCTACAATCACAATCAAGAGTGCGTTTTATTTGCGATTGCTGTATGGCATTAAACTCACAACGTTCTTCACAATATTGTTTAAAACCATAACTTAAATTCTCATAATTTGATAAAGCTTCTGCAGAAGTCACAGAGAAATCACTAACCGCTTCAAGGTTAACACAGCCCATTAACGAGAACAACAAAAGAATACAAGTGAATTTTAAAAATGGACGCTGTCGCATAGATTAAGTTATTGCACTAATTTACTGAAAAGTCGCTTAAAATGAGCTCGTTAAACTCCGATTTTCAGCCCACTTTTACCGATTTTTTGCCTTTCAGGCCAGTTTTTATAATGTGCAACTGTTAATAAAGGTCTCTATATTTTTAAGTATTAGCAGTGTAGGTGGTGTAAAATTTAATTTTTAGAAGTTTGAAAGCCACTGGTATTTAGTAATTTGATAGCTAAAACTAACCATTATGAACAAAATCTATTTTATACTGCTACTCTGCGGTATAAGTCTGGGCCTGCATGCGCAGGAAAGTATTATTGGCTTTAAACCTGAAAGTGCCAAAAAGGAGTTAGCTCTCGAGTCTGCTTTTGACGAAAAAATATCTGCAACTAATCTGGATGACTGGATGAAACGCATGTCTGCGAAACCACATTATGTAGGTACAGAATTTGGCAAAGAAAACGCAGAGTGGATCGCTAAACAATTTAAATCATGGGGTTACGATACAAAAATTGAAACCTATCAGGTGCTTTTTCCTTATCCTAAAGTTCGCGAGCTAGAACTTACTGCGCCAGAAACTTACAAAGCCAAGCTTACCGCTGTGCCCGTAGAAGGTGATGAATATACATCTCAGGGAGATGCATTATTGCCAAGCTATAACGCCTTTTCTAAAGACGGTGATGTAGAGGCAGAACTTGTGTATGTAAATTATGGTGTGCCAGATGATTATGAAGAATTAGAGAAATTAGGTATAGATGTAAAAGGCAAGATCGTAATAGCAAAATATTACGGTTCCTGGCGTGGTATAAAACCAAAACTAGCTGCAGAAAAAGGTGCAATAGGTTGCATTATTTATTCAGATCCTCAGGATGATGGTTTCGCCAGGGGCGATGTGTATCCTAAAGGTGCATTTAAAAATAAAACCGGTGTACAAAGAGGTTCTGTGATGGATATGCCTCTTTACCCGGGAGATGTGCTAACACCGGGATATGCAGCTACTAAAGATGCGAAACGATTAAACCGGGAAGATGCTCCTACGATTACTAAAATACCCGTATTGCCAATTTCTTATGAAGATGCTCAACCACTCCTTGAAGCTCTTGATGGTCAAGTAGTACCAGATGCATGGAAAGGCGGTTTACCAATTACGTATCACATTGGGCCGGGACCTGCAAAAGTGCATTTAAAATTAGAATTTGACTGGCAACTGAAACCTGCCTATGACGTGATCGCTACATTAAAAGGATCTGAATTACCTGACGAATGGGTTTTACGCGGTAATCACCATGATGCATGGGTGCACGGTGCCAGCGACCCAATAAGCGGTCTTGTTGCCTTGATGGAAGAGGCCAGAGCCGTTGGCGAACTCGCAAAAGCCGGTAAAAAACCAAAGCGTACAATTGTGTATTGCGCATGGGACGCTGAAGAACCGGGATTAATAGGTTCTACAGAGTGGGTTGAAGATAACATGAAAGAACTGCAGGAAAAAGCGGTAGCATACGTAAATACAGATGGCAATGGTCGCGGCTTTCTACATGTAGGCGGTTCTCACTCCTTACAAGCGATGATAGGCGAGGTGGCAAAAGATGTTGATGACCCTCAGACTGATGTTACTGTTAAAGAGCGCGCCAAAGCGGCAGATATGGTAAGAGGTGGTGGTGGTGAGTTTAGTATTTCGGCGTTGGGCTCGGGATCAGATTATACTCCTTTTATTCAGCATGCGGGTATTGCTGCTGTAAACTTGGGTTTTGGTGGTGAAAATGCGGGTGGAGAATATCATACTATTTATGATACCTATACTTTTTACAAAAGATTTAAAGATCCCGATCTTGCTTATGGTGTGGCTCTTGCCGAAACTGCTGGCCGTATTGTATTAAGACTTGCAAATGCAGATGTACTTCCGTTTGAGTTTAAACAATGGTACAGCACCGTTGACGGTTATCTTGACGAAATTATAAAATCGACAGAAACCATGCGAAAATCGGTCGAAAAGCACAATAAAATGGTTTCACAAAATTATTTTGAACTGGCAGCAGACCCAACAAAACCTTTTAAAAAGCCAGAGAAAGAAGCAGATGTGCCTTATCTTGATTTTACACCTCTGCAAAATGCATTGGCCACTTTAAAAACAACTGTAACCGATTATGATTCTAAAGATTTTACAAAGTTAAGCGCGGCTGAAGCTAATGAACTTAATGAAAAACTAATGCATCTTGAGCAATCTTTAACTAGTAAAGAAGGACTCCCCAGGCGAGAATGGTTTAAACACCAGATCTATGCTCCCGGGTTTTATACCGGCTATGGTGTAAAAACGCTGCCAGGAGTAAGAGAAGCAATTGAACAAAAAAGCTGGACAGAAGCGCAGCAACAAATAAAAAAACTAGCAGGAACATTAAATGATTTTAATGACAAATTAGAAGGTATAAATAAGTCTATTTAAGTCAAGAGTGATATTTATAAAAGCGTCATTCCCATAAAACAGGAATGACGCTTTTAATTTTGTAGGATAATTCATTTTAATAAAAAAAGAAGAAGCAGCTGCACAAGGCAACTACTTCTTCAAACAACAGGGGTAATCTTCAGAGTTAACCAAATAGGGGTAAAAGGCTCCTTCTCTGAAATCGTAAATAACTATAATGAATAGCTTAATTTAATTCCGCCATAATAATTGATCTCATAAGGGGCGGGCAGGTATGCATCTTCTAACTGATTTACAAAAACCATATAATAATATTGAGTGCCGGTAATATTATCTGCACCGGCATATACATTAAGATTAAATCTGTTAAATGCTGTTTTAAAGCCAATTTTCGCGTTAAGCAAATTATATGCATCTGTATTATTTGCACCATCTGATGTGAATGGCATACTGTCTCTGTGATTAAAATTTAAATTTCCGTAGAAGCCATAATTAGTATTTACATCAACACCGGCATTTACAACCCATGCCGCAACACCCGCAACTGCATTACCGCTGTAATCAACCGCTACTGCTTGTCCGTTAGAATCAAGTGACTCATATTGAAAATCATCGTATTCAAAATCTGAATAGGTTACATTTCCATAAGGAATTATAGATTGAAAAAAACCTGTAGCAGATTCATAAGCGGCATAATTTGCGAGAAATTCTACGCCATTATTTTTCTGGCTTCCGCCATTAGCGATATAAGTATAAGCAGTTGTATTAGCATCAAGAGGAACAGCTACAGAGGTCATTTTGTCTTTAAATTCTGTATGGAATAAAGCCAGCTGATAGTGCAGTTTATTTGCAAATAAATTACCCTTTGATCCTATCTCAAATTGATTACCCACTTCTGGTCTCAGGCCAGTATTTAACTCACCAGAAGTTGCAAGCACTATATTCCCGCTTACCGGTGCTTTATAACCTTTACTGTAAGAAGCATAAGCAGAAAGTTTAGAATTAAACACTTTATTTATAGCAAGATGAGGTGAAAACATATTGTCATAATTTGCTGTGACAAATCGCTCATTAGTACTTTCAGGATCGTATAAATTATCCTGTAAATCGATTTGTAGACCGCTTAACCCCAGACCTGCGGTGATCGAGAAATCTTGTGGTAAATGAAGAACCCACTCTGTAAATAGCGAGTACGTTTGCGATTGAGCAGATTGATTACTTCTCATCGCACCAATGATATTGTAACCTTCAGGATCATCAGGATTTTCTACCATGCGATATCCCAAAATCTCTGCCCGTTGCTCCTGATATTCAAAGCCGGTTGTTCCGCTTAAAGCGAAATTTTCACCTAGTTTAAAATTGAGGTCAAATGCAGATCTAACGCCGTAATTCAGCGGGTCTTTATCTGTCCAGCCGCCGGCAGAGCTGTTGTTGCCATTTGCGCCCGTACCATAGATCGAGGTTGTGTTTTTTAGCCAGTCTGTAAATCGATAACTATGGCTTAATCCCGCCCGGAAGCTCACAACTTCAGAATGCGCATTGTTTTTTATGTATCGCGCATTACCGCTATAATCTTTATTTTCATATTGCTCAATTGTCAACTCACCACCACGTTGATCATAGCTGTTGCTAAAACCAAAATAGGTGCTGATGTGCTGCCGTGAACTTGGACTATAGTTTAAAACGAAATTCATAAAATCTTTAGTAGACGCAGAATGGTCCATAAAACCATCTGAGATCTGGTGACCGTAATTTAAAAGCAGCGAAGTTTTTTCTGCTCCCATTTGAAACTGTGTTGTAAAACGCGCAAGACCGTAGCGACCACCTATAAAGGACTGACTTATTGAAGTCTCTCCATTTTTAGGTCTTATGGTTTGCAGGTTTACAACGCCGGCTATTGCTAAACCGTAAAGTGAGCCTGCCGGGCCTTTAATAACATCTATATTGCCTACCGAAGCAAAATCTACATCGTCCATTTGAGTTATACCTTCAGCATCTGTGATAGGAATATTATTGAGATAGACTTTGTATCCCTGACCATCAAAATTGTTACTGGCGCCTCTAAAGCCAACTCCGTTACCATAACCGCGAATATTAAATTGCTGGCCAGAAGCTACAGCTCTGCGCTCCATAATAACACCGGGCACATTCGCATTTATCGCATCATCCAGAAATAATCCCTGGCCGCGGTTAAGCTGTGCAGAATCTAGTTGCACTAAAGCGACTGGTTTTTGCAGCAATTGCCGTCTAGATTGTGCGCCTGTAAGTTGCACCTCATCAAGAGCACTTGTTGATAATTGTAAAGGTATTATTAGCTCATCACCACAATCTTTTATGGTTGCCGAGGTACTTTCATAACCTATGTAACTAATGTTGAGCGTGAGGTCATTGTCACAAGTAAAGTAGAAGTTTCCGTTGTCATCAGAGGTGGTGATTTTACCTCCATTTAGGGCGATTTTTGCTCCGCTAAGCGGGTTTTTAGTTGCTGCATCTATTATTTTTCCGCGGGTATTTTGCGCAAAAATGCTGACACAACATAATAATCCCAAAAGGGATAATGTAATTTTTTTCATAGTGGGTAGGTTTAATAAATAATAATCCTGAGCGCATAAGCGCTCTCAGAAAAGGGAATGTTTAGATCATTCTCATCATTCTATTTATTAAACATGCCTGGGAGGAGGCGCTGTGATTTCCTGACTGCGAGAACCATAGGCGCAAGAATATCGCCAGTTGGCAGAGTCATTTGCAGATGTATTTATATTTAATGAAAGGGGTGAAAGTTCTCTTTCGGGTAATATCTTAATTACATTTTTTAGAACGGAAATTCTGGTGTTCTTAGTCTTTTTATTTTGTTTTTGTTGTTTTCTAAAATTGATGACCAGTGCCGTTTCCAGATCATCTTTAATGCAGTAATAGATGGTGTTTCCGTTTTTGTCGATCTCAGTTTTAGCGATATCATACATAATTCCGCGAAAGCTAAACTCGGTATCGTCTTCCCATTTTATAGATTTCTTATTTGTGGGAGTTTCTGTAATGAGCACAAGCTGAGATTCTGGTACGCCTTCGCGAATGCGTTGTATCATCTCTTTGCGCAAATGACACTGCTGAATTTTAAACAGCACCAGATTACCTGCGAGATGAACCACAAACACTAAAAGAAGAATACTTGTAAGCGCTTTTCTCAAAAATGGTTTTTAAGTACAATTTAGTAAATAGAATTACAAAAATGCGCTGGGTATGTATTTTTTACAACAGAAAAATAATTGACAATAAAATGGGAAAATCACCTTTTTATTTTCGTGTATAATCTCTTTTTGAAAGATTGATTATCCCGTTACTTGTAGAATAGAGAAGATATATCTTCGTTAAAGTAAGCACTAACCATCACAGTAATCGTGCTATGAAGAAGAAGGAAGCCGGCTATGTATTGTACATGGCCGGTCTTTTTTAATTTACCAGATGGGAAACAACTGTTTTGATATCCGTTTTTAATTTTTGTGGAAATTTGCCATTTTTTACCCATTTCTGGTTGATTTCTAATTCAATCCCTAAATAATTTTCGGGAAATAGCTTGCGCAAGTATGTTGTGAAACCATCTGCGCTTCCTAAATAAGGGTAATTGAATCGTATCTTAATTTCTGGCGAAAGCTTATTTAGTTCTTCCTTAAATGTTCTCGTAATTTCTTTTTCTGCAGGCCGCTTTGGGTCATAGAGTAGCCCAATATCATTCGTTCGTATTTGCTCGCCAAGTTGTGGAGTAAAAGAATGCAGGGAAATATGTAGAACTTTATTTTTGTTTACGATTTCCTTTTTTATTTGCTCCTCAACAGCGTTGCGGTAAGGCAGATAATAGGCCTCAATAAGCGATTTTTGATGGTTTTTGCCTAGTTTTTTTGAGTAAACGGAAAAGAGATTAACATGGTGCAAAGACCTGTTGAACTCGATCAAAAGCCGGCTGGTGGTATTCAATTTCGCAAAAGCGGAAATATCTTTTAAATAATAAAAAAGATCTTCTGTGCCGGGATCATAACCACGATGCGTCGCAAGTTCATCCCCATGCTCATTAAACAAAAATTTATATTCTTCCGGAATTAAATTACCGCCATGCTCGGCGCTAATTATAAGCTTCATGGCAGGTAGATTTCGTTTTTAAGAAGGCATTCTTCCAGCTTTCTATAAACTTGTGAAATATTGTCATGCGTACAATCTTCACCAATCCCTTTTAAAATTCTGGTGGAAAGTGTTCCGTTTTTTAGTAGAATTTCGATGGTTTTTTGATGATTTTGACCGATTTTTTCTTTGACTTTTTCATACAAATTTGACCAAATCTCATTCACTGAAGCTTCTTCTTTAGAGCCAAAAAGTTGTAGGTAATTCTCATCTGTAATCAGCGCTTCTTCGCCGTCTTTTATCACCTGATTCAAGATAGGAAGCAAATCATCTTCATGTTGCTTTTTCTGAGTTTCGAGTGAGATTTCTCCGCTGCTTACAATCCACTTTAGTGCTTCAATAATGAGAACAGCGATGGCAATATCTACCTTTGGGCATTCCTGAATATCGAGCACTCTAATTTCTATAGCAAAACGATCAAAACGGGCAATAGCGCCACGGGAATTGAGAAAATAATGCTCCAGAATATTATCAGGATCAAAGGGTTTTATGGCTTCTTTTATGGGGTTGAAAATACCTGTGTGATAATCTGCTTTGCTAAAAAAACCTTCAGGAATTACTTTTCCAGCCATTTGTGGAATTTCCTTCTGGTTGTATTTATAATATTCTAAACGTGCATCTTTAAAACCGCTGTTTTTGCCATCAAAAACGGGCGAACTGGCACTTAAACCGGGCATTATGGGTAACAAAACGCGTATGGCTGCGTGCAATTTTTCAAACTCTGCGTCATCCCAAAACGGAAGATTAATGTGCATACTTTGCAAGTTTGCCCAGCCATGACCACTACAATCAAAGATCTTATCGTAAAGTGAATAGATCTCGTTATGATCATGTTCCCAAAGTTTCTTTTCGGTCTTAGAATCCATAAACGGATGTGCAGCAGAAGGCAGGAGGGAAGCTTTAAAGGGCTTTAGAAGCTCAGAAATTTCGACAATATTCTTATGAAAATCGGTGTCAAGCGTGTCTAAATCGGCATCTGGCTCGTGCGTTTTTAATTCGATCACATGCGCAACAAGTTCATTACTCCATTCTATTCTCCCGTTCTCGATATCAGAAATTAGAGTTCCGTTCTTTGCAGTTAAGAGTTGGTCTACAATAGGCGCAATTTTAAGATCACTTGCATTAATGACCATGTATTCTAATTCTATTCCTGCAACTTCAAAAAGGTGGTAACTCATAATTGTTTTCCTTCTATGCGCTTGATTAACGCTTCAATAATTTTGGTGTAAACCAGATCCCCGTAATGTGCATCTTCAACACCCATATCTATGTTAGGATTGTCGTTGATCTCAATTACCAGCGGTTTGCCATTTACTTCTTTAATATCTATACCGTACAAACCTGCACCCATTATCTTTGCTGTACTCAGGGCAGTATCTAATATTGCTTTGGGCACATCTTCTATAGGCAGACAATCTGCATTACCATCCTGATCGTCTTTTTTAGCCGCATCCCAATTATAGATCTGCCAGTGACCTTTTGCCATATAGTAGCGACAGGCGTAAAAAGCCTCACCATCTAAAATACCTATACGCCAGTCATAATCTGAGGGGCAATACTCCTGCGCGATAATAAGCTCAGACTCTTTAAGCATATTTTTCACCAGCGAGTGATATTCTTTTTCTGTTGTGGCTTTCTTTACACCAAACGAAAAAGTAGAATCAGGTGCTTTTAGTACACATGGCAAGCCCACAATATCAAGCACTTTTTTTACATTATCGTGATGAACGATAATAGTTTTAGGCGCGGGTATGTTTGCATTTTGTAAAGCCTCTGCCATAAAAACCTTATTGCAACACTTTAAAATTGCATCAGGATAGTCTACGATCGCAATATTTTCCTGCTGGGCTTTGCGGGTAAAAGCATAGGCTTCATTGTTAACTTCTGTACTCTGGCGAACCAGTAAAGCATCAAAAGCAGAAAGCCTTGAGAGATCTTTAGGACTAACAACTTCTACGTAAAAATTAAGTTTTTCTGCGATTTCTACAAACTTTTTAATCGCTTTAGAATTGCTGGGAGGCGCAGGATCATTTTGCTGTACCAGTATTGCGAGATCATACAAAGCCTTAGTAGGTTTTGCTGTATCGTATCGCTTTTTAGCGAAATATTGCCGCGCAAATTCATAAGCACTTTCTTTGTGCTCTTCAGGTATTTCTGAAGTTGAAATTGCACGAATGTTCTGAATATTCCAGCGGTTTGTATAATTGAATTTTATCCTAAGAAAAGGGATCTGAAAGTGACGATGAAACATCGCGCTTAGCTCTTTGTATTTACTGGCCACATTCTGCCCAAAATAAACGCTGAGAACAAATTCTTTAGATTTAATATTTTTCAGGCTTTTTTGAATGATCTCATCAAATTCATCTGAAACTATACGCACTAATTTAGGTGTACGCAAATCTACCAGATTTTTTATTGCCGGTAGAGGTAAATGCCCTCTGGCCTCTGCAAGTAAAGAAACATAGTACCCTTTTGACTGGTATGAGTAATCTTTACAAAGGTTAAAAATGCGTGCGTTTTTTTTCTTAGAATGTTCAGGATTTGTAAGGTAATCCTGAGCAGAAAGAACCTGGATATCTTCACCTAAAAAGTCCCAGGTTTTTGGGTTGTCAACGACAAGAAATTTATTCATTTACAGTTTGAAAATAACATCAAAAGTAAATCAAATACTAATTGAATTATCAATGGCTATAAAAATAGTTTTAGGTTTTAATTGATTTGCATATAGATAGTTGCATTTTATTTTAAATACTTTAACATATGATATAAGCGCATTATTTAATTAATTATCTTGATGATTCCCAAGGCGCCCACGGCTACGATACTTAGAACACTTACCCATAAAGAAATATCATAAATAAGAGCAGGTTTAAACTGAGCATGAAGTCTGTAATATCTAAAGTGTAAAGCTGCAAAAACAACAAGAAAAAGCAGGAAGGAACTCACGATACCACCAATAATAACCATAAGAACCGGCAACCTTATAAATACAAAAACAAGAGCCCAAAGAAGCGGTATCACCCATGCCAGAATAGCTACTGTTCTTTTTCTAATTTTATAATTACTAAAATTAATCCAGCCCAACTGCCCAAAAATATCTGATATCTGTCTTGTCCATGCAGCAAGAGCAGCAAATAATGTAGAGAATAGAGTTATAAAAGCGCCAATAAGAAAAGCTGTTTTAGCCTGTGGTCCCAATGATTCTGTGTACATTGTAGATAATGCTTCTACCATACCGTAACCTTCTGGTACGCCACCTTGATTATGCAGCACCGCAGCTCCCAGCAAATAAAAAGCTGCCGTAACTAAGGTATAAACGCACATTGCGATCACGGCATCGAGATTCATAACTTTAATCCAGCCTTTTGCCCGTTGTTTCCAGGCTTCTGAACCATCATTTTTACCGGTATAAGCTGCGTAGCCTTTCTCCAGACACCAGTAATTGTAATGAATGATCTCATCACCGCCCACACCGGTTATTCCAAAAGCACCAAAAGCAACTGCAACCGCTTCTTTTGGCAGGTTAAATTGTAGTCCGCTCCAGATGTGTTCCCACGCGATAGAGTAGGGTGTATAAGCAAGAAAATAAACAGAAGCAAAAGTGAAAAGCGTAAAAAAACCGATCATCCAAATGGAAAAGGATTCAATGAATTTATAATAGCCCTGATACACCAGGCAAGCGACCACAATTGCAATAATGAAACACCATAGAGGAACGCTTATCCCGGGAACGGCAATATTGATTATAATTGCCACTCCACCTACGATACCGCCCACTTGAAGCAATTTTATAAACATGACAACAAGCACTGTCCAGACAGACCAATTAGCTTTGCCAATGTTGCGGCCGGGTAATTGATTAAAAGCCTGCATTGCGGTTTCACCTGTGAGAATGGTGTGCTTACCAAATTCAAGCTGAACGGCCACTTTTACAACGCAGCTTACAAGTATTACCCAGAACGTAATAAAACCTGCTTCTGCGCCTAAAGTGGTCGTAGCAATTAATTCTCCCGCACCAACTATAGATGCAGATAAAATGAAACTGGGTCCTAAAAATTTTAATTTTCCAACGAAAGTGGAAGGTGGGTGTTTTATTCTGTCTTTAGATAAAACATAAGGATCTTTTTCGGCCATTCTGTTAATTTACAATAAATTACTCAATGGAGAAATAGAGTTTCAGTACTACCTATTCAAAATCCTTTGCTGTTAATCCGGGGATTTTTTCAGGACTGAATTTTAGTTTTGCCATATTTGTAGAATCGCCCAAAACATACCTTAAACTGGCTATTTGGGCCTGTAAATCGCCATATTCTTTCACGTTAAAAGTTTTGTTCTGCTGTGGCATAATGTCTGCATCTTCGCTTTCTATGCCATACGTTAGAATACTATAAGTAGCTTTTGTCTCATCAGGATCAATTTGGGCGGAAGCCGCAATATTAGCAAGATCACTTTTGTCAAGATCATCTTTTATCTTGTTAAAAACGTAGTGCACAGAATAACCTATACCATAAACTACAGTATCATTATTCATTACCACCAGTTTTGGCTGTAGGTTATAAACATTTAGATTTTGCGCATTCTCTTTAAGTTTTAGCGTATCTGTGCCGGGGACAATTCTCCCTTCGCTTTCATCACCTTTAAAAAGAGTGACGACTGTGCGTCTGCCACCTAATTCTTCACGCTTTGTGGGTGCTGTATTGCCAATTAAAAGTGAATCACCTTCCTCTTTAAGAATGTCCCAGTCTGTCGTGCTTGTATAACCAAAATGGTTGTCTTTTTTATCTTCGGCATATTCAATTGAAGATTTACTTTCCTGTAATATCCTGCTTTTTAAAGCAGCAAGATCCATTTCTTTAGAGTCTGCCTCATCAGCTGCGTCATATTCTACGGCGGGTTCCATATTGCTATTTTCTTTGTTTTCGCAGGAAGCAAGACATAAGAAAAGCAGGAGTAGGGGTATAAGTCGTTTGGTTTGCATAGTTTAGTGTTTTATCTAAACTACTAATTTATAAAGCTTTGTGTGTGTTAAAAGCTTGGTAAATTATTTAGATTTTATTACGGTATTCTCAGGATTGACGTGTGCCAGATAAAATTTGTAATCTTCGCGAGCAACTTTTCTTCCTAATTCAAGCCCCTCAATATTGTCTGACTGAATATGATAACCGCCTAAAACTCTTGAAAATCCGGCCATGTTTGCAGATTCTGTAAAGGTGGGAAATTCTAAGATCACTGTTTTACCAAGATGATCTGGCTCTGTCATAGCGCCGGCTGTAAGCTCAACACTTCTGCCAAATTCATCACTACCTGTAAAAAGTTTTAATGCTTCTGCGCATGCTCCACTTATAGAACTGTGACCCGAAACATAACCAGGAAATGGCGGACAAAGAAATGTATCTGGTGAATAGGGACGCCACTGTTGTCCTTTCATTTTTATGAGTCCGTCGTTTGCGCCACCCCAGGCAGTAATTATCTGGTCTTCATAATATTGATGTACCAATGCATAAGGTCTTGCAGAGTCATAGAACATCTTAGCGTCCCAGCATGCAATAAATGCATCCATCGCTGTTATCTGGCACAAGAAATACATTTTTACGTCTTCATCCAGATTATGATTATCTCTTTCTGAAACTGCTTGCGCGAAATTTAACCAGTGACCTGCCTGCTGCACACTTTGAGGACCATCGCGCATAAATTCGACCAATGCCTTTTGCTCATCGGTCATGTTTTGTTGCAATTCCATAACTTCTTTTACCTCTTTAGCCATTTCTGGCGAACCAACTTTAGGTGGAGGGCCGGGCCGAAATTGATCTGCAGATTGTATACCTAAAGGTTTAACCTTATCCCAATAAGGCGTTAAGCATTCTGGTGCAAAGGTTCCGCCTTTCCCATCAGAAAAGTATTTGGGTTGCCAGCGATCAGGATCAACATTTTCATCTGGTGAATTAGTAGGTTTATAGCCAGTGTAATTAAAATAGGGTTTCCCATTAGAATTTTTTTCATCTCCATATTGATTTGAGCCATCATGCTTACGAGCTTCAATAACAGCATGGGCAGCGAGATTACCAATGCCGGCCGGCGTAGAAGGATCTGTACTTTTATTTTCAGGATCGAGGCCCATCTTGATCATAAATTCTGTAAATAAATCACTGTCGCTATAGTAGTATTCTTTCATTGCACCATAGGCCGCATAACTTATGGCAATTTCTTTATTGGTGATCGTATTTTCTGCTTGTGGTCTGCGTTCTACATTTTCCAGATAAACAGGAATAGCTTTATCATCGTACCGCGACCACGCATCAAAAACCGCTGTAAAAATCAAACCAAGATAGCGCGAAGTCACTGTAGGGCGTGGTTTAAACTTCTCTGTATCATTTGCGGTTGCCGTTAGAGCCATTGCTCCCCATTTATAAGCAATATTGTCTTTACCCACAGGCTGATCATCTACTTGAAAATAAATATTTTTTGACTTGATAGATTGCTGAGCAATAATCTGTTGGCTTAAAGCGAAAAGAAAAATTAATAGAAGTGAGAGCTTTCTCATTACAGTTAAGATCTAAAAATATTACAGGTTGGTCGCTCTTTCTCAATCGATTGCGAAAGAGGTAATAAATGTATCAAAATCAACGGAATTGCAAAAGATATGTGAATTTTTTCTTAAAGAAAATGTATGAAGAGGAGATGATTAGATTCTATATTCTACAAATGTGTGATCTTCACCCTGCAGTTCGGCTTTGATGATGATAGAAATAATATCCCAATCCCCACGAGCAAGACCCGCTCCTATAGCCGGATAACCTATTCTTAATCCTGTAAAATCGGTCTTTATCTGCCTAAAAACCGACTTTACAGCCTCATAATCGGCCAGAGTTCCCACGCCTTTATAATCATATTGTGTGTAGGCATTAATAATAATAAGATCTCCTTTTCGGCTTTTAACTTTTGCACTGGTATATGATCCTAACTTTTCTTTGTCTCCCGGGGTAGTTTTTAAATCGGCGGCAAAAGCTGCAGGAAATTCCTGTTTTATAGTTCTGGCAATACCGCCGCTCATTGAGCAAAAACAGTTACAGCCATGAATAATTACATCAAAAGCACCTTGCTTAGCTAATTCTATTAAATCACCCTTAACTGTTTTCATCTTTATTAAAAAAGAGCTGGTAAATCTTATAGAAATTTACGCATAAAGATCTTATTGTACTGGCTTTTCAATAGTATAAAGCATCAGTTTTTCATTATCGCCGGGTAGATTTATCATTTCTTTAAAACGCAGACCCATGCGCTCTAGTAACTGCTGCGAGCTTAAATTTTGCAGAGTTGTAATTGCATTTAGTTTAGAGATACCAAAAATTGTAAAGGCCGCTGTTTTGAGTGTACAAGCGCTTTCAAAAGCATATCCCATTTTCTCGTATTGTGGTAAAAATGCAAAACCTATATCCAGACCGTCAATGCCCTGTCTATCATATAGACCACAACTGCCTATTTTAATATTAGATTCTTTTAAAATGACGGTGTAGTTGCCGTAACCTTTTTTAGAATATTGAGGAAGGATGTTATTTTCGATGTAAATCGTGGCATCTTCAGTGCTTTTTACATTGCGATCACCTATAAATGTTATCCATTTAGGTGTATTTAAAAGCTCAAGCAGAAAATCAGCATCCTCCAGATTTGTAGGCTTTAGATATAAACGAGAAGTTGTGAAAGATCTAAACGCGGTCATAGGACTCACTATTTAAAAGTGATGATTGGGAGCATTCTAACGTTTTAGATAAGTGTTTGCCTCAATGATGCTAAAGGCAGAATCATCTGTCAATATACTTTTTATGCTTCCTATATGAGCTACACCTATGATAAGTAAAATACGCTCATGTTTATTGCGTAATTGATTAGTGACTATATTAGAATAGATCTTGTAGTCGCGGTTTTTAAATATCGAGATAAGCTCTGCGCCAATATATTTCTTGTCTATAAATGCAGTATCTACCCTTGTATCTGGATTTGTAAAAGAGCCATTAATAACACGCGCAGGAGTCATGTAACGCAGGTGATAGATAAGGTTATATGTTTCTGGCTGATTTAAAAAAACCAAATAATCTTTTAGCGAAAGCTCTCCATTTTGCAGCATCCTGTAATAGGTGCTAACCACTTTGCGCAACTCTGTTGTGGCATTCTCATATAATTCTATATTCTCACCATTATCTAAAATGCTCTGTGACGTGCCACCGGGAGCATTAACGGCTACAATGTTATCTATATTGAGATCTTTCCCTATTCTAAAGCCAAGTTGGTAAACTTCACTTCTGCCATTTTCAAGAGTATCAATATCGATTTGCCCGGCTTTATATGCGTTGTATAAGCTGTCGATCTCATCTTGTTCTTCCGGTAGTTTTTCTACCATGATCACATCTGGATTAAAAGCTTCTATTAATGCTGAAAATTCTTGTAATTGATCTTGATTTTCGGGTTGTAAAACATCTGTATTAGGAAATTCTTCATTATAAACCTGGCTTAGATGATCTGAGCCTAAAATGAGAATGTCTGTAGAAGTGGTTTGGGCAATAGTATGATAGAAGCAGGAAAAGAAAAGGTATAAAAAAATAGGTTTTATTTTCATGCAAAATGATCTTGATTAATTCTGTTTATGGTTCTTAACGTAATTGTTATGTGCTGTAATGTATGAAGAAGGAATTACTTTGCACAAATCATTAGATTAATAGCTATGTAGCATCGATATACTAATCAATAGTTATTAAAAGTGATGTTGTTTTTGATGATTTAGGCGCATTAATTTCACTTTAAGTGAAAAAATAACTGGCATTTTTAACCTGTTTTAAGCCGATTTTTAGTGCTAAAAGGAGACTTTTTAAATAAAAAAAACCTGCCTCTAGGCAGGTTTTTGTATTGTTATTTTAGAATCAGGCTTTGATATAAATTTCTCTAAAATACTCTAGTCTAAAGCCTGGTACGAGCATACGCCAACTTTCTTTTTGTGTAATGATCTTCTTAGCAACTAATCGTTGTGCGTCTAACAAAGGTCTATAGACCAAAGCATAGATTACAATAAGAGTGATAAAAAGGCCGGAAGTAATACTGTTCTTGTAATAAAGAATCAAAATTGCGAATAACGGGGCCAGCGTAGCGCTGTAAAATACAAATCTGTTTTTCATTTGGGGTGTGTTTTATAGATTTACAAGTATGAAGTTAATAAAATATTATTATAAATTTCAATTCTTCTAAATTAATCGATAAACTACTATAAAACAGATAATTACATAGTGTGTATTTCATCGGGTTTTTGCCGAAATTCGCTTCAAAAAATCAGGTTTTAAGGCGAAAATAACCGATTTTAAGATGGGTTCATCCTCTCAAAATGGGCCTTTATTTCTTCTGGATTAGCCTTAGATATTGCTTCGCTAAAGCCAAAGGTAATTTCAGTTTTTCCCTCGTGTAATTGTTTAAAAACCGAATCTATAAAATCACTTACCGGCGGCGCACTGTCGTGAAGACCTTTGCCACCCAAATCTGTATTTAGCGCAGGCGGAATAAGCTCTATAACCTCAATATTCTTACTTTTGAGCAAGTACCTTGTAGATAGCGTAAATGAGTGAAAAAACGCTTTTGTAGCAGAATAAACCGGAACTTTGGTGAATGGCATAAAAGCCAAACCTGAGGTTACATTTATTAAAGTTTTCAGCGATTTTAGATTGGCAAAAAGAGAAATAAGGTGCAGTGGCGCCAGAATATTAGTAGTAATTTCTTGTGAAGCCCTGTTGTAAAAATCGTCATCTTCTATTTTTATCCAGTTTTGAATACCGGCATTATTAACCAGAACATTGAGATCGCTGTGATTTTTTGAAATCCAATTATACAGATCCTGACGCTGTGATTCTTCAGCAAGATCGCAAACCCTGGTTATAATATTAGGAAATTTACTTTTTACTTGCTGCAAAGCTTCTTGACGTCGCCCGCAAATAATGACAGTATTATTTTCATTATAAAAGCGCTCAGTAAGACCCAAGCCTATGCCGCTACCTCCACCGGTAATCAATATTTTATTGTTTGAAAGATTCATTAAAATACAATTTAATTGTTCTTTTTCTTTTTAGGAAAAGGTACAAAGATCATTTTCATTATCAAGAAGAAATTGAAATGCTATTTATTTGAATTCACCAAAATGCCAAAGAATTCCTGACGGATCGTGCATAAATAATTCTCTTCCCCAATCTTCATTCTTTATGTTTGAGAATCTTACGGTGGGATAATTTTGATGGAGTTCTTTTGCCTTAAGTTCTTGCTCGCAGTTATCCAGATCTTCCACTTCTAAAAAAAGCATTGTATTATCAACCCAGTCTTTTACATAGGCGTTTTGTAGATAGAAACTTAAATGCTCATTTACTTTAAATAAACTCATATGACCACCCAGTATCACTTCTTCAAAGCCCAGATCATTGTAAAAATTTCGGCATAAAGAAAAATCTTTAGCACCTATAAAAGCTCTTATTGACTTAGATTTCATAATATCAGGAGGTATTTTTAATCTATCTTTTCAAACTTTTGATAAAATAATTTTGCTTCAAATTGTTTATCAACCAGAAATTGCAGGATTAGATATTCTCCCTCTAATTTAAATAAAATTACTGAAGCATATGGGTTTTCGCAGTTAGTAATAATCTCCCTATCAGATTTGGTGAAAGTTCCATTACTTATAATTTCATCAGTTAACGGGTCGCACAAAGAAGTGTTTGTGGTTACAGTACCGTCAGTTTTAAACTGAATAGTTTTTATACTTTGTACAGGCTCATAAACAGCGCTTCCATCTCCAGGGTCCTGTAATTCTTCAATAAGTTGCCAGTTACCTTCTAATGTTACGTTTGCTGTTTCTTCATCATCTTTACTACACGATATTATGATTAGGCTGATAATTAAAAAGGTAATTCTGTGCATACGGTTGGTTTTTTGAAATAAAATTTTGATATATAATAATCTAGAAGTATCAATTAAGATGCCCTAAAATAGCTTTATTAAAATTCATACTCTTTACAAGAGGTATTAGTCTGTACAGCAATTTCTTATTAGTAAAAGAAAAAGTTAGATCGCCGGTTAATTTTCTAATTCTCTCAAAATATCTTTAGCGTCAAGTGTGGCTTTTTTATATTTTTTATACACCCAAATGGTGAAAATATACAGAGCTCCTATTGCAGAAGGAATCATCCAGTTCAGTTTTTGTGAAACCGTGAACACATCAACATCTTTAAATATTTTACCGAATACGATAACCGCAGAAAATAATAGGAAAAAACTCAAGTAAAATATGATTTTCTGTAATTGCAGAAATCTTCTCTGTCCTTTTGTATATGCAAGTAGTGACTCTTTGTAGGTGCTTTTAGAAATATTGATACCTTTCATTTTTTGAATTGATTTTAATGAAAGAACAGGCAGGATTAAACACGCTACACTTGTAATAATACCGGCTAATTGCAAATACCAAACGTCTAATTTACCAAAGTTTATCGCAATGTATAAAGCTGCTGCGAAACAAATTAGCGTACCTATAATCTCAGGTATCAATATTGTTCCTATTTTATTTGAGTAACGTTCTTGAGTAAGATCCATAATTAATTTATCGGTTAGTATTTTTTGTTGGTCAACTTTTTGACTCATATCTTCCCAAAGGGATTTCATTTCCTGAAGTTCCATATCTAATCTTTTTTAATTTGAGCTTTTAGTTTTTGCTTAATTCTGTTTAGTCTGGTGCCAATATTGGTGCTGCTAAAACCTGTTATGCTGGCTATCTCCTCATAATTTTTATCTTCAAGATAAAGCAGTATAATACCGCGTTCTACAATGCTGAGGTTTTTAATATGGGCGTACAGCAATGTTATGCGTTCTTCCATAATCGTGTCAACATGTTCTATGCGATCGCGTAGCACTTTCTCAAGATCGACCTGATGCCCCTTTCTTTTTTCTTTTTTAAGATGGCTTATAGCCGTGTTTAAAGCAACACGATACATCCAGGTGCTTACTTTAGAATCTCCTTTAAATGAATTGTAAGATTTCCAAAGCTGATAAACGATCTCCTGATACAGGTCTTTTTGATCTTCCGCATTATTTGAATAAATCCTGGTGACCTTATAAATGATACCTTCGTTTTCCTGAATGTCTTTTATAAATTCCTTTTTTGTATGCATTTAAAAAGTTAATTACAAAGTATAAGTATGCAATGCCTTTAAAAAATCACAAAAAGCAAGAAGTTTTTTTTAAGACTGTTTAATTATACGGATAAGATGCAATTGAAAGTAGGTAAGCGCATTATTCTAAAAAGGGGTATTTTTTATTTCTTTTCTAGTTTCTTGCGGTCCCATTGTGAAGTGTGAGCTGCTGCAATATATGTTGTTCTTAAAAACTCAAATAATTTTTTTCTGGATTTTCTGAGTTTTGTACATCTTCATATTTTAATATAAACTCTCCCATTTCAGAGCTATATAAAGCCTCTTTGGGTAAGACATTTTGCTTTTCAAAACTTTTATCACTTGGGTATGCATACGCATAAAAAACAGGTACGGGAAAATCTCTGGATCCTGGCCAAAAACCTGCACTACATACCTCTTGTGAATAGGCTTCCTGCATAACTTCTAATGGCATGTTAGGCATACCGCCTTGGTAAAGAGGAGCAGGGTTTCCTGAAAATCGAGTAACAGCCAGGTCAAATGCACCCCAAAACAGATGCACTGGGCTTGCTTTACCAATAAATTCACTTTTAAATTCATTAAAAACAGCATTAACTTTTACCATGGCTCTCCAGAGTGCATTCGCTGCGTCTGGATCGTATGATTTATTGAGGACATTCTCAGAAAAGGGAATAGCAGGATCTATTTCATTTGGCTTAGCATAAATACTAACCGAAATGCCTATACCAGCTAACTTTTCAAAAAGTTCTTCATAAAAGTTAGCAACAGTTCTGGATTTTAAGTTCATACTCAAAGTTTCTGCATTTGAACATTGAATAAGAAGTTGATGCTTTTTAAAATCAAAATCTATTTGAAATATTCTTCCTTCATATGAAATTGCATTTGTAGAATATACTGAGGGCGTTATATAAAGTGTGGTATGCCAGGAATGATTTTGCCACGGCATAGTCTTTAGACGAATTTTCCCCACGATTTGAATCCATTGGTGAAGTGTTTCAATAGTGTCTTGCATTTCTGCAAAATTTAAAACTGGCCAATTATCTTCATTTTTCATTTTACAACTTTATTTAGTTATATCTAAAATCGCCTAAATACAGTCAAAAATCGCCAATTTTGGCTGGTTTTCGGAAATGGTTAATTAAATGATTGTCTAAATTCTATTGGCGAAATATGGGTTTTACTTTTGAATAATTTGCTGAATGATTGCGGATGCTCAAAACCTAAGTTATATGCAATCTCACTTACAGATAATTCTGAAGTTGACAGTTTTAATTTCGCTTGCTGTATTAATTTATCATGAATGTGCTGTTGCGTGCTTTGGCCGGTTAACGTTTTGAGCATCCCGCTTAAATAATTGGGAGATACATGTAAAGCTTCGGCGATGTGGTGTACAGTAGGCAGACCATTTTTTATAAGATTTTCTGTTGTAAAACTATCTTCTAAAAGAGCTTCCAGCCGGTTGAGAATTTGATGGTTTACAATTTTTCTGGTTATAAATTGGCGTTGATAAAAACGTTCTGAATAATTAAACAAAACCTCAAGTTGAGCAATAATAATATCCTGACTAAATTGGTCAATATTAGACAGATATTCCTGATGAATACTCTGCATGATTCCGGCAATAGTGATCTCTTCTTTTTCAGAAAGAAATAAAGCCTCATACAGCGAGTAATCAAAATATTCATACTTACTTATAGTTTTAGCGAGAGATGTGTTCCATAAAAAATCAGGATGAACGAGTAACATCCACCCTGATTGCCTCATTGTACTTTCCATTTCTATTTTTAAAACCTGACCGGGTGCCATAAAAAACATGACGCCTTCGTCAAAATCGACTTCCTGCTGCCCGTATTTCATTTTGGCTTTAAAATTTCGCTTAAGCGCTATAGAATAAAACTCTTTGATCAAGCTTACTTCTTGGCCGGGTATGCGTTCTACAGATTCTAAATTTATCACACTTATGAGCGGGTGCTCTGGTCTGGGTAATCGCCTAAACTTGTGAAATTCACTTATCGTTTTAAATTTATGAAGTGGCGTTGTTGACATATATGCCGATTTATTTGTTGAAAGTCATAGCAAATTCGTGAGCGAACTCTTCCAGTTTTACGTTACCCATTTTTTCGGGTTTATTAAGATAGTAATCTTCTGCTAATAAACCGGTATGTAGACTGGCATACATTTCTACTAAACCTGCAGCAATTTTCTTGTTCATACCAACGCTAACAAGAGCATCTAATGTTGCCTGATCTGTAACCAGAACCCATTTTAGATCAGGTTTTCCAATAGCTTTACCCAGAACGCTGGCAGTATCGTTGCCACTGCGTTCATCGCTTACTATATAACGTACTTTTCTACCAGAAAATGAATTTGTTAATTCTTCTGCAATTGCTGCAGCAATATCTTTAGGAGAAACCCAAGGAATCACATCTTCTGCCCCATAGTTTGCAGCGATCATGTTTTGATTTTTTATCGTATCTGTATAGCCATAAAGATTGTAGAAAAATGAGGTGGGTCTAATATGTGTTATAGCCACATCTTCTGGCAGTTCATTTAAAATCTTCTCTACGTTATGAGCGCCTAGTAAAATACCAGATCCTTTTTCTAAATGAGCACCAATAGTACTCAGATTGACTACGTGTTTTATGTCACTTTCTTTTATGGCTTTTGCATAATTACTACCCAATTGTTTATAATAAGCCAGCAGATCAAGTTCAGGATCGAAGTAGTTACCGGGAGGCACCATGGTATAAACAGCATCTGCATGGTAGAAAGTTTTGATAAGAAAATCTAGATCTTCCAGCGAGCCTATTGCGCTTGTAGCACCCATTTCTTCTATTTCTTTGGTACGCTCTGGTTTACTGCTAATAACAGTAACCGTGTGACCTGCGCTTACTAATTGTTGCGTTAAAGGCTTACTTATGTGACCTAATGAACCCGTGATTGTAATTTTCATAACTCTGTTTTTAAATTATACGATACAAAGCTCATGAATTGAAGAAAAGGTCTTGTAGTCTAATCTCCTGTAATTGTAGTCATTTCTAAGAATATCCAGGGGAATAAAAAGATTTCAAAATCGGAATAAAACATAAAAAAACCCGCCAATTCTGACGGGTTTTCGGTATTATTAGATGAAAATTAAACTGAATTTCACCTTTTAGATCTATTTAATCATTTCAAAACTTCGGTTTACAAAAGCGGTAAGCTCTTCACCTTTTAGCAGGTTTTGAGACAGTTTTGCAAGGTCAAGCGATTGCTTGATAAGGCGCTCTTGTTTCTTTTTAGTTTTGGTATTTAAGATCTCATTTACCAGTTCGTGATTGGTATTCACGATGAGGTTATACATATCTGGCATGTTGCCCATACCAAACATACCGCCACCACCGCCAGTCTGCTGCATCTCTTTCATACGACGCATAAATTCTGGCTGTGTAATAATGAATGGAGGTGAAGTACTATCCATAGGTTGCAGTTGTACATTGTATGATTTGTCTGCAACTGTCTCATCAAGAACTTTCTTAAGACTTTCTTTTTCTTCATCAGAAAGTTTAGAGATCTGCTCTTCGTCTTTCTTGATCAGGTTATCAATATGGTCGCCATCTACACGTGCAAAGCTGATGTTCTCTTTGCTTGTTTCTAGTTTCTGGATCAAGTGAGAAACGATAGGAGAATCAAGTAATAAAACTTCGTAACCTTTAGCTTTAGCAGACTGAATGTATGAATGCTGTGCATCTTTGTTGCTGGCGTAAAGAATTACAAATTTACCATCTTTATCAGTCTGGTTTTCTTTGAATTTTTCTTCAAGCTCTTCATAAGTATAGAATGAACCATCTACGGTAGGATACAATGCAAATTTGTCTGCTTTCTCAAAGAATTTGTCTTCGCTAAGCATTCCATACTCGATAACGATCTTAATATCGTTCCATTTTTTCTCAAAGTCGGCGCGATCTTCGTTAAAAAGACTCTTAAGTTTATCTGCCACTTTACGGGTAATATAACTTGAGATTTTCTTTACTGCACCATCTGCCTGCAGGTAAGAACGTGAAACGTTAAGTGGAATATCTGGCGAATCTATAACTCCGCGAAGCATCGTCAAGAATTCTGGTACGATTCCTTCTACATTATCTGTTACATACACCTGATTTTGATAAAGCTGAATGCGATCTTTCTGCATATTGAGATCCTGCGTTAACCTTGGGAAGTATAAAATACCGGTAAGGTTAAAAGGATAATCTACATTAAGATGGATATGAAATAATGGCTCCTCAAATTGCATTGGGTACAACTCGCGGTAGAAACTCTTATAGTCCTCATCTTTAAGATCTGTAGGTTGTTTTGTCCAGGCAGGATTAGGATTATTGATTATATTATCAACTGTCACAGTTTCTGCTTCAGCATCTTCAGGAGCATCTTCCGGTAAGTCTAGAACTTCTTCTTTAGTGCCAAATTTAATAGGCACAGGCATAAACTTGTTATACTTGGTAAGAAGTTCCTGTATGCGGTTTTCTTCTAAAAATTCCTGAGAATCTTCGTTGATGTGAAGAATGATAGAAGTACCTCTTTCGGTCTTGTTACCTTCAGTTAAATTGAACTCAGGAGAACCATCACACGTCCAGTGCGCTGCTGGCTCATCTTTAAATGATTTTGTAATAATTTCTACTTCATCTGCAACCATAAAGGCAGAATAGAAACCAAGACCAAAATGACCAATTATCCCGCTGTCTTTAGCAGAATCTTTGTATTTGTCAAGAAACTCTTCTGCACCAGAGAAAGCCACTTCATTAATGTATTTCTGCACTTCTTCTGCAGTCATACCAATACCCTGATCTGTTATCGTAAGGGTTTTTTTCTCTTTGTCAAGTTTTACGTCAATAACAGGATTGCCATATTCTACGCTTACCTCACCTATGTTAGTCAGGTGTTTAAGTTTTAAAGTAGCATCAGTTGCATTAGAAATAAGCTCTCTTAAAAAGATTTCATGATCACTGTACAAGAACTTCTTGATGAGTGGGAAAATGTTTTCAACAGAAACATTAATTTTTCCGGTAGACATAAGTTTTCGTTTTTATTAATCTGAAATAAAATCTAACAGATCATATTTCAAAGGTTTACTATTTTATTTTTTTTGAATAAGAAACAAATCACATAAATGAATGTTGTTTGTTCAATTGGGGTGTTTCAAAATGAATACCACAGTTGCAGCAGTGACAAACTGACATAGCTTTCAATAAATATGAAAGAACTTTAACCAAACATTTTGTTTGGTAATTTTGAAATAAGGTTAAACAGATATAGTTTTACAGCGTAGAAAAAATGATATGGCAACCGAAAAGAAAACCACAGGAACAAAGAAAAAAGTAGTTACCAGAGAGAACGTAATTAGTTATTATATGACATACGTTTTAGAAAATGGGAAGCGCCCGGCCAGTGTCTACAAATTTTGTAAAGACAATAATATTGCTGAAGGAGAATTCTATAATTTCTTTGGCTCTTTTGAAGGAATACGAGAAGAAATTTGGGTTTCTTTCTTCGAGAATACTGTGAGTGTTTTACATAAAGATCCCTCTTACTCAGCTTATGCCAACCAGGATAAAATGCTCGCTTTCTTCTACACGTTTTTTGAACTGTTAACTGCAAATCGCAGTTACGTGCTTTTCACCCTTAATGAAAGTAATAATAGTCTTAAGAATATGTCTCAGTTGCGAGCACTAAGGCTTAAGGTTCGTGATTATGCAAGTACTTTAATAGAAGAGAGTAATGAACAGAAATCGTTTAAAATAACTAAGAATCCGGTCTCTATATTTAGTGAAGGGGCGTGGTTACAATTATTGTTTCTTCTTAAATACTGGATGGACGATAATTCTGCTGGTTTTGAGAAAACAGATGTCGCGATTGAAAAATCTGTCAAGGCGATCTTTGATGTTTTTGAAACAACACCACTTGAGAGTTTGTTAGACTTTGGGAAATTCCTTTTCAAAGAAAATTTTACTAAAGCCTAAGTACTCCTCACTATGAAAACAATAGATTACATACCTACAAACAAATTACAACGCGCATCACAACTGGTAAAAACAGGAGTGAAAGTAGGTGGTAATTATGCAAAATATTACGGTAAAAAAGTTGTCAATTCTGAAACTACCAGAGATCAACTTAATGAAGACAATGCAGAAGATATTTATGATGGTCTCAAAAGCTTAAAAGGAAGCGCACTTAAAGTTGCCCAGATGTTAAGCATGGAAAAAAACATAATGCCGAAAGCTTATGTTGAGAAATTCTCACTATCGCAATTTTCTGTCCCCCCGTTGTCACCACCTTTAGTAAGAAAGACATTTAAAAAGTATTTGGGAAAATACCCAGAAGAAATCTACGATACGTTTGCGACTCAAAGTATAAATGCTGCCAGTATAGGCCAGGTTCATCAGGCCACACTGGATGGGAGAAAACTTGCTGTGAAAATCCAATATCCTGGGGTCGCAGATAGTATCAGTAGTGATCTGGCTTTAGTAAAGCCCATAGCAACACGCATGTTTAACCTGCGTGGTAAAGACAAAGAAAAATATTTTAAAGAAGTAGAAGATAAGCTGCTTGAGGAGACAGATTATATTCTTGAAGTTGAGCAAAGCATGCGCATGACCCAACTTTGCAATGTGATTCCTAATTTAAAATTCCCTGTTTATTATCCTGATCTATCCAGCCAGCGCATTATTACGATGGATTGGATGGAAGGTGAGCACTTAAGTGAATTTACTGCTCATAATACAAATAATGAAGATGCTAATAAAATAGGGCAGGCGCTTTGGGATTTTTATATGTTCCAGATACATGAACTGAAGAGAGTACATGCAGACCCGCATCCCGGTAACTTTTTGATAGATGAGGAGCGCAATTTAATTGCAATAGACTTTGGATGCATTAAGCATGTTCCGGAAGATTTTTATACCCCCTATTTTGAGCTTGCAGAACCAGCAAATATCAATAATCCTGATGTTTTTATAGAAAAAATGTTTGCTCTTGAAATCCTGCGTGAAGAGGATTCACCTGAGGAGATCAAATTTTTCTCAGAGTTGTTTTATGAAATGTTGAGTCTCTTCACACAGCCTTTTCACAAAGAAACTTTTGACTTTAAAAATGAAGATTTCTTTGCCAAAATAGCAGATCTAAGTGATAAGTACTCTAAGGATACACAATTGCGAAAAATGAATGGTAACAGGGGCAGTAAGCACTTTTTATACATAAACCGGACTTTCTTTGGCTTATATAATCTTATGCATGATCTGGGCGCAAAGATCGAGGTTAATAATTACAGAAACTATATTGAATAGTCGTTCATAATAAATTTGGTTAGGTTGTTTGAGGGGCGTGTTTTTTGGTTGGAGCGCGCCCCTTTTTTTTGTTTATAATTCACCCAGCAGCCATTGCTGAATAGCTTTCGCAACAGCGTGTTCTTTATTTGTGTACAAACTTACTTTACCTGCGATAGCTTTTACATTTTCAGTGGCGTTTGCCATTGCTACACCCAGACCTACTTGCTGTAACATCTCTACATCATTGTGATTATCACCAAAGGCTATTACTTTCTCTATAGATATATGATAGTATTCATCGAGAAGCACTTTTAAGGCAAGGCTCTTATCAATATTTCTGGCTGTTATTTCTAAATATGTATTTTTTGAGCGGTATAGATTGACATCCTGTTTGTGCTTTAGTGATAATTCATCTACTAACGCATCAATCTCAAGTTCATTACCCATGCACATGATTTTATGCGGATTTTGACCGTTTTTTGACAGATAATCTGAGGTTTTTTCCAGCGAACTTAACGTAGGTTTTACGCGCGTGTTATTGATCTCCCGCTTGGTCCAGTAATCTTCAGTTTCTGTAAACCAGTCGTCATTGCTGTATATACTGATGTTGTAACCAAAACTTCCCGAGTTGCGGTTGCTAATTACGGTTTTAAGCACTTCAAGCGAAAAAGAATTACTTTCTATCACAGTTCCATTTTCACCAAGAATAAGTCCACCATTGTAGGCGATGAGAGGAGCGCCTTCAATATTCAGTTTTTTCTGCAGATAATGCATGGCACTTGGCATACGCGAAGAGGCGAGAAGGATGGGCAAATGCCCGTTAAGCTTTTTGAATACAGCAAGGGTTTCTTCAGAAATATCGCGATTTACATCTAGCAATGTTCCGTCAATATCTGAACATATAAGCTGATAAGGAAGGTCTTTTTTCATACCTGCTAAAATAGAAAATCAACCTGCTTTTTCCCGATTTTAGTCACAAAAAAACCGATTTTTTTAATCTCTGCGAATAAAAAGAGCGACTACTGCAGAAGTTATTATGCCCATAATTAAAGCCCCCATTGTAGCGTACACTACATAATTTTTTAAATTGAAGTAGGACTCTGCGTGTTCTGTGGTGCTATTGCCACTTGAGACTGCGTAGGCAATCGCTTTATCAAAATACTCTGGTGTAATAAAAGTGCTGGTAATATATTGTGACAATGGCGCGAGAAGACACAAAAAAAAGGTGAGGATTATGCCAGATCTAAAACCTTGTTTCCAGCTCATGATACCGCCATAAAAATTATTGCGCTTGTCATACAGAGCCAAGACATACACAGCGATAGCGACCAATGCGTAGAGGTTTGTGTAAATAGCCTGATTCTCTATATTCTCATCATGCCAGCCCATAATTTTTTCAAAACCCATCCAGAGCAGACCGGAAAAGGTAAATATGACCGCCCATTTCATTTCCATTCTACAAGACAACATAATCAGCGCTCTTAAATTATCATGTTAAGTTACTGAAAATTACATTGAAATAATAGTGGAGAATTGAGAAAAATAACTACTATGGCCTAATAGTATACTGAAGTTTTCTTTACAGCTTTTACTTCTTTGCGCATATCATAGCCCATATTTCTCAGGCTATTTTCCCAGTCTGCTTTTGAAGCGCTGTGGGTGTTTCTGCTTCGTTTAACGTAATTGATACGATGAAGCATAGTTTGTATGATCTGGCAGTCTGCAGAAGTTAGCTCTTCTACTTGTAGTGAAAGCACCTTTAGAAACTTTCTGGATTGCTCAAGAGACGGCGAATCTTTATAGTTTGCAACCGTTAATGGTGCAATATCTGTGCGCAGCCAGGCACGAAGTTCTGCGGGCGTCATGTTTGTAGCCTGATGTAATTCTTTATATAAACGCTCTCGGGAAAACACAGTGAAATTTTGTGTAAAGCTAAATTTAAAACTGAAATTTCAAAACTGCTTTAGATTAAATTTAGGTAAAGTTTCACGTTTTTAGTTAATTGTCAGATTGTGAGTAAATAAAGAATAGATTCACGTCTTAGAAACTCAAAAAAGGCATGTGAAATATTGTCTGGAGCAGGGTATAAAGAATTATTCTGTGATTATTAATTTCTTCATTTTCGATTTAAAGATATTTTCAAGTATTTGTAATTCTTTCTTATGCTGTAAGTCTGTTCGTGAAGCGAAATATAAAGTATTTTCCGTTTTAACTTTTCCGCCCCAAACGAGCTTGATTTCGTTATTGTTAATTGCGTTTTGACATAGAAAATCAGGGACTAGTGCAAAACCATTTTCATTACTTAGACATCTAATTATAGAATTGATACTTGGTAAAATATAATTGGGTTTGAAGGCTGGACGTTTATTGAAGTTCTCGAACCAGAATCTTCTAAAATGCTCCATCTCATTTGAGGCACTGTACCAAATTTTGTGTTGCAACTCATTTTCAAGACTCTTCCAATTCTTGCTACTTATAAGTTCGTTTATTTTTGTAGTCTCGGTTTTTACGCCTGCGATTAGCACAATACGCTCCGTTGAAAATGGCGTATAATTTACTAATGATTTTTTATCACTTTTCTTTTGTGGAGTTATGACCAGATCTAAAATACCATTATTTAAATCTTTTATTAATTCCTGATGAGCACCAAATCTGGCCTCGAGATCAAAATGCAGTTTAGGTATTTCTGGTTCTATAATAAGCTGAAAAGTTTCAGAACACATCCCAATATGCAAGGAAGGATTTTTTTCTTGTGTAGTTTTTTTAAAATGTTGCTCTGCTATTTCCAGATTATTGAGAGATTCAAAAATGTATTCATACAAGTATTTGCCATCTTCGGTAGGAATCATTTTTCTGGAGGTACGTTCAAAAAGTTTTTTGCCTACATAAGCTTCTAAGGCATTTAAGTGTACGCTAACTCCCGGTTGGGAAGCGTACAATACAGTTGATGCCTTAGTAAGAGTTCCATTTTCATAAATCGCTTTAAATGTTCTATACCACTCCAGATTGATCATCTCTATTAATATTTTAATACAAAAGTATGAATTGTATTATTATATAAATAGATATCAGGTATTTAATTTTGCTTGATAAATAATAATTAATTCAGATGAAAAATATTTTTATAATTAACGGAGGGCATCCATTTGCTCATTCAGGTGGTAAGTTTAACGCGACTTTGTTTGAGAATACAATTACCTATTTTAATTCTTTAGCTGGTTATGCAGTTAAATCAATCCAGGTGGGTGATGATTATGACGCTATGGAAGAGGTTGAGAAATTTAAGTGGGCAGATCTTATTATATATCACACGCCTATCTGGTGGTTTCAGATTCCATTTGGATTCAAAGAATATATAGATACAGTTTTCACAGCGGGGCATCAAAATGGAATATATGCAAGCGATGGCCGTAGTCGTAAAAACCCGGCTATTAATTACGGCACCGGTGGTTTAATGAACGGAAAGAAATATATTCTCACCACAAGTTGGAATGCGCCAAAAGAGGCATTTACCTTAGAAGGTGAGTTCTTTGATCAAAGGAGTGTAGATAACGGTGTTATGTTCGGTTTTCACAGGATGAATGCATTTGCCGGAATGGAACTTTTAGCAACAAATCATTTTCATGACATGGAAAAGAATGCAGATGTTCCGCTTGAATTAAAGAATTATAATAGTTTTTTAAATAACGTAGTAGAAGATTTTAACCCATCTTCAACCGATTTTCTCAATGAAAAATCGGCCTAAAAAGGGTGAAAATCGTTTAAATCGTTTAAAAAATCGGGTTAGTTTTAGAGTTATTTTCCAGATTAACTTTTTGAGTTTGTGTTGTGTTTTGTTTCGTCCGGACAAAGTTAGATGCACATATCGTGCTCTTCATTAAAACAAAAAACCCGAAGCAATTGCTTCGGGTTTTTTGTTTTAAAAAGCGATTATTTAATCTTCAACAATCACCCAATCTCCTTTTTCAATAAGAGGTATCGCTTGTTTGTATTTCATAGATTTATTTTCTCCATTCATGACATTTTTAAGTGTAACCCTATCGTTACGGCCAATTTTGGGATGGTCACGAACGATCGTTTCAGTAATTTGTTGTTGTCTGGGTTGGGTGTTACCTCCCGCAGCACGACTTTGAGCAGCACGTTCATCAAGATTTTGTATCTCTTCTTTAGAAGTTTCCATCTTTTCAGTTTGACGTACTTGACGCGCCTCTCGTATTTGTCCCTGCTCCTGTACAGGTAACTCTCCTTTAAATAAGAATGATATCACATCTTTATTAACCTCTTCTATCATTTGTTTGAACAATTCAAAGGCTTCAAACTTATAGATCAACAGAGGATCCTTTTGTTCATGAACAGCTAATTGAACACTCTGTTTCAGCTCATCCATTTTACGCAAATGTGTCTTCCAGGCGTCATCTATAATGGCGAGAGTAATATTCTTTTCAAAATCGGTTATAAGCTGTTTACCTTCACTTTCATAAGCATCCTTAAGATTGGTAACAACTTTTAGTTCTTTATTGCCATCAGAGAATGGTACAACAATACGTTCATATTTGCTTTCCGGGTTTTCATATACATTTTTAATAATAGGAAAAGCAACGGCTGCATTACGCGCCATTTTCTCTCTATAATGAACGAGAGCGGCTTTGTATATCTTTCCGGCTAACTGTTGTGTGTTTAATGAGTTGAATTCTTTCTCTTCTACCGGGCTACCCATAGAAAAGAAGCGGATAAGCTCAAACTCAAAGTTTTTATAATCCTGTGCTGCTTTATTGGTCTCTGCAATAACCTCAGACGTGTCATAGATCATGTTTGCTAAATCTACACGAAGACGTTCCCCGTACAGAGCATGGTAACGACGCTTGTAGATAACTTCACGCTGCGCATTCATAACATCGTCATATTCTAAAAGACGTTTACGAATACCAAAGTTGTTTTCTTCTACTTTTTTCTGTGCGCGCTCTATTGATTTAGAGATCATTGAGTGCTGGATAACCTCACCTTCCTCAAGACCCATACGGTCCATCATTTTAGCGATGCGTTCAGAACCAAATAGACGCATAAGGTTGTCTTCTAATGAAACGTAGAATTGAGAACTTCCTGGATCTCCCTGGCGTCCAGAACGACCACGTAACTGTCTGTCTACACGTCTTGAATCATGACGCTCTGTACCAATAATTGCCAGACCGCCTGCTTTTTTAACTTCGGCACTTAACTTTATATCTGTACCACGACCTGCCATGTTAGTTGCAATTGTCACCTGACCGGCATTACCTGCATCAGCAACAATATCTGCCTCTTTTTTGTGTAATTTCGCGTTAAGCACATTATGTTGAATTTTTCTAATTGTAAGCATACGGCTTAGCAATTCTGAAATTTCAACAGATGTTGTACCTATAAGAACAGGACGACCTGCGTCTGTGAGTTTATTTACCTCGTCTATAACGGCGTTGTACTTCTCGCGCTTAGTCTTGTAAACTTTATCATCGCGATCATCACGTGCAATTGGTCTGTTAGTAGGTATCTCTACAACATCAAGTTCATAAATTTCCCAGAACTCACCAGCTTCTGTTACAGCTGTACCAGTCATACCAGACAGCTTGCGGTACATTCTAAAATAATTTTGCAGGGTTATTGTAGCAAAGGTTTGTGTAGCATCTTCAATCTTTACATTCTCTTTAGCTTCAATAGCCTGGTGTAAACCATCACTATATCTACGACCGTCCATAATACGACCGGTTTGCTCATCTACAATTTTCACCTTATTATCCATCACAACATACTCTGTATCTTTTTCAAACAGTGTATATGCTTTGAGTAATTGGTTCATTGTATGAATGCGCTCACTTTTTACGCTGAAATCGCGAAAGAGTTCTTCTTTTTTAGTAGCCTGTTCTTCTGTTGAAAGGCCTGAAGTCTCAATCTTGCTTATTTCCATTCCCATTTCTGGCATAACGAAAAAGTTAGGATCCTCTTTACCTGAAATTTTCTCTATCCCTTTATCTGTAAGCTCAATCTGATTATTTTTCTCATCAATTGTGAAATACAATTCTGCATCTATTTTATGCATTTCACGATTGTTATCCTGCATGTAATGATTCTCTGTCTTCTGCAGCAATTGTCTTATTCCTTCTTCACTAAGGTATTTTATCAATGCCTTATTTTTAGGAAGGCCACGATAAACGCGAAGTAATTGTACGGCACCTTCTTTTGTGTTACCCTCTGCTATAAGTTTTTTGGCTTCAGCCAAAGTACCTGTTAGTTGCTGGCGCTGTAAATTAACGAGACTATCAACCTGAGGTTTTAAAGCATCAAACTCATGTTGATCTCCTTTAGGAACCGGTCCCGAAATTATAAGCGGAGTACGAGCATCATCTACAAGAACAGAATCTACTTCATCTACAATAGCATAGTTGTGCGGGCGTTGAACCAAATCACTAGGTGAGTGCGCCATGTTATCACGCAGGTAATCAAAACCAAATTCATTGTTTGTACCATATGTGATGTCTGCAGCGTAAGCTTTACGTCTGGCAGCTGAGTTAGGTCTGTGCACATCAATACAGTCTATCGTAAGACCGTGAAACTGAAACAATGGTGCCATCCATGCGCTGTCACGCTTTGCCAGATAATCGTTTACGGTTACAAGATGTACTCCATTTCCCGTAAGGGCATTAAGATACATGGGAAGGGTTGCCACTAATGTTTTACCTTCACCAGTTTGCATCTCGGCAATTTTACCCTGATGCATCGCCACACCACCTATTAACTGTACATCATAATGTATCATATCCCAGGTGATGGGTTTTCCTGCTGCATCCCAGCTGTTTGCCCAAAAGGCGTGATCACCTTCTAAACGTACGTAATCCTTTTCAGCACTTAGTTCACGATCAAATGCGCTGGCCGTAACTTCAATCTCTTTATTATGAAAAAAGCGTTTGGCAGTTTCTTTAACTACAGCAAACGCTTCTGGTAAGATCTCGTTAAGTGTATTCTCACTTATCTCGTAAGCATCATTTTTAAGAGAATCAATTTCTGTATAGATTTCTTCTTTGCGGTCAATATCTTCAGTGGCATCTGCTTCTGTCTCAAGCTGTGCGATTTTTGTATTTACCTCGCTTAATGCATTTGCAATTTGTGCTTTAAAAGCAATGGTCTTTTCTCTCAATGAATCATGAGAAAGTTTTTCCAGATCACCTTCAAAACTTTTAATCTTTTCAACGATAGGCATAATAGAAGCCACATCCTGCTTGGATTTATCTCCTACAAAAACCTTTAATACCTTATCTAGTAATCCCATAATAGGTGGTTGTATTTATATATAAAAATAGGTTCAAATTTAAACAAAAAAAAAGCCTCTTAGGTGAGACTTTCTATTTGTTTGTTTAGTATTTCTTAGTATTCATCCTCATTCCAGAGGTAGTCTTCATCAGATGGATAGTCTGGCCAAATCTCATCGATAGAATCATAAGAATCGCCCTCGTCTTCCATCGCCTGTAGATTTTCTACAACCTCAAGTGGCGCTCCCGTTCTAATCGCATAATCGATTAATTCATCTTTTGTTGCCGGCCAAGGTGCATCGCTCAAGTGTGAGGCTAATTCTAAAGTCCAGTACATAGGTTAACGTATTAATTATTTTTTGCAAAAATAATTTTTTACACGTAATAACCAAGTAAATAATCAATTATTTCAAATTATTTATAAGAACGTATGTAATACCTTATGAAATAAGACTTTATTACGAGTAAAAAGAAAAGTGCTACTTTCCTTTTTTAGGAATCCACTTTATTTCTTTTGCTTGCAAATCATTTGACAACTTCCGTGCCAGTACAAAAAGATAGTCAGAAAGTCTGTTTAAATATTTTAAGGCATTTGAGTCAAATGGTTCAATATCAAAAAGTGCGGTGGCCATCCGCTCTGCTCTTCGACATACACAACGCGCTATGTGACAGTATGACACGGTTTGGTGCCCTCCCGGGAGAATAAAATGAGTCATAGGAGGGAGGTGAGCATACATTGCATCCATCTCATGCTCAAGCAGCATGACATCCTCTTCAGTAATTAATGGAATGTCTAAACGAGGTTTTCCGTTCTTTAAGACCGATTTTTGCGGGTCTGTGGCAAGTATTGCACCTAAAGTGAATAGATTTTCTTGTATGAGTTGTAAAGTATTAGCGGTGTGATCATCTATTTGTTGATCTCTTATCAAGCCTAAATGAGAATTGAGTTCATCAACAGTGCCGTAGCTTTCTATGCGTATATGGTGTTTAGATACTCGCGTGCCACCAAAGAGTGCTGTTGTGCCATCATCACCTGTTTTAGTATATACTTTCATGAAACCTTAGCGTTTGTTTTTCTTTCGCTCATGGAAATTCTTTTTAAAATCCCTGCCTTTCCTATCGTAGAGCTTGTTCTTATTCTTGCGGTTGTTTGCAAAAACTAAAAGCACAAGAACGGCAATAATTATTACAAGAATAATAAGCTGCGTTTGTTCTGAAAAATTATCAAGCATAAACAGAAATAAATAGAGTTTCCTTAAAGTTACAAATGCAACTTCAAAGATGCCCAAAGTTTACGTATTTTGATGCTTAGCATAATTACGCCACTTCTCTATACATGCTTGCATATCATCTGGTATTTCGCTGTCAAAGCGTTTCCACTCGCCCGTTACGGGGTGCTTAAAGCCTAATGTTTTCGCATGTAAAGCTTGTCGCGGCAGTACCTTAAAACAATTTTCAACAAACTGTTTATACTTAGTAAAGGTTGTGCCTTTTAAAATGGCATCACCACCGTATCGCTCATCGTTGAATAAGGTGTGGCCTATATATTTCATATGCACACGTATCTGGTGTGTGCGACCTGTCTCTAATTTGCAGGAGATAAGCGTGACGTAACCTAAGCGTTCTATTACTTTATAATGAGTAACGGCTTCTTTACCTTGTTCACCGTCTTCATAAACTGTGTTTTGCATTCTATTCTTGGGGTGACGGCCTATGTGACCTTCTACAGTGCCTTCATCTTCTTCTACATTTCCCCAAACTATAGCCACATATTCTCGCTCACTGGTTTTATTAAAAAATTGTTTTGCAAGATGTGTCATTGCCTGCTCTGTCTTAGCAACAACCAGCAATCCACTTGTGTCTTTATCTATGCGATGTACCAGCCCCGGTCTGCCGCTGCTGTTTTCAGGAAGGTTCTCAAAGTGATAGGTCAATGCGTTTATTAGGGTGCCACTATAATTACCATGCCCGGGATGCACAACCATACCTGCCGGTTTATTAACTACCAGAAGCGCGTCATCTTCATAAACAATATTTAAGGGGATATTCTCTGGCGTAAGCAAAAACTCATAAGGCGGATGCTCAAACATCACCCGTACAACATCGCCGGCTTTTACTTTGTAATTTTGTTTTACAACCTCACCGTTTACCTGAATATTACCATTTTTTGCAGCTTTTTGCAGTTTGTTGCGGGTAGCTTTCTCAACAAAATTCATCAGGAATTTGTCAACTCTTAAAGGTTCCTGCCCATTTCTTGCGGTAAAACAATGATGCTCATACAACTCATCATCCTGCTCGTTTTCTATTTCGTTAGAATCTTGCATCATATTTTTATTCACTATCTTCTGTGGGTTTGTAACGGGTAAGACCATTGCCTAAAACCAGATCTATAATCGCCGTTTTTTGTAATCTTTCGCCTGCTTTTATTGTTTGCCCTTTATAGCGCATCTCGAGTACTTCATCTTTTGCGATATAATCGCGGTAATCTATTTTACCTACTTTAAAACCTAAGGCAACAAGAGTAGGTTCTGCCTGGCGGCGTGTGCGACCTACGATATTGGGTACTTCTATCTTGCGATATCCTGAAGGATTAAGAACTAAGTAGATCTTTCGATCTTCTTTTACAAATTTACCCGGGCCTGGCGTTTGCTCAATAACCGAATATTTAGGGTAATCAGGATTGTAGTTAGAAGAATCTATCACCACATAATTAAGATCTGCATCATCAAGTTGCTGTTTTACTAAATTAAGGGTCATTTTGCTAAGATCTGGTACAGAAATACGTTGATCGTGATTAGTTGATGATTTTAACCAAAAAAGGATTACAAATACCAAAACAATTAAAACCAGTAAGGCAAGGAGCAATTGCTTTACAAATGCCTTGCTGAAGATAAACCGTATTAAACCCATGTGTTATTTATTAAAGAGCGTACAAACTTACTTAAAATTAAGCGACCCTCAATTGCAACTACTTTTTTTACCAAATATTATAAAAAAGCCGTTCTTTTGAAGTGTAAATAGTCAAGATTTAAACGGCAATTATCTCTTTTTAATATGTCAAAAAAAAATATCGCTGTCCTTATGGGCGGCTATTCGAGTGAGGTTGAAATTTCGCTTAAAAGCGGAAAAACTGTGATGGATAATCTTGATCGAGATTTATATGAACCTTACGCGGTTGAAATACTAAAAGAAGGCTGGGTCTGCCAATTAGAAGATGGAACTAGTGTACCCGTAAATAAAGAAAATTTTACGGTATTGATAGAAGATACTGTCATTTCTTTTGATGCTGCATTTAATACAATTCATGGTACCCCGGGAGAAGACGGTCTCTTACAGGCATATCTTGAATTGATGGGTATACCACAGACAGCTTGTGACTTTTACCAGGCTGCGCTCACATTTAATAAGCGGGATTGCATTAGCGCAGTAAAACCGTACGGAATAAAAACAGCGGTCAATTTTTATATCAATAAAGGCGATTTTATAGATAAAAAGGCCATTATTGATCGAGTAGGATTGCCTTGTTTTGTAAAGGCTAATAAAGCGGGAAGCAGTTTTGGAGTTTCTAAAGTTTATACTGAAGAAGAATTACCTGCCGCAATAGAAAATGCCTTTAATGAAGATGATGAGATTATTATTGAGTCCTTTTTAGATGGTACCGAAGTTTCAGTAGGTGTGATTAATTATAAGGGTAAAGTGATGGCGCTGCCCGTTACTGAAATCGTAAGCGAAAATGATTTTTTTGATTATGAGGCAAAATATCAGGGTAAATCTCAAGAGATTACTCCGGCAAGGATAACACCAGAACAAACCAAAGCCGTACAGGAAGAAGCAGAAAAAGTTTTTAAGGCTTTAAGCTTAAAAGGTCTCACCAGAGCAGAATTTATATTTAAAAACGGTGAACCTCATTTTCTTGAGGTTAATACTACACCGGGATTAAGCCCGGCAAGTATAATTCCGCAACAGGCGAAAGCTGCCGGGATAACTTTGGCAGAATTGTTTGGTAACGTAATTGAAGCGGCTATAAAGCAATAGAAACAATAATTATTGTCTTCCCTTTTTATTGCCTAATTTTAAACATCTCTAAAAACATACCCATTGAAACGAGCTGTATTTCCGGGATCTTTTGATCCGCTTACCTTAGGACATTGTGATATTATAGATCGCGGACTAACACTTTTTGATGAGATTATTCTTGCAATAGGTGTAAATGCCGAAAAGAAATACATGTTCTCACAAGAGAAAAGGGAATATTTTTTACGGGAGACCTTTAAAGATCAACCCAAAATTAAAGTGATGACTTATAAAGGGCTAACCGTAGATTTTTGTAATGCCAATGATGCCGGTTTTATCTTAAGAGGATTACGCAATCCGGGAGATTTTGAGTTTGAAAAAGCAATCGCCCACACTAATAGAAAACTTGCCCAGATAGAAACTGTGTTTCTACTTACTTCATCAGGTAAAAGTTACATTTCTTCTTCCATTGTGCGCGATGTTATACGCAACGGTGGCGATTACACCGGTCTTGTTCCAGATTCTGTAAGAGCAGAATAAAAACCTCCTTTAATCGGATGAAAATCGGTCAAAACAGGTGCTTTTTCGCACCGGTTAATTTAAATTTCTGCAACTTTAGCTTATTTATAGCTGTCTTTATGTGTTGAATGTAAACATGCTATATGCCAAGACTATTACTTCTTTTGTTACTATTTATTTCTCATGCCCTGTTCTCGCAAACCACTCGCGGTAAGATTTATGCAGCAGATAAAACCTTAGAAGGTGCACTTGTACAAAATATTACTCAGGATAAGGCTGTTTTAAGTGATGAGAAGGGCGATTTTAAGATAGCTGCTGCAGTTAATGACTCAATTATAGTGAGTGCTGCATTTCATGAGAAACAGATATTTCTAATAGAACCGTATCAATTAGATCAGGTATGGGTGGTTGATTTGAAAGAAATCAATAATGAATTAGATGAAGTAAAACTTTCATCAGCAAAGAAGGAAAAAGAATTTAAGATCGAAGAATATGATGCTAATTTTAGTAATGCTATTCAAAATGATATAAAAGAAAATCCATATTTATATTACCCAAAGCCTTCCGGCGGAATGGATCTCATTAAAGTCGCCGGGCTGATTGCCGGTTTGTTTAAATCGAAAAATAAAAAAGAAGATACTACAACAATTACCTATATTCAATTGCAATCACTTTTTGAAAGTGACAATCTTTTCACAAAAGAGCTACTAACTCACCAGCTGCAAATTCTCCCTGAATATCATGAGTTATTCCTTGATTTCTGTTCGGCTCAAAACTTAAAAAGTGATCTTCTTTTAGAAGAAAATCACTTTCAGCTTCTTGACAGAATCATCGATCTGAACAGTCAGTTTCAAAAAATAATTTCAGATTACAAATCTTCTAAAAAGGAAAATTAATTGATCATTATTTTTAAACCTGCATACCAATTTACAGGATCTCCGGGATAATAAAATCGGGGAGAAGCACCACCAAATCCTGTTGCATTAGGTAATATCTGCGCGGCGTAATTTGCGTCAAAAACATTATTCACACCAGAATAAACAGTTCCCGCTAAATTGCTAAATATATTGAAACTGTAATCTGCACGCAGGTTTACAAGATCATAACTTTCGCTGTAAAGCGCATTTGCATCATTAAGAGGGATCATCCCCACATGCCGATAGTTTGTAGAAAATTTAAATCGCTTATAATTTACCACGTCTAAGCCAAAATTGAGAACATTATCTGGTACTCCCGTGAGATCGTTACCGCTATAATCTGTATCATTATTTACAAATTCGTCAAATTTATAGTTATTTATCGCTATTGAGGCATACGGTTTTAAAGCCCAGTTTGCTGAAAGATTTTGATCATAATTTACCAGAAATTCTATACCGTCATGATTGGTTTTTCCCGCATTAACGCCCACATATTGATCTTCTGCAACGCGCTCTGCAACTAATAAATTATCAACCTGAATGCTATAAAGAGCAAGTTCTGTATATAATTTTTTGTCCAACCAAGTTGCTTTTACACCCACTTCATAACTTATTCCTGTTTCTGGTTTTATATCTGTATTTATAGCTCCTTCTGGTGTTAATGTTTCTGCTACAGATGGTAAGGAGAAACCGCGGCTAACTGATGCGTAGAGGTATTTATTTTGCAATGCTTCATATGTCAAAGCCGCATGTGGTAAAAATTGTCTGGGATAGGTATAAGCGCCAGAGCGATCTTCTCCCGTCTCATTAAAGCCATCATCTAGAATATATCTGCTGTGGTTGTAGCTTAAGCCAAATTCACCTTTTAAACGTTCTGTAAACTGAAGATTTATTTGGGCGAAAAGATTTAAATATTTGCGATCCTGTTCCTGACTGCTTAAAGCGTCACCTTGCAGAGTACCGTTACCGTCGTTGCTTTCGTAAAGATTTTCAAAGATTTTCGATTTGTAGTTTTCATCAAAATATTCAACACCTATACTGCTGTTTGCCGGAATCTTAAACAGATCAAAAGATGATTTTAAATTACTTCTTATACCAAATGCAAAAGAATTTTCATCAAGAATGTCAAATGGTCTTGGCTCATAACCATCGCGATAATTAGTGAAAATGCTGGTGTTCCAGGTGGAGTGTGTGTCAATTTGCCAATTATAAGAAAGACCGGCAACTACCTTATCGTAAGATTCATACCCTTTTGCCTGACCCCATGTAAACGCTGCTTTTTGTGGCTCATTTTTAAAATCATCTTCATCTATTGAACTTGGGATAAATGCTTTTAAGCGTGTGTAGTTCACAAATAAAGCTAATTGGCTTTTAGAATTCACGTCGGTTTTTCCATAAAAAGAGACGATTTTACGGTCATAATCGCTGTTTTTTCTATAACCATCTGTAGAAAGTTGGTTATAGGTAAGCAGTCCTGCAATCTTATTACCGCCCAGATTTGCTAAAACGCTTTTTTTCAGAAGACCAAAGGAGCCTCCCATCCCTTCAACCGAAAGTTTCTTAGTGTTATATTCTGGTTGAATAGCGGAAATATTTATAACGCCACCCAGACCTGCACCATAACTACTTGAAGCCGGACCTTTAATTATCTCGATGCGGTCTATAAGATTAAGATCAATGTCCTCAAGGGTCGTTTCACCTTCGCCCGTTGTAAGTGGGATACCTTCAAAATAAGCTTTCACTCGATTTGTAGAATAAGTACTTCTCGCACCCAAACCGCGAATTGTGATTCTGCTTGTGTTTATTGCCCCTTGTTGCATAAAAACGCCAGGCGCTTTATTGATCTCGTTAGAAAGAGAAACTTGATCACCCCGCTGAAGATTTTCAGTTGATATTACATTTACTGCCGCCGGCACCCGTTGTAATTCATCGATTACAGGAGTACTGCGCAGTAAAACTTCAGGGAGTGAATTTCTTTCAGGTATAGAATCTTGTGCTGGTTGTTGAGCCCATGCTATGCTACCTGTGAAAAGCAGCAGGCCGATTAGTTGTTTTTGCAATTTTTTATTTGTTAGCAGTTACTTTCCAGATTATACCACTGTCATCATCGTTTACAAGAAGAGAACCGTCTGGTGCTACGGCGACACAAACTGGTCTGCCATATACTTCACTATTTTCTTCATTTGCAATGAACCCGGTTAAAAAATCCTGTGGTTCCTGTGGTTTCCTCTGATCAAAAGGTACATAAAGTACTTTATATCCTGAAAAAGGTTTTCTATTCCATGAACCGTGTTGACCTACAAAAGCTCCATTTTTATATTCAGCGGGAAAATCATCTGCTGTATAGAAAGTTAAGCCTAAAGATGCTGTGTGACTGCCTACAGGCACATCTGGCACAATTGCTGCCGCTACTAATGAATCGTGTGGCTCATCTTCCCAACGGGGATCTTTTATTTGACCATAATAACTAAACGGCCACCCATAAAAACCACCTTTTTTTACACTTGTGATATAATCGGGAACCAGGTTATTACCTAATTCGTCTCGCTCATTCACAGCTGTCCAAAGATCTCCGGTCACAGGATTCCAGTCCATACCCACAGGGTTACGTAAACCATTAGCGTAAACTATTTCACCGCTTCCGTCAGGGTTAACTTCTAATATATTTGCGCGTCTAACTTCTTTTTCCATTCCGTATTCACCCACATTGCTTGATGAACCCACAGAGATATAAATCTTATCACCAGCTTCATTGGTGATTATATTTCGCGTCCAGTGATTATTATAACCACTTGCAGAAAGATCTACAATTTTTTCACCTTCACCTTCCAGTTTAGTGTCGCCCTCTTTATATGGCCAGCGGTAAAGACCATCTGTATTTGCAATATAGAAGTAGCCGTTAAGAGCAAGCATCCCAAAGTTTTGATTGAGCCCATCTTTAAAGATCATGCGTTCATCAACTTCACCATCTTCATCTGTATCTCTCAATAGCGTAACGCGATCTGCGCTGTTACTGGTGTTAGCTTCTGCTACAAAAATGTCGTTGTTAGGTGCAATATATGTCCACCGTGGGTGTTCCAGATTGTCTGCAAAACGAGTTACTGTAAAACCTTCTGGTGCCTGCGGCGTCATACCTTCTGGCCATTCAATAACAGTACTATTATTGCTCACAGATTTTGAAGTGTATGGGGAAACCAGTTCTAATGGGCCTATAGCTGTTTCTACCGAAGTGGTGCCATTATCTGCCAGTTCTTTCTTTTCTTCCTTAGTTACCTTATCAGAACATGAAGCCATAATGAGCGCCATAAGGATGGCCGAGTATATCTTTTTCATCATCAATTATTTTTTGATGAAATTTAGCTATTCATTTCTCCTAACTAAAAGATATAAGGGGGATTATAAAATCTTTAACAGCATTAAGCTTTTTTCAAAAGAAGGCTACAATTTTTAATTTTTTCTACAGCAAGAAAAATCGCCTTAAACAGGTTTAAAAAAGAAGGAACAGGTGTTTTATAACGTCTTGTGATTTTGATTAAAAAGGTTATTTTTGCAGCGATATTGTGAAAACGTAGTTCATTTTATCGCGGTTACTTCGTCTTAATTAAGTATTTAAGTCAGGAAATAACTTCAAAATCATTTGTCGAATCCTTATTCGATATTCTCAATAAAATTAATTGGCATTTAACCTACTTGTTTTCTAATTAAGAAACCATACCACAACATATTTCTATCATTTTATGAAAAAAGTATTCAACTTATTTGATTTATCGCAAAAGGTAAATTATAAAACAGAGGTATTGGCAGGTTTAACTGTGGCTATGACCATGATCCCAGAATCGCTGTCATTTGCCATACTGGCTGGCTTCCCGCCATTAATGGGGTTATATGCTTCTTTTATAGCTGGTCTGGTTACTGCAATATTTGGAGGCAGACCAGGCATGATCTCTGGTGGAGCAGGAGCTACAGTAATTACATTGATTGCCCTGATGAATTCAAACGGGTTAGAGTATGTTCTTGCTGCTGTTGCTTTAGCTGGTGTTATTCAACTTTTAATTGGGCTTTTCAAATTGGGTAAGTTTATTCGATTAGTGCCTCATCCTGTAATGTTTGGCTTTGTAAACGGGTTAGCTATAATCATATTTATGTCACAATTAGAGCAGTTTAAGACAGTAGTAAATGGAGAAATTACCTGGCTTTCTGGAACTTCTTTATATATAATGGCTGGCTTAGTAGCCTTAACTATTGCAATTGTGGTTTTATTGCCTAAGGTGACAAAAGCAGTTCCCTCCTCATTAGTTGCTATTATAGTAATTTTTGTATTGGTTTATTTCTTAGGAATTGAAACAAAAACGGTAAAAGACATAGCATCTGTTAGTGGTGGTTTTCCTCCATTCCATATACCTAATATTCCAATTAATTGGGAAACTTTAAAACTAATCGCTCCATATTCTATGATTATGGCAGCTGTAGGATTAACAGAGGGTTTACTTACTCTTAGCTTAGTTGATGAAATTACCGAAACAAAAGGAAACGGAAATAGAGAATGCATCGCCCAGGGTGGTTCTAATATTTTAAACGGCTTTTTCTTTGGGATGGGTGGCTGCCCAATGATCGCTCAGACTCTAGTTAATTTATCGGCTGGCTCAAGAGCGCGTTTGGCGGGAATAATAGCTTCTTTAACTATTCTAATGATAATATTATTTGGCGCTCCAATTATTGAAAAATTACCAATGGCCGCTTTAGTAGGCGTTATGATTATGGTTGCTATAGGAACTTTTGAATGGGTAAGCTTGAGAATATTTAATAAAGTGCCTAAAAAAGATATTTTCCTCGTTATAATCGTTACTCTTATTACAATTATCTTGCACAATTTAGCTTTGGCCGTGTTAGTAGGTGTTATTCTCTCTGCTTTGTTTTTTGCCTGGGAAAGCGCTAAAAGAATTAGAGCCAGAAAATATGTTGATGAAGATGGTGTAAAGCACTACGAAATATTTGGCCCGCTGTTCTTTGCTTCTACAACTGCGTTTACTGAGAAATTTGATGTGGCTAATGACCCTGAGAATGTTATAATT